>JBEKJO010000003.1:0-94602 GCA_050011195.1 Verrucomicrobiota bacterium | reverse complement strand
GAATCGTAGCCGCCGACGGCAGTCGGCGCTGATTTCTGGGACTCAGGAAAAGTGCGCCGACTGCCGTCGGCGGCTACGGTTTCTTGCATGCGCCCTGGATGAGGGAGCGGCGCGGGAGAATTTCCTCGCGGGTGGCGGACCGATTGCGTTACAGATTGAGCATGGAAAGCAGAATCACCGGCAAGGGTGAGGGGCGCGAGGATGCCCTGGGCGAAGTGACGGGGCGGGCGAAGTCCGCCGCCGCCGACCCTGCCGGGCAGCGGCTCTGCGGCAGGAATTGGGGAGAGGTATGCGCAGACGAGTGACTCAATCCAAACCCGCGCCGAGGAGGGCAGTTGCCGCGGTGAGGGCTGGGCCGCGTTTTCCGGTGTGGCTGGTGGCGGTGTTGCTGGCGGTGGTGACGATGGCGCTGTACTGGCCGGCGACGGGCAACGACTTCAGCTACGATGACAATCAGTACGTGGTGGATAACACTCATGTGAGCAGCGGATTGAGCTGGGAAAACGCCCGGTGGGCATTCCGGAGCGGCTACGCTTCGAACTGGCATCCCGTGACGTGGCTGTCCCATATATTGGACTGTCAACTGTTCGGTTTGAAGCCCTGGGGACACCACTTGACCAACGTGCTGCTGCACGCCGTCAACGCGATGCTGGTCTTCGTGTTGCTGCAACAGATGACCGGCGCGACGTGGCGGAGTCTGTTGGTGGCGGCGTTGTTCGCCGTTCACCCGCTGCGGGTCGAGTCGGTCGCCTGGGTGGCTGAACGGAAGGACGTGCTCAGCGGCTGCTTCGGGCTGCTCTGCCTCTGGGCTTATGTGCGGTATGCGGAAACACAAAGTCTAAAGTCCAAAGTCCAAAGTCAGGAGCCAGAATCCGGCAAGACGCGACACGCAACACTCTTTTATCTTCTTTCGCTGTTCTTCTTGGCGCTGGGGCTGATGAGCAAGCCGATGCTGGTGACGTGGCCGTTCGTGATGTTGCTGCTGGATTACTGGCCGCTGGCAAGAAAGGCAGAAGGCAGAATGCGGGATGGGGAGCTTGGGGCGTGGGACACGGCCGAAGGCGGGGCCTGGCCTTGGAAGAAGCTGGTTTGGGAGAAGGCGCCGTTCTTTGCGCTGGCGGCGGCGGCGAGCGTGGTGACCTTCGTGGCGCAGAAGCGAGGAGGCTCTATGGTCCCGGCGGCAATCCTGCCCTTGGGCGCGCGCGGCGGGAACGCGCTGATTTCGTACTGCCGCTATCTGGGGAAGATGTGGTGGCCGACGGATTTGGCTGTTTTTTATCCGCGCCCCAGGCAATGGCCGCTGGAGGAGGTGCTGCTGGCGGGGGGGGTGATGCTGGGCATTTCGGCACTGCTTATGGTTAAGCGGCGGCGCTACCCATTCTTGCTGATGGGTTGGCTGTGGTATTGCGGGACGCTGGTGCCGGTGATCGGGTTGGTGCAAGTAGGCGACCAGGCGATGGCAGATCGGTATAGTTACGTTCCATCGCTGGGAGTGCTGATTCTGGCGGTCTGGGGCGCATACGAATTGACTCAACGCTGGCGGTACGCGGTGATGGCGTTGTCGGTGGCAGGTTGTGGGGCGATCGTAGTCTGCCTAGTGTTGACGCGGCAACAGCTTGGGTATTGGAAAAATGGTGAAACTCTATTCCGTCATGCGGTTGAGGTCACGAGGAACAATAGCCTCGCGCACAACAACCTCGGCTGCGCGATCATCGGGAAAGGGCGAATTGACGAGGCGATCGGCCAGTTCCAGGAAGCCGTCCGCCTGAATCCCGGCTACGCCGCCGCCCATAACGAGCTGGGCTCTGCCCTCGACAAGAAGGGCCAAATTGACGAGGCGATCAGCGAACTCCAGGAAGCCCTCCGCCTGAAACCCGATTACGCCGCCGCCCACGACAACCTCGGCCACGCGCTGGTCAGGAAAGGGCGGATTGACGAGGCGATCAGCCATTACCAGGAAGCCCTGCGCCGGCAGCCGGATTACGCCGACGCCCATTGCAACCTCGGCGTCGCCCTCGTCAGGAAAGGGCAAATTGACGAGGGGATCAGCCAATACCAGGAGGCGATCCGCCTGAAACCGGATGACGCAGGAACCTACTTCAACCTCGGGAACGCGCTGGCCCGGAAAGGGCAAACTGACGAGGCGATCAGCCAATACCAGGAAGCCCTCCGCCGGAAAGCGGATTACCCCGACGCCCACAACAACCTGGGCATCGCGCTCGTCAGGAAAGGCCAAGTTGACGAGGCCATTCGCCAATTCCGGGAAGCCCTCCGCTTGAAACCGGATTACACCCAAGCCCACGATAACCTCGTTGGCGCACTGGAAATGAAGAGCGCTCCGGCGGGCCGGTGATTGACGGGCGGCGCCGTTGGAATCGGGGACGGCGCCCGCCCCGGCTGAAGTTCACGCCGGAAACAGGAACCGGCGGAGCAAGCCGGCATCGCAGCAGCAGTTGGCGCTGCATTTGAGGCATATCAGCGCCGACTGCCGTCGGCGGCTACACACTATAAAATCTCCCGGCTAAGCTCCGCCACTACTGAGCGGGCGGGGCGGGGGCCTTGCTGGCCGCCTGGTTGATCTGGTCGGTCACCTGGGCAACGATGGCTTTCTGGGGCTCGGTGAGGCTGGGGTTGTTGGTGACCTTAGCCAGCGCCGTCAGGGCGGCCGAATAGTCCCCGTAACGGATAAGACTGCTCGCCTCGACCACGCTGGCCTGGACTTCAGGGCTGGCGGTGGAGAACGCCGCCCTGAGCTTCGGCACATCAATGGTTACTCCCTGCTGGACCGGGGGCGCCGGGGGTTTTGGCTTGCCGCACCCCGTCAGGGCGAGCGCGCCGCCCAGCAGGAACATCATCATCCAATTTGTCGTTCTCATAAGCTTTTTGTCAGTTGTGGTTAAAAGGCGCCTTGTTCGAGGCGGGCGATGCGTTGCTCGAGGGGCGGATGGGTGGCGAGCAGCGCCAGCCAGCCGCTGGGCTGGCCGGAGATTTTCAGGGACTGGAAGGCCTGGGCGCGTTGGGCCTCGGCGGCGGCGACTTCGGGGTCGTGGAGCCGGCGCAAAGCGCGCAGGGCGTTAATCATGTTCTCGCGTCCGGCGAGGCGGGCGCCGCCGGCATCGGCGCGGAACTCGCGCCAGCGGGAGAACCAGCACACCACCAGCGACCCGAGAATCGAGAAGACGATTTGAAACAGAATGACGAAGAGGAATTGGAGCCAGCCGCCGCTGTCGCGGTCGTTCCGGGAGCGCAGGGCCTGGCTGACGACGAACGCCAGCACGCGCGACAGGAACATGACAAAGGCGTTGATGACGCCCTGGAGGAGGGTCATGGTGACCATGTCGCCATTGGCAATGTGGGTGACTTCGTGGCCGAGGACGCCGCTGATTTCGCGGCTGCCCATGCGTTGGAGCAGGCCGGTCGAGACGGCCACCAGGGCACGGGACCTGGTGGGGCCGGTCGCAAAGGCGTTGACTTCATCGGATTCGTAGAGGCCGACTTGGGGCAGTTTGGGGAGGCCGGCGTTGCGGGCGAGCGTGTGGACGGTCTCCACCAACTCTTGCAAGGCGGGGTCGGTGGTATTCGGCGGGATCACCCGGACGCCCATCATCCACTTGGCCATGACGCGTGAAAGCCCCAGGGAGATGAAGGCGCCGCCAAAACCCCAAACGAGGCAGAAGACGGCCAGCCCCGCCAGGCCGCCTTGGGGGAAGTAATGCCCCACACGAAGCAGGCCCAGCACCAGGGTGATGGTGGTCATCACCAGGATGTTGACCAATACCAGCAAAAAGATGCGTTTTGAAATCTGCGCTATGTTCATAACCGTCAATTGCTTTGCCTATTGGGTCGGGCGCGTCGAGTGATCCTGCAGCCACCCGACGTCCACGTTGCCGGGACTGGCAATCCCGGCGACGCCGTTAAAGACTTCTCCCTGCGAGACCAGCGGCGGCATGGTGCGGCCATCCCGCCAGCGGTGGATTTCGGCATGGCCATCCGCAAAGGAAAGCCCGCCGGCGTTGCCGTGATAGGAAGCCGGCAGGTCGTACAACATGTAGGCGTTCGGGTTGTAAGGCGAGTAACCGGCCATGTCCACGTAGAAGTTGGCCCAACTGGTGGCGTCTTCGCGCTCGTCGATGAACACGAAAATCCTGTCGGCGCCGGGTCGGCTGAGTTGGGAATACTTCAAATAGATGATTTCGCCGGCCATCGGCAGGAGGTTGGAAGGAGCGCCTTTGAAACCGCCCAGATACACGTTCATGCAAATGCTGCGCACCCGAAGCTTCTGCCCGCCCCCGACCACCACATACGACTTGTCGGCCGGGCATCGCCAGATGGCCAGGTTGTTGCCGCAATAAGGCCACAACGGACTCTTCATGATGTCCACGGTCGGATCCCAATTGGAAGGGTTGCTGGAACTGAAATCCATGGTGCCCGAGCACCAGGCGGCGGTGTTGGGATCGTAGTTCGTGCTGGTGCCGCTGGAGAAGAGCAACACGTCTGCATTGTCTTCGGTGTACATGCGCCAGGCTATGCCGAGCTGGCGGTGGTTGTTCATGCACTGGATTCCCTGCGCCTTGAGTTTGCCGCGCACCAAAGCCGGCAACAACAGCGCCGCCAGGATCGCGATGATGGCAACGACGACGAGCAGTTCAATCAACGTGAACGCTGAACTGCGTTTCGTCGAATTCCTCATGTTCTCACCACTCATTCTCAAGCAAAACAGGCAAACCCTTACCGCAACGATATACTACCCGACAACCGGAAGGGCGGAAGTCACATAAATGTCAGGCCAATGTGCGCTATTGGCAGGCCAAACGCAACCTCAAAAGGCCGTCCGTCAGTTGTGCGCAGGGTGGATTCAAGAAACCGTAGCCGCCGACGGCAGTCGGCGCTGATTTCCGTGACTGAGGAAAAGTGCGCCGACTGCCGTCGGCGGCTACAATCTTGTGGATTCTTGAATCCGCCCTGAGTTGTGCGCCACGGCGGATCGGAGACCGGCGCCCCGGCCCCCGCCGTTGGCGGGCGACTCACCTTGCCGGAATTGCCAGAATTGACTCGCGCAGCCCCCGGGCCAGCCGGTAAAGAACAACCCATGCAAAAGCCATTGCTGAGTCTCCCGATACTGATCGTCACCGGTCTCGTCGCGCTGCGCGGTTTTGCTTGCGCGGGAGAGCCGGGTCTGCCCAACGGTTTCACCCGGTTGGAGCAGGCGCCGGCGCCGAAGATTATCGCCAGCGCCGAGGCCTACCCCGGCGGGCGCTATGAAGTTGACAACATCATTGACGGCAAAGTCAAGACCGAGTATTCCTCGAACGCCAAAGGCACCAACACCTTCATCGAATTCGACTTCGGCGCGGCGACCCGCGTGGCGGCTTTCCGCCACGTTGACCGCAATGATCCGGCGACGATCGCCTCCTCCGAACTGACCTTCCTGGATGACTCCGGCGCGGTCGCCAGCCGGGTGCCGGTCAAGCATGTGAACCGGCGGGGCGGGGTGACGTTCCTGACGCTGCCCGCGCCGGTGACCGTCCGGCGTGTGCGCTGGCAGGTCACCGGGTTGGGCGCGGGCCTTGGCACGGTTGGCGGGGCGGAGATCGCTTTCTATACCGCTGGGCAGACGGAATCGTTCCCCCGCGGCATCACGGTCGAAAGCCGGGCGCCGCAGTTGCTGGAGCGGGAGGGCGCGGCGCTGGTCAGGCCGCTGGAGGTCACGGTCAATTATCCGTATGCCGAACCGGCGCCCGGGGTGGTGCGGCTGGCGGGGGCGCAGGGCAAGGCGGTCGCTTTGAGATTCGGCAGCCAGAGCGTCGCTCTGTCGGTCCCCGCGGTGGAAACCGACAAGACGGTGAAGGTCGAAGTGGAGGCCGGCGGGTTGCTGGTGGCCAGCCGCGAGGTGACGCTCAAGCCGGTCCGGCGAATGGAGATTTACCTCCTGCCGCACTCGCACAACGACATTGGCTACACGGCCTTGCAGGCCGACGTGGAGAAGAAGCAGAACAGCAACATCGAGGCTGGGCTGCGGCTGGCCAAAGCCACCGCCGACTACCCGGAAGGCGCGCGCTTCAAATGGAATGTCGAAGTGCTCTGGTGCGTTGATAATTATCTGCGCGCCGCCACGCCGGAGCAGCGCGCGGCCTTCATGGCGGCGGTCAGGTCCGGCCAGATCGGCCTGGACGCGTTCTACTGCAACATCCTCACGGGCCTGTGCCGGCCAGAGGAGTTGCTGAACTTCATGGGCTACGCGACGCGCCTTTCCGCGGAGTGCGGCGTGCCCATCGAATCGGCGATGATTAGCGACGTGCCCGGCTACACGTGGGGCCTGGTGTCGGCTATGGCGCAGGCGGGCGTGAAGTATTTGTCCTTTGCGCCGAACTACTTCGACCGCATGGGCGGCACGATGAAAGAATGGCAGAACAAGCCCTTCTGGTGGAAAGGCCCCGATGGCCGGCAACGCGTGCTGTGCTGGTGCCCGTCGCGCGGCTACGCCCTGGGCCATATCATTGGCGACGGCGAGGCGCTGGCGCGCTACCTCCCGGATTACCTGGTCGAGCTGGAGACCAATGGCTATCCCTACGACATTACCTACCTGCGCTGGAACGTGCATGGCGACAACGGCTCGCCCGACGAGAAGCTCGCCGACGTGGTGCGCGACTGGAACGCCCGCTACGTTTCGCCGCGGCTGATCATCAGCACGACCGCCGCGGCGTTCCGCGAGTTCGAGCGGCGCTGCGGCGACAAGCTGCCGGTGTTCAGCGGCGACTACTCGCCCTACTGGGAAGACGGCGCGGCCTCGTCGGCGCTGGAGACGGCGCTGAACCGCGCCTCCGCCGAGCGCCTGGTGCAAGCCGAGACGCTGTGGGCCATGCGGAACCCGGGGCCGTTCCCGGCAACCGCGTTCCAGGGGGCCTGGCGCAACGTGCTAATGTACAGCGAACACACTTGGGGCGCGCACAACAGCATCACCCAGCCGGACCTGGCGTTCGTGCGCGACCAGTGGAAGGTGAAGCAGGCCTTCGCGCTCGACGCCGATAAGCAATCGCGAGACCTGCTCGCCCGGGCGCTGGAAGATAACACCCACCCCCCGCCAGTCCCCCAACCTGCCCCGCCTCCATCCGTCCCAGGCTGTCGCAGCGTGGATGTCTTCAACCCCTGCTCGTGGCAGCGTACCGGGCTGGTAACGCTCCCCCGCGAGCAATCGGCTGCCTGCGACCGTGTCCATGACGATAAAGGCGACCTCGTCCCTTCGCAGCGCCTCTCCAGCGGTGAACTGGTCTTTCTGGCTTGCAAGGTGCCACCATGTTCGGGGAGGCGTTATGGCCCAGAGTCCGGGACGGCGCCAGCAACGGGCGCGGTGAAGGCCGAGGGCGCCACACTGTCGCACCCGCAGTTCACGGTGAAGATTGACGAACGCACGGGCGGCATCGTCAGCCTCTTCAGCCGCACGCTGAACCGCGAGCTAGTGGATGCCAAAGCCGCCACCGCCCTGAACGATTACTTCTACCTTCCCGGCTCAGACCTCACGGGGTTGCAGCGCAACGGTCCGCCCCGCATCAGCGTGAAGGAGAAAGGTCCGTTGGTGGCGTCGCTGCTGATCGAATCCGACGCGCCGGGCTGCAAACGGCTGCTGCGCGAAGTGCGGGTGGTGGATGGCCTGGACTCGGTGGAGATCATCAACACGGTTGACAAGCTGCCGGTGCGCGCGAAGGAGGGCGTTCATTTCGGCTTCGGCTTCAACGTCCCGGACGGCACGGTGCGCCTGGATGCGGGCTGGGCGGCGGTGCGGCCCGAGCTGGACCAGATACCCGCCGCGTGCAAAAACTGGTTCAGCGTCCAGCGGTGGGTGGACATCTCCAACGAGCGGTTCGGCGTGACCTGGTCGCCGGTGGATGCGCCACTGGTGGAGGTCGGCGGCATCACGGCCAATCTCATCGGTTCGCAGACCATCCCCGAGGTGTGGATTCAGCACCTGCAACCGTCGCAGACCATTTACTCGTGGGTGATGAACAACCACTGGCACACCAATTACCGGGCTGAGCAGGAAGGCCCGACCGTGTTCCGCTTTGCCATCCGCCCGCACAAAGGCTTCGCGCCCGCAGACGCGGCGAAGTTCGGCGTCGCCTGCTCGCAGCCGCTGATCGTGGCCCCGGCGTCGGGTCCGGCGCCCTTGAAACCGCGCTTCGAGTTGTCATCGGATAAGGTGGTGGTCACGGCCTTCAAGCCCAGCGACGACGGCAAAGCGTGGATCGTGCGGCTATTCGGGGCTTCCGGGAGAACCGAGACGGTGAAACTCGCCTGGGCCAGCCCCGCGCCGCAGCAGGTGTGGCTGAGTGACACGAGCGAGCAGCCGCGAGAAAAGGCCAGCCCTTCTGTCGAAGTGCCCGGCTGGGGCATCGTCACCCTGCGCGCGGAGTAGATGAGTGAAATCCGAAGCCCGAGGGCTATGCAACTGGTCCCGAAGCTGGATTACTCTTGCCAATTCGGCACTTGAATGCTGGCGGCAGCGGTGATAATTGCTGCTTGGGGCATTTAATGATGAAACTGTCTCACTACATGGCGCTAGAGGCATTCACACGCGTTGAGTTGCTCTTGGTACTTGCGGTTATCGCCATTATGGCCGCGCTGTTCTTGCCAGCGATACAGCAGGCGAGGGTAAGGGCGAAGAGGCTGCAATGCGTGGACAACCTGAAGCAACTTGGCCTGGCTTCCAGAACCCGCGCGATCAACGGTGGCGATGAATCATTTCCGCAGGCATCAACGAACCGGGAAGCAGCACTTCGGCGCGTCACAAGTGGGGAGGCCTTCCGATACTTCCAAGTCATGTCCAATGAGTTGGGCGCTCCGAAGCTCCTGGTTTGCCCGGCCGATGTCCGTGTGCCAGCGAAGGATTTCGGCCCTAGGTTCTCGAACACGAACCTCAGCTACTTCGTGAACCTGGATGTTGATGAGCGCTACCCCGACCTATTCTTATACGGTGACCGCAACCTCACAAATGGGTTGCCCCTCCTGCAGGGCATACTAGTCCTGATGCCCAACAGACCAGTGGGTTGGACTTCTGAGCTTCACAACCGCCAAGGCAACATAGTTCTCGCGGATGGCAGCGTTTCGGGGTTCTCAAGCTTTCGTCTATCGGCGTCTGTGGTCGGCATCACGAACCGATTGGCAATACCTTGACTGCCGGATTACAAGCGAATCCTCTCCGGCGTGACCACCCCGGAGTTGCCTGCGTCCTTCTGGAAGCCGCCTCTATTCGGGGTTTCTTCATGTTCTCTTAAGGTTCACTCGTGTAAATTGGCGCCATGAAGAAGTCAACAATCATTCTGACGCTGGCGCTCGGCTTGTCAGCCCATGCGCTTCACGCCGCCCAACCCTACACCGTCGTCGATACCGGCCAGACTCGGTGCTATGACAACCGCGACGAAATTGCCCCCCCGAAACCCGGCCAGCCGTTCTACGGACAGGACGCCCAGTTCCAAGTCCACCCGGCCAGCTACACCCTCAGTGCCGACGGCTTGACCGTCCACGACAACAACACCGGCCTGACTTGGCAGCGCAGCCCCGACACCGATGGTGACGGCTCGCTGACCTGGCGCGACAAGCTGACGCTGGCCCAGGCTCAGGCGCTGCCCGCAAAGCTCAACGCTGCGAAGTTTGGCGGCTTCGACGACTGGCGCCTGCCGTCCATCAAGGAGCTGTATTCGCTCTTCGACGCCCGCGGCACCGACCCCAGCGGCCCCATGAACCTCGACACTTCACGCCTCACGCCCTACCTCGACACGAAGTTCTTCAAGTTCGCCTACGGCGACACGCGCGCCGGCGAGCGGGTCATTGATTCGCAATTCGCGTCGAGCACCAAGTATGTCGGCAAAGGCCCGCGCGGATTCGACAAACTTTTCGGCGTCAACTTCGCCGATGGCCGCATCAAGGGCTACGACCTGCAAATGCCCGGCGGCGGCATGGAGAAAACGTTCTTCGTGCTGTGCGTGCGCGGCAACCCGAGCTACGGAAGGAATGACTTCCACGACAACGGCGACGGCACTATCACCGACCGCGCCACGGGCCTCACCTGGTCCAAAGCGGACAGTGGAAAAGGCATGAACTGGCAGGACGCGCTGGCGTGGGTGCAGCGGAAGAACGCAGAGAAGTTTCTCGGCCACGATGACTGGCGGCTGCCGAACGTGAAGGAATTGCAAAGCATCGTGGACTACACGCGGTCGCCCGATACAACGCATTCGCCCGCCATTGATCCGGCCTTTCACTGCACCACGATTACGAACGAAGCCCACCAGGCCGACTATCCGTTCTACTGGTCGGCGACGACGCACGCCGGGTTCCTGGGCGGCAGCGCGGCGATGTATGTCGCCTTCGGACGCGGGGCGGGTTGGATGTCCCCGCGCGGCCCGGCGGGCGGGCCGCCTGATCGGCGCGACGGTTTTGGACGTGGCCCCGGCCCCGGCCCGGACGGACCGCCACCTTTTGGTCCTGACGGGCCGCCAGATTTCGGTCCTGATGGTCCACGAGGTCTGGATTCTGCCAGGCGGCAGGAACAAGGCACCCGACCTGGAGATTCCGGCGACTACCACTACGTTGACGTCCACGGAGCCGGCGCTCAGCGCAGCGACCCCAAGGCCGGCGACCCCGCGATGTTCCCGCATGGCCGCGGCCCGCAGGGCGACGTCATCCGCATCTACAACTACGTCCGCCTCGTGCGCGGCAGCGGTTAAGATTTGCCGAGCGGGCGGGAAAAGGGCAGGTTTGGGCAAGTCAGAGGCGCCAGGGCCAAGTCCCCGGCGTCCTGGCGAGCCACAGACACAAACAGAAAGAGACACTATGGCCCAGGCAATCATGGACCCCGAACCGGTGCGGCGTTTCGCCGAGGAGCTGAAGCGGTTCAATACCGACCTGAAAGACAAGGTCGTGTCGTTGCAGGCGAGGTTTGCGGCGCTGGGAGACACCTGGCAGGACCAGGAGCACGCCAAATTCGCGGAGGAGTTCAAACAGACCATGAAGGCGCTGAAGCGGTTCGTCGAGGTTTCCAACCAGCACACGCCGTATCTCCTGAGAAAAGCCCAGCGCATCGAGGAATACCTGAACCAGCATTAGCGCCATGCCGGAACGCGCCCATGTCACGTCGGTTGATGCGCTGGAGTCCTTCCGGGCCAACCTGATCGTCTATCTGAGCAAGGCGCGCCCGACGCTGGAGGAGGTCAGCGCGGATGTCCAGCGGATGCGGGGGTGGCTGGAAGGAGAGCAGCGGACGCATTGGGAGAATGAGGTGCGGCAGCGGAGCCGGGCCTTGCACGAGGCCCAGCAGGCGCTGTTCAGCGCCAAGCTCTCCAGCTTCCGCGAGGCAACCGCGGCGGAACAAATGGCCGTCCAGCGCACCAGACGGGCACTCGAGGGAGCCGAGGGGAAGCTCCGGGTGCTGAAACAATGGAACCGGGTGTTCGACAACCGGGTGGACCCGCTGGTGAAACAGATGGAGAAGCTGCATACGGTCCTGGCGCATGACATGGTCCGGGCGGTCGCCTTTTTGGCGCAAGCGATCCAGACGCTAGACGCGTATGCGGCGGTGGCTCCACCCGCGGCGGTTCCCGGAGCGGCCCAACCGCAGCCGGGAGGCCAGGGCCGGGAGCGAAGGAGCAAGCCATGATGGCAAGCGGCAACCGGCTGGCGGGCATCACCAAGGAACTGCGGGCCCAGTGGCAGGAAACGAAGAGTTACTGGAAAGACGCCAAGAGCGCGGAATTCGAGCGCCGTTACATGGAAGAACTCTTGGCCAGCGTGGACCGGGCGGTTACAGTAATCGAACAATTGGACAAGCTCATTACCAAAATCAAAAAGGACTGTGAGTAACCCCCTGGGAGCCGGGAAGACGCTGGAACTGCTGGAACGCCTGAAGGGCGCGGTCAGGGAGTTTGCCGCCCGGGCGGAGAAGCTCAATGCGGAATTCCACGCCCGGACTGGCCGGGAACATCGGCTCCGCGAAGCCGCGGCGGAAAAGCAGGCGAAGGAGTTGGCTGCGGCGACCGGTGCGACTGAGGCAAACTTTGCGGCGGCGCGGGAAGCCGCCGGGACGAAATACGAAGCGCGGAAAACCCGGATCGGCAAAGCTTACCAGGCGAGCAAAGAGAAGGGCTTGGGGGATGTCGAGAACCAGACGGGCACGCGGAAATACGAACTCCAGAAGCGGATGCTGCAAGCGGAACGCGACCGGGACGCGGGCCTGGCCGCCGCGGCGACTACGCTCGACGAGTTCAAGGCCAGTCTGGCGGCGGAGCAGGCCGCGCTGACGCCGCTGGAAACGGCTGCGCACAGGGCATTCAAAGGCTACCGGAAGTTCGTCCGCCTCCTGTCGGACGCATACCAAAAGGCCGCGCCTCCGGGGGCCGCGGTGGGAGAAAATCAATTGCTGGCGGAACTTCGCGAGCTTATCAACAAGACCCGTGGCGACCTGGCCCGCTTGCGGAAGTTTGTGTTGCTGCGGGTGTTCAAGTACCTGCCGGTCTGGGTGCTGGTCGTGCTGTGCGCGATTCCGCTCGTTCTCCAGCAGACCGGTCTTAACTCCGCCGGTTACTGGAAAGCGGGGCTGTGCGTGGCCGGGAGCCTGGTCCTCGTGCTCATTATCCGGTCCCTCGCCCGGAGCCAAGCCGGGCCGCTCGCCGCCGCCATTGCCGGCACGCTCGGGAAGGCGCGGCGGCTGTACGACACGGCCTGGGAGAGGTCCGAGGTCCACTACCAACAGGAACTGGAGCGCATCAAGGGGGAGTTTGAGAGCACGACCCGATCAGTAGATCAAGAGTTGAAGCAGGCGCTGGCGGAGGCCGGGGAGTGGCGGGTGGCCTGCCGGATGCAGAGCGACGAGAAGGCGTCCCGTGCTCTGGAGAAGAACGACTGGCTCCGCCGGGTGAAGCTGGACCGTCTCGAACGGCGCCACGCAGGCGACCTCGAGCAGTGGAAGCTGACGACGGAGGCGCGCCGGAAGGCGGAGGTGGAGGCCAGTGAAAAGAGGGAAGCGAAGCTCAACACGGATTACCACGCCCAGTGGCAGACACTGGAGGCGGATTGGAAGAAGACGATTCAGCCGATCTGCGAGGCTATCGAGTCGGCGAACGCCACAGCGGGCAGGCTGTTCCCGCCCTGGGAGCCGCGAGTTCTGGAGAGCTGGACTGCGCCCGCCCAATTCGCGGCGGCCGCCCAATTCGCAAAGATGGCAGTCGATGTAGAGAAGCTGGCGGAGACCACGATCAAGGACCGGCGGCTGGCGTTGCCTGGGCCAGCGCGATTCTCCGTGCCGCTCTGCCTGGCGTACCCGGAGCAAGGCTCGATCCTGTTCGAGAGCGCCAACGCGGGGCACGACGAGGCCATCGGCGCGCTCAACAACATCATTCTGCGGCTGCTGTCTGTGGCGCCGCCGGGCCGGCTGAATTTCACCATCATTGACCCGGTGGGCCTGGGGCAGAACTTCGCCGGCATCATGCACCTGGCCGATTACGAGGAGCAGATCATCAACAGCCGAATCTGGACGCAGTCGGGCCAGATCGAGCAGAAGCTCGCCCACCTGAACGAGCACATGGAGAAGGTCATCCAGATGTATCTGCGCAACGAGTATGCGACGATTGCGGAATACAACGAGCAGGCGGGCGTGATTGCGGAGAAGTACTACTTTCTGGTCGTGGCGGATTTCCCGGTGAACTTCACGGAGACGGCGGCCAAGCGGCTGTTGAGCATCGCGGCCAGCGGGGCGCGCTGCGGGGTGTATATGCTCATTCACTGGGACCAGCGGCAGCCCCTGCCGCCGGAGTTCATCCCCGAGGAGCTGAGGGCCAGCAGCGTTTGCCTGAGCGGCAAAGGGGACCAGTTCCTGCTGGCGGGGAAAGCGATCCCGGGGACGGAGCTCGCCCTCGACGCTCCGCCGCCGCCGGAGTTCGCGATCGAGTTCGTCAACAAGGTCGGCCTCAGCAGCCGGGATTCCAGCCGGGTGGAGGTGCCGTTTGCGCAGGTGGCCCCGCCGGAGGCGGAGGTCTGGACCGAGAACACGGCCAGCGAGCTGCGCGTCCCGGTCGGGCGCACGGGCGCGACTAAGTTCCAATACCTGGCCATCGGCAAGGGGACTTGCCAGCACGCGCTGATCGCGGGCAAGACCGGTTCGGGGAAGTCCACCTTGTTCCACGTCATCATTACCAACCTGGCGTTGTGGTGCAGCCCCGAGCAGGTGGAGTTCTACCTGGTGGATTTCAAGAAGGGCGTGGAATTCAAGTGCTATGCGGTCCACCGGCTGCCTCATGCGCGGGTGGTGGCGATCGAGAGCGACCGGGAATTCGGCCTGAGTGTCTTGCAGCGGGTGGATGATGAACTCAAGCACCGCGGCGACCTGTTCCGCCAGCTCGGCGTGCAGGACGTCGCGGGCTACAAACGGGCGGGCGGGACCGAGCCGATCCCGCGGTCGCTGCTGATCATTGACGAGTTTCAGGAGTTCTTCGTCGAGGATGACCGGATTTCGCAGACGGCGTCGTTGCTGCTGGACCGGCTGGTGCGGCAAGGGCGGGCTTTCGGCATCCATGTGCTGCTTGGGTCGCAGACCTTGGGCGGCGCCTACACCGTCGCCCGCACCACCCTCGGCCAGATGGTCATCCGCATCGCCTTGCAGTGCAACGAGGCGGACGCCTACCTGATCATGGACGAGAACAACCCCGCGCCGCGGCTGCTGTCGCGGCCCGGGGAGGGCATCTACAACGACATGGCGGGCATGATCGAAGGCAACAGCCCGTTCCAGGTGGTCTGGCTGCCGGATCAGGTGCGGGAAACTTATCTCGCCAAGGTCCGGGCGAGGGCCGATGAGGAAGAAGGCAGAAGGCAGAAGGCAGAAGGCAGAAAGATGGGGGTTAACGGCGGGGCAATTTATCCGGGGCCGATTGTGTTTGAGGGGAACGCGCCGGCGGACGTGCGGGAGAATGCGGTGCTGCGGGGTCTGCTGGAGGCCCAAGCGGTCAAGCCGGCGGCCGTTGGCCGCATCTGGCTGGGCGCGCCCAATTCCATCAAGGGGCCGACGGAGGCGCTGTTCCAGCGGCAGAGCGGGAACAATCTGCTGTTGGTGGGGCAGCGCGACGAGGCGATGCTGGCCATCCTGTCGGTCGGATTGGTGTCGCTGGCCGCGGAGTATCCGCTGGGGACGGCGCGCTTCATTCTATGCGACGGCACGGCGCCCGGCACCTCAGAGCGCGATTATATCGACCGGATCGTCCAGGCCATTCCGCACCCGATCACACAGGCGAAGCCGGGCGAACTGGGGGAAATCATGAAGGAGCTTGGGCAGGGGATGAAGCAGCGGGCGGAGGCGGCGGATGCCGAGGCGGCCCCGCCGGTGTTCCTGTTCATCCACGGTCTGCAGAAATACAGCAAGCTGCGCTTTGAGGAGGATTTTGGCTTCTCCAGCAGCGACGCCGAGGCCGAAGCCAATCCGGCTATGGTGCTGAACAATCTCGTCTGCGAGGGGACGCGGCTCGGGTTCCATGTGATCGCCACCTGCGACACCTACAACAACGTGAATCGCTACCTCAGCCGCAAAGCGTTCAGTGAATTCGAGATGCGCGTGCTCTTCCAGATGAGCGCCAATGACTCGGCCAGCCTGATTGACAACCCGAAGGCCAGCCTGCTGGGCCTCCATCGGGCGCTGTTCTACAACGCGCAGCAGGGCTACCTCGAAACCTTCCGCCCTTACGCCCTCCCCGGCAGCGAATGGGTTGAGTCGGCCGGCCGGAACCTGGCGCGGCTGCTCAAGCCCGAAAGTCCCGGATAACGGAAGGATGCAACGCGGCAAAGCCGCAGCCGAAGTGATGGGTTCCAGTTGGAAAAGGGGGGGTTGACGCGCCGGGCAACCCGACTAATATCCGCCCAACATCAACAACCACGGAAGCGTTATTTATGAGCAATACAAAGAACATCGAACAATCCTACCAGCTTGCGAAAGACCGTTATGCCCAAGTGGGCGTCGATACCGACAAGGCACTCAAACAATTGGCGGGGATTCCCATTTCCATCCACTGTTGGCAGGGGGACGACGTGGGGGGCTTCGAGAACGCCGGGCAGGAACTGGGCGGCGGCCTGGCGGTGACGGGGAATTACCCCGGCAAGGCGCGGACCGCGCAGGAGCTGCGCAGTGACTTTGAGAAGGCCATCTCGGTCATCCCCGGCAACCACCGGTTCAACGTCCACGCCTGTTACGCCGAGATGAGCCACACTAAAGTGGAACGCGACGCCTTGAGCGCCGACCAGTTCAAAAACTGGATCGCCTGGGCCAAGGCGATCAAGATCGGCATGGACTTCAACCAGACCTATTTTGCCCATCCCAAGGTCGTGGGCGGTTTCACGCTGACCAGCGCGGACGCGGCGATCCGCAAGTTCTGGATCGAGCACGGCATTCGCTGCCGTGAGATCGGCGCCGAAATCGGCAAGGCCCTGGGCAAGACTTGCGTCACCAACCTCTGGATTCCCGACGGCATGAAAGACACGCCGGCCGACCGCAAAGGCCCGCGCGAACGGCTGGTCGAGTCCCTGGACGCGGTGTTCAAGAAGAAGATTGACAAGAAATACAACCTGGATTCGGTCGAGCCGAAGCTGTTCGGCATCGGCGCCGAGAGCTACACGCCCGGCTCCTCTGAGTTTTACATCGGCTACGCCGTGAGCCGCCAGATCCTGCTCACCCTGGACGCCGGCCATTACCATCCCACCGAGGGCATCGCGGACAAGATTTCGTCGGTGCTTTGCTTCCTGCCGGAGATCACGTTGCACGTCAGCCGCGGCGTGCGCTGGGACAGCGACCATGTCGTGACGCTCACCGACGAGCTGCAGGCCATCGCCCAGGAAATCGTCTGGGGCGATTACACCAGCCGCGTCCACATTGGGCTGGACTATTTCGACGCGAGCATCAACCGCGTTGCGGCATGGGTCATCGGCGCGCGGAACATGGCCAAGGCCCTCTTGCTGGCGCTGGTGGCGCCCATTGACAAGCTCAAGCAGCTTGAAGCCGAGGGCGACTACACCTCCCGCCTCGCCCTCATGGAAGACGCGAAGCTCCTGCCCGCCAGCGCGGTGTGGGATTACTATTGCCAGAAGATGAACGTGCCGGTGGGCGAGGCCTGGCTCGCCGAAGTGAAGCGCCACGAGAAGGACGTGCTCTCGAAACGTGTATGAATGACCTGACGCAAGCGACAACCAATCCCGCCCTGGGCGTATTGATTTTCGCGCTGGGCGGCCTGGCGGGAGCGGTGTTTTATCTGCCCTTCAAGAAAGTCAAAAACTGGGCGTGGGAGAGCTACTGGTTCATCTATGCGGTGTTTGGGCTGGTGGTGGTGCCGTGGGTGCTGGCGTTCAGCACCTCGCCCAACGTGATGTCCGTGCTCAAGGCGGCGCCCGGCAACACCCTCCTTTACTGCTGTCTGTGCGGCGCAGCGTGGGGGCTGGGCGGGCTAACGTGGGGATTGATGATCCGGTATCTCGGGGTCGGTCTCGGTCTAGCGATTGGCTGCGGCCTCTGTTCCGCCGCCGGCACGCTCATTCCGCCGATCAAGGAGGGCAATATCAGCAGCCTATGGGGCACACCGTCCGCCAACGCTTCGCTGGTCGGGGTGCTGATTTCCCTGGCCGGCATTGTGCTGGTCGGCATGGCGGGCATGTCCAAGGAGAGCGAACTGCCCGAAGAAGCGAAGAAGAAAGCGGTCGCCGAGTACAACTTCAAGAAGGGGATCACCGTAGCCATCTTTTCCGGCCTGATGAGTTCCGCCATGAGCTTCGGTCTGCAAGGCGGGGCCAAACTCGAGGAACTCGCGCAAACCACCGCCCCCGCCACCTCGCCCACCTGGCGCGGCATGCCGGTGTTGGTCGTCGTGCTGTTTGGCGGCTTTGTCGTCAACGGGGTCTGGTGCCTCTACCTTAATGCGAAGAACAAGACTACCGGTGACTACACCAAGAAGGACACGCCGCTGTTGGGCAACCTCCTATTCGCCGTCCTCGCGGGGGCCGTCTGGTGCTCGCAGTTCATCTGTTTCAAGACCGGCGAGCCGGCGATGGGCAAAATGGCCTATATCGGCTGGGCGGTACTGATGGCCAGCGCGATCCTCTTCAGTACGTTGCTGGGCATATTCCTCGGTGAATGGAAAGGCACCAGCAGCCGGACGCGCGGCCTCCTCGCCCTCGGCCTGGTGTTGCTGCTCTCCTCGACCGTCCTCGCGGCCTACAGCGGCAAGCTCAGTCAGGAAAAACCCGCAGCCGCCGCGCTGCCCGCCGCTCCCACCACCTGATCGGCACGCAACACGCACCACGCACCACGCACGACCCCTCGCCGCTCTATCAACTATCAACTCTCAAAACTATCCACTAACCATGCCTCGCGTCTATCTTGCCATTGACCTCGGCGCTGAAAGCGGCCGCGTTGTGGCCGGCGTCTGGAACGGCAAAACCATCCGGCTCGAAGAAATCCATCGCTTCCCCAACGGCCCCGTGTACTTGGGCGACTCGCTCCGCTGGGACGTCGTGCGGCTCTGGGCCGAAATCCAGAACGGCCTCGCTCTCGCCGGCAAGAAGTACGGCAAATCCATTGTTTCGGTCGGCGCCGACACTTGGGGCGTGGACTACGTGCTGCTCACCGGCTGCGACGAGATGCTGGGCCAACCTTACGCCTACCGCGACGCCCGCACCAACGGCATGATGGAAAGGGCTTTCAAGAAGGTGCCTCGCGCGGAAATCTTCGCCCAGACCGGCCTGCAGTTCATGCAGTTCAACACCCTGTTCCAGTTGCTGGCCCACCAACAGGCAGCCCCGGGCCTGCTCGAGGCGGCCGATGTGCTCCTGCTCATGCCGGATTTCATCCATTGGGCGCTGTGCGGCTCGCGCGTGGTCGAGTTCACCAACGGCACCACCACCCAGTGCATGAATCCGCTCACGCGCAACTGGGCAACTGGGCTGCTGAAGAAGTTCGGCCTGCCCACGCACATATTTCCGAAGGTCGTTCCGCCCGGCACCAGGCTCGGCGCGCTGCGCCCCGGGGTCGCGGACCGGACCGGCCTCCGCAAGGTCAATGTGGTGGCCCCGCCCACTCACGACACCGCCTCCGCCGTCGCCGGCGTTCCGACCGCCAACACCGGCAAGGCCAACTGGGCCTACCTCAGTTCCGGCACCTGGTCCCTTATGGGCGCCGAGGTCAACAAGGCCTCGTTGTCCGCGCGCACGCAAGAGCTGAACCTGACCAACGAAGGCGGGTTGGATGGCACCTACCGTCTGCTCAAGAACATCATGGGCCTGTGGCTCGTCCAGCAGTGCAAGCGTGCCTTCGACGCGCGCGGCCACAAACTCGAGTATGGGCAGCTCGCGCAGATGGCCGCCAAGGCCCCGGCGCTCCGGTCCATCGTCAACCCCGACGACTCGCGCTTTCTCAACCCCCCCGACATGCCGAAGGCGATCCAGGACTTCTGCCGCGAAACCAAACAGCCGCTGCCGAAGACCGAAGGCGAACTGGTCCGTTGCGCCTACGAGAGCCTCGCGCTCAAGTATCGCGAAGTGCTCAGTTGGCTGGAGGAACTCACCGGCAACCGCATCGAGGTCATTCACATTGTCGGCGGCGGCTCCAAGAGCGCCATCCTGAACCAGCTCACGGCCGATGCCTGCCAGCGCCCCGTCGTGGCCGGACCGGTTGAGGCGACCGCGATGGGCAACCTGCTCGTCCAGGTGCGCGCCAGCGGCGAGCTCTCGTCGCTCGCGGAGATGCGCGAGGTCATCCGCCAGTCCAGTGAGGTCGCCGCCTGCCGGCCCGGCAAGCCCGCCGCCTGGGAAGAAGCCTCCGCCCGTTTCGCCGACCTGGGCCGCGGCAGGTAAAGCCCCTCGCGCCACTTACGCCGCGCGCGCGCCGCCTCCCGAGCGAACAGCATTTCCGATTCGGCACTACTTGCTACCTGTACGAGCTGAGAGCCGCACCGCCACGCTGAACTTTCGAACCGCAGGCAGGCAGGCAGTTGCCACGCCCTTTCCGTTTGCGCTGCGCGCGGTTCTCTGGTACAAGCCTCGGCGCTATGTGCGGGAGACCTGTTGGTTTTGTCTGGTTCGCGGCGCTGATCGTGGCGGCCGAACCGTTTAGCCGGCGTGGCGTCATGCCCCGGCGCCCGCCCGGGAGGAACCTGGACTGTGCGCGCTGAACCACCCGTCGCCGTCATCCTCATCCCCGTCTATAACGATTGGGAATCCGCCGCGGAGGTCCTGCGCCAGATGGACGCGCAACTCGATGCGCAAGCCTGGTCGCACCAGGTTGTGATCGTCAACGACGGGTCGCAGGAGCCGCCCGGTGATTCGCTGCTGAAGACCGGGTTAAAGGCGGTCGCGAGCGTGAAAGTAATTAACCTCTGCCGGAACCTGGGGCACCAGCGAGCGCTGGCCACCGGCCTCTGTTGGGTCGCGGAGAACGTCCCCTGTTCGGCCATCGTCGTAATGGACGGGGACGGCGAGGACCTGCCGGCCCACGTGCCCACGCTGTTGACCAGTTTCGCGTCGGACGAAGGATGCGCGGTCTTTGCCGCCAGGACCCGCCGCACGGAGAGTCTGGTTTTCCAACTGTTCTATCACCTGTATCGTCTGGTCCATGTGGTTCTCACCGGCGTGCCGGTGCGGATCGGGAATTTCAGCGTCATCAGCCATAATCATGCCGCGAGTCTGGTGACATCCGCGGACTTGTGGAACCATTACGCCGCCGCCGTGGTGCGGTCCCGCCTGCCGATCAAGACGGTGCCCTTGCCGCGCGGCCGGCGGTTTTTCGGACAATCGCGCATGCGCTGGGCGTCGCTGGTGATCCATGGGCTGAGCGCAGCTTCGGTTTTCGGGGACGTTATCGGCGTGCGCCTCCTTACGGCGTCTCTGATCGGCTTGTGCGTCGCGCTGCCCGGCCTGTGTGTCAGCCTGGCGGCGGGCGGGCATGACCCCGGCGGCCACCTGAGCAACGCGGCGATCCTCTGGTGCTTCGTGACGCTGCTCCTGATGCAACTGACCCTGACGTCGGTCGGTTTCATCCTCAGTGTCCTGTCGGGTCGCAGCTTCGCCGCGTTCATCCCCATTGGGGAGTATGCGCGTTTCGTCCGGTCGGTGGATAGCCTCTGGCCGCGCCATGGGTGAGTACCACTATCTCGGCGCGGAGCTGGATGTTTTTGCGCGCGCCCGAAACTGGAAACGGTATCTGGCGGCTCAGATGGCCTCCTTCGTGTTCGGGGACGTGCTGGAGGTCGGCGCCGGCATCGGGGCGGTCACCCAAGCCCTGGCGGGGCTTCCGCGCCGCACCTGGACCTGTCTCGAACCGGACGCCGGGCTCGCTCAGCGTCTGAACGCCGCCGTGCGCGCTATGGCGGGGTCGTCCCGCATCTCAGTGGTGATTGGCGCGCTTCGGGACCTGCCGTCCGCCGCGAATTACGACTGCGCACTCTACGTCGATGTGCTGGAGCATATCGAAAAGGATCACGCGGAGGTTGCCGCCGCCGTGGCGTTGCTGCGCAGCGGGGGCCACCTCATCATCCTCTGCCCCGCGCACCACTGGCTGTACACGCCTTTTGATCGGGCCATCGGCCACTACCGGCGCTACGACCGCCGCAGGTTCCAATCGCTCCAGCCTCCCTCCGCCAGCCTCGTCCGCCTCCGCTACCTTGACAGTGTCGGGCTGGGGGCCTCCCTCGGAAACCGGCTTTTCCTGCGGAGCGCTTCCCCCACCGAAGCGCAGGTGCGCTTCTGGGACGGGGTGCTGGTTCGCGCCTCCGTGCTGCTCGACCCGCTGCTGGGCTACCGGGTCGGCAAATCGATCCTCGGCGTCTGGCGCAAGGCTTGAAGCCGGCGGCGGCGTCCCCGGAGAACGTCCCGGCCTGGTGTCATCCTCAAGGGATTTCTTTGATGAGGATATCCGCGGAGCGGTAAACCACCGGCCAGGCATCCACGGTGCGGGAGATGCTGGCCGGATAGCAGTCCCGCGTCTTTTGGCTGCCCGGGTTGACGGCCGAGATAGCGACCCGCACGGGCGACTCGCTCAGCAGCACGAGTTTGTTGTAGCCCAGCGATTTCAGCCGGCGCAGGTCCGCCTCGCTGTCCAGAAGCTCATACAGTCCCTTGACGGTGGGCAGTTCCTTCACATTGTGCAGCCTGATCAGTGACAACCCCGCCCGCCCGGACCGGAACAGCACCTCTCCCCCAAAATTGCCCTCGCCGTAAACAATCAGCTTGTCCCCCGGCTTGGTGTACTGACGGATGAGCACGCTCATCTCCTTCGGAAAGCTGTCGTAATCATTCGCAATCTTCATGGCGATGATCCCGTCGATGGCGGAGAAGACCAGCACCAGTCCTGCCAGCGCCACGCGCAGCCCGCCTCGGGGCATTTCCTGCGCCCAAAAAGGCTCCCAGCGAGTCAGGGTGGCGCCGCACAGCAGCGCCACGGCGGGGCAGCACATGAGGTAATAGTGCCATTGGGCCAGGATGATATTCGTGAACACCAGCGTCGTCAGGAAGGTGGCCAGCAGCCAGAGTTTCGGCAGGCGATTGCCAGGCCGAAGCAGGGCCGGCGCCAACAGCCCCACCAGGGCCAGACTGCCCAGCGTCGCGTGCGGAAATCGCCAACCGGCTTTGATCCAAAGCCCCGGACTGAGCCGATCGTGCAAGTTGCCAAAATACCACCACAGGATGTGTGGACTATGCGAAAGCCTTAGTTCCAAACAGGGGTACATGGCCTGGGCCTCAAGCGAATCTGTGTAGTGGGTCCACAGCGTCAGAGTACCCGCCGCCACCGCCCCGGAACCGGCCAGCAAGACCCAGGTCCGCCACGCCCGCCCGCCGTTGACCATCACCATGAACACGCTGCACAGCCCGGCCGCCATGAAGAAGGGCACCTTGGAAACCGCGCTCAAGGCCGCAAACAACGCCGTCGGCAGCCACCACCAGGCGCTGCCGGTCCGGATCATCCTATCGGCGAAGAACAGAAACCAGATCGTCAACACCAGGCAGAAGGCATCCGTGCAGGCGTAGCCGGCCTTCACAACGATCAAGGGCTGCGCCAGAAAGAAGGCCGTGCCCCACCAGGCTGCGCGTCCCCCCACATAGTGCCGGGCCAGTTGGAAGAACGGCCAGAGGACCGTCGCAAAAGCCAGCAATGACACCAGATTGGCCCACCCGTACCAAGTCGAGCCGGTGGCCTTGAAAGCCAATCCCGCCGCCGCCTGCCACAGTGGCAGCTCCTGCGCGGTCGGACTTCCGTTCGCGTTAAAGCCCACGATCACCGGCCGCAGCAGGTTGATCGGCCCGCGCGCATACTCCAGCGCCGGCCCGAGATGAATGGCCCGGAAAAGCGACCGCCCGACCAGGGCATTGCCGAGGTGAAACGCCACGATTAACCCGAAGAGCGTCACGACCAGAGGGGCCAAGGGCGCCGGCCTGACTTCTTGAGTTTGCACGCCCACCTAGCTACGTGAGTCATCGCCCCGGTGTCAAGCGCGCGCCTCCGCCCGTATTCAGGTCGCGGATTGCCGTCGAATCTGATCCCGCTGTGCGATGTGCGCAGCTCGATACCCTGCCATAGCGGCAGGGATGGCGCGGATACCACCACCCTTCCAGCGTGGTGAGGATGTCGAGACGCGCCGCGGTGCAATCAACAGCGGATTGCCGGCTTGATTTCGGGCGCGGGGTCCTGTAGTTAGCCGGCGTGCAAGCTGAATCAGCCAAGCCTCCCGCGCTGGCCCCTCTGGTCGTGACGCTCTTCGGGTTAATCGTGGCGTTTCACCTCGGCAACGCCCTCCTGGGAAAGCCCCTGTTTCTGGGCAGTCATCTTGGCACCGCGCTGGAGTATGCGCGTGGCCCGATCAACCTGCTGCGGCCGGTGATCGTGGGCTTTAACGCGACCGAGACACCCACGGCGCCGGAGTTGCCGCTGTGGCAGGCGGCGGCGGGATTGGCTTTCAAGGCCACCGGCTCGACCTGGTACGGATGGGCCAATCTGGTGTCATTGCTGGCTTTTGCGACGGTCCTCTGGCCGTTCTTCCAACTGGCCCGGCACTATGTGGGGGAACGCGCGGCCTGGTGGGGCACGGCCTTCTTTCTGGCGCAGCCCTTGATCGTCCTCTGGGCCGGCCTGGCTGCCACGGAGGCCTTCTGTCTGGTGTTGACGATCTGGTTTTTGTTCTTTGCCGATAAGATGATCCGGACCGGCAGCGCCTGGTGGTGGCTGCCGACGGCGCTGTTTGCGGCCTTGAGCGCGGTTTCCAAGGCGCCGTTTTTCATGGCGGCCGGACTGTGCAGCGTGTTCATGGTGATGGTCAACGGCGGGCGGGCGTGGCGAACCTGGGTCTTGCTCGCTGGCGCGGGGGTTGTCGCTGCGGGCATGTTCGCCGCGTGGACGCATCATACCGGTTCACTCGCGGCCCAGGCTGAATATCCCTACTTCGAACTAAGGCTTTCCCACAGCCCGTATCTGGTGGGGTGGTGTTTTGGCGGCTGGCACTTTCGGCTCAGTCCCGGGCCCTGGATCAAGGGCGGCTGGCGTTTCCTGCATGGGACGCTGGGCAGCCTGCCCCTGGTGGCGCTGCTGGTGCCGACCCTGCTTCGGCCTGGCAATCGCCTGCCGAAGCTGTGGCTGCTGGCCACCTTCCTGACGACGCTGGTATTCACCCACCTGGTGCTGGCCCATTGGCACTACTACCTGATGTGCTGCCCGGCCGTGGCGCTGCTGTGCGGCGCCACCCTTGCGCGCTGGGAGCCTTTTTGGGCGCAGGAAATGCCCAAGGCCTGGCTACGGCTGGCCCTGGTCGGGGTGGTGTTGGTTCTCTCGGCCATTGACGGGGTCATTGCAATGAAAGTGGCGATCAATTACGACTACTATCCCCAGAAGATTGCCTCGCTCCTCCAGCAGTACACGAAGCCGGAAGACAAGCTGATCTTTTACGACGGCGCAAGGTGGAGCGGCGAGGAGCTGTTCCGGTCGGGGCGGAAGGGGTTGTGTGTGTATAGCCTGGAAGGTCTGAAGGGGGTCGCCACCGTCAAAGGATTGTATGATCTGCTCGGCAGCGAGGCGGACGTGCGCCGGCTCAAATCATTGGGCTACAACAAACTGGTGCTGATGAGTGAGTCGCCCGTGCAAGTCGCGGTCCAGGCAGTGAATCCCGGTAGCAAGCGGCAGCGCTTGTGCTACCCGGCAACGATCTCTCCGGCGGTGGACGCGTGGCCGGTGGTTTACCGCTCCGAGGACCTCCTTATCAAAGAAATCCCTTGAGGGTGAGTGGCGTGTTCTCTCGCCAGAGGAGCTACAAACCCGAAGAATAAGGGGGTTTTGAAGATTTTTGCAGCGGCCTACCACTGCCGCATTCGATAGAACCGCTGCGCGCCCGTGGCCGCCGGATCGGTCAGCATCCTGAGTGCGCCGTTGCCGGCGTTGGTGGACACCGCCGTCCAATTCGCCGCCGTCAGTGAACCCTTGAATTCCAAGGCGTAGTTCTTCGGGCTCAACGTCTGCGCCAGCACGCTGAACCGGTTGCCGTTCCGCGCCGGATGCAGCAGCCGTGGCACCGGCAGACTGTCCTCCAACAGCACCAGCGTGTGATCCTCTCCGGTCGCAACCCCCGCCGCCGGAGCCAACGCCGGCGGAACGTCGCATTGCCCGTTCCAATCAGTGCCCCAGGCCGTAACCTGGCCGTCCGCCCCCAGCGCCACACTGTGCCCGCCACCGCCGGCTGCCGCCACCACGTTGGTCAACCCCGCTGGCACGTCGCTCTGCCCCTCCGAATCGTCTCCCCACGCTACCACCATGCCATCGCCTTTAACCGCCAGGCTGTGATACTCCCCGGCCCCAATCGCCACCACATTCGTCAAACCCCACGGCACCACGGATTGCCCAGCCACGTTCCCTTCCGCCTCCGTGTTCTCTCCCCAGGCCACTACGGTGCCGTCCGCCTTTAAGGCCAGCGTGTGGCTGCCGCCCGCCGCCACGGCGGTCACGTTCGTCAGCCTGGCCGGCTGATTAGTCTGCCCGAAACTGTTGTCACCCCATACCACCACCGTGCCGTTGGCCCGCAACGCCACGCTGTGCCAGGTGCCGGCGCTAATCCCAATCACGTTGTCCAGGCCCGCCGGAACATTGGTTTGGCCGTAATCGTCAGCACCCCACGCGACCACGGACCCGTTGGCCCTGAGCGCCAGGCTGTGATAACCCCCCGCCGCGATGGCCAGAGCGTCGGCCAGCCCCGCCGGGACGTCGCATTGGCCGTTCGCATCGTTGCCCCAGGCGACCACCGTGCCGTCCGCCCCAAGGCCCAGATTGTGCCAGGCGCCGGCAGCGATGGCGATCAGGTTCGTCGAAATGCCAGAGGCACCCCCTTGGCCTAAGGTATTGTCACCCCACGCGGCGTCCTGGATCAAACCCAGCGTCGCATTGGAGCTGACGACCCAACCGAAGCCGTTGCTCACCACGACCGAGTAAGACCCCACATTGATACTCCGGGCGGCGGTGAGCAGGCACGACGGGGCGGTCGCCCCGGGGAGCGGAGTCCCGTTGAACTGCCACTGATAACTCAATGGCGGAGTGCCGGCGTCTGCCACAGTGAACGTCACGTTCTGCCCGACGGAGACAATCTGGCTTTGCGGCTGGCCAGTAATGGAGGGGAGCCCATTGACCGTGAGCAGCGCATTGGAACTGGTCACACTCCCGAACTGGTTGCTGACCACGACCGAATAGCTGCCGGTGGCGCTCGTTTGCACGTTGTTCGTCGTGTAACTGCTCAGTGTGGCGCCTGCGAGGTTGCTGCTGTTGAACCGCCATTGATAAGAGATCGGAGAAGCGCTCGAAGCGCCAACGCTGAAAGTGACATTGGCCCCTGCCAGCACCGTTTGGCTGACCGGTTGGTTCGTGATCACCGGGGTGCCGCCTCCGATGACATACGCCGCCAGGCCGGCCGCAGTGCCGTTGAACACATCCGCGTCTCCCGGATTCGAGCTGCTATCGGCGTACTGCCAGAAGACCCAGGTGGACCAAGGGCTGGTCGGGCTGGGAGCGCCGGTCTGCGGATTGGGGCTGGTGGGCCATTCGGCTATCCACGGCGTCCATTGCGTCACCGTGCTGTCAAACCACTTGCCGGCGAAGGAACTGGAGCAATAAATCACCGGCGTCACAATGACGCCCGCCGCCGCCGCATTGTTGCTGACGGTGATGCACCATTGATTGACCCATTGTGACAGGGTGGTTTTGGTGGAGTTGGTCGTGGGTGCTTCCACATCGAGCATCGGCATCAGATAGGCGCCGCTTCCCGTGACGTAGTTCTTGGCGACACTCCAGAAGTGGGCCGCCTCACTGACGGCGCCATTCGTGCCGGTGTTCAGGTTGAAGTCGGCGTAATGATAAGCGCCGATCAGCACGCCGGCGGCCTTGGCGTTGGTCTCGTTGATGGCGAAAGCCGCATCGGTGAAGTTCGTGCCCTGTGATGCCTTGGCCCAGGCGAACGTCACCCCGGAAGCCAGCACGTTCGACCAATTGATGGTGCCGTCCCCGTGATAGACATCAATCCCCAGCGGGCGCTGCGCCAGCGCGCGTTCTGGCCCGACCAGCCTCCCCAAGCCCAGGACGAGCATCGCCGTGCACATGAAGGAAAACCGTATCTTATTCTCGGGCATCGAATCTCATGTTACCAAGGCAGGACAGGAGGTCAACCAGCAGTTTCCGCCAATTCGGCGCGGTTAACCGTTGATCGGCGGCTTTTCTTCATGCCAGCTCGTGCTCTGCTCGTAGGCGTGGGCGATGCGCAGGATCATTTCCTCGCCGAACGGCTTGCCTAGAAGCTGCAAGCCGATGGGCAGGCGGGGTTGAGAGCCAGTGAAACCGCAGGGCGCCACCAGGCCACAAATGCCCGCCAGGTTGCAGGAGATGGTGAAAATATCCATCAGGTACATCTGCAAGGGGTCCGCGGCCTTCTCGCCGATCTTGAACGCGGCGGTGGGCGAGGTCGGCGTAACGATGGCATCGACTTTCTTGAACGCCTTCAGGAAATCGTTGCGAATCAACGTGCGCACCTTCTGCGCGCGGAGGTAATAGGCGTCGTAGTAGCCGCTGCTCAGGACGTAAGTGCCGAGGATGATGCGCCGCTTCACTTCGGGGCCGAACCCGGCGCCGCGCGTCCTGCCGTATAGCTCGATCGGGTCCGCGCCGTCCAGGCGCAGGCCGTAACGGATGCCGTCGAAGCGAGCCAGGTTGGCGCTGGCCTCGGCCGTGGCGATGATGTAATAGGTCGCGATCGCGTAGTCGGTGTGCGGCAGGGAGACTTCGACCACTTCCGCGCCCAGCCCGGCGAGTTGTTCCACTGCGGCGGCGACGGACCGCTTCACTTCGGGGTCCAGGCCGCCAATCATGTACTCCTTGGGCAGCCCCAGCTTCAGCCCTTTGACGTCGCCCGTCAGGACCGCCGGGTAACTCGGGACGGGCTGCGGCACGCTCGAAGAATCGCGGGGATCGTGCCCGCCGATGACGCCCAGCACGGTCGCAGCGTCGCGCGCGTCCTTGGCGAGACAGCCGATCTGGTCGAGCGACGACGCGTAGGCCACCAGGCCATACCGTGAGACGCGGCCATAAGAGGGCTTGAGGCCGACGCAGCCGCACAACGCGGCCGGCTGGCGAATCGAGCCGCCGGTATCCGAGCCGAGCGCGGCGACACACTCATCTGCCGCTACCGCTGCCGCGGAGCCCCCCGAGGAACCGCCGGGAATGCGCGAGGGGTCCCACGGGTTGCGGGTGATTTGGAAGGCCGAATTCTCCGTCGAGCTGCCCATCGCGAACTCGTCCATGTTCAGCCGCCCGAACACCACCGCCCCGGCGGCTTTCAATTTCTCGATCACCGTCGCGTCGTAAGGCGAAATGAAGTTGCCGAGGATTTTGGAACCGCAGTTGAGCGGCTGCCCTTTTACCGCGATCACGTCTTTTACGCCGATGGGCACGCCGAGCAGCGGCTTTTGGGCGTGGGTCTGGCCCTGCGCCAGCGCCTGGTCGGCGGCGTCCGCCTGCGCCAGCGCGTCCGCCGCGTCGTAACTGATGAACGCGCGGATTTGGGGATCGACGCGCTGAATCCGGTCCAGGCAGGCCTGCGTCGCCGCCCGGGCGGAGACCTCGCGCCTGGCCAGCTTGGCCACGAGCGCGGAAATCGTAAGTTGGTTCAGCATGACATGGCCGCAGCCCACACTCCGGCCGCAGCACCGCGGGCAAAGTGACCAAGCCGGCGGCAAAAGGCGAGCGAGAAATCATGCCGAGTGCGAGTGCGGGCGCAACACTGCCCCCGGACCGCGAGCCGTCCCCGGCTCGCAGCGCGTTGCAACGTGCAACCGCTTCGATGGTCGTTTTGCGTTTGTGGCTGCTGCGAGCCGGGGACGGCTCGCGGTCCGTCACCGTTGGGCGTTCTCACTCCTTGGTGGCAGTGTCGATGCGCCCGTTTTGCCCTTCAAGGCAACGCGGGAAGTGACAAACAACGGATATGCTGGTAATACGCCGGTAACAATTACGCTTTAGGTTTTGGCGTATGAAGACAATATATCTGTTCTCTATTCGGGCACGCAGGACCGGCGCAGCGCTGTTCCTGTTTGCGATTACGAGCGTCCTCGGGACTGCCCAACTCGCCGCCGCTGCCTCGCCCTCCGAGCTGCTGGAGCAAGGCATTTATTCCGAGGAAACCAAAGGCGACGTGGATGCCGCCTTGAAACTCTACCAGCAGGTGATCACGGACTCCAAAGCGGGCCAAGCCATCGCCGCCCAGGCCCAATACCGGGTGGGCGTCTGCTACTACAAGAAGAAGAATTACGCCGAGGCCAATGCGGCCTTTGAGAAGCTGGTCAAGGATTATCCGGAGCAGAAGGACCTCATCGCGCTGGCCAACAAGTACCTGGCCGACGCCATGCGGTTGCTGCCGGCGCCCTGGGTGGACGGCGAGGACATGCAACTCAATCTCAAAACTCCTGACGGCTACCAGCTCGGCACAGCCTGTTACCGGGTGAACGCGGGCGAGACCAACGGCCAGAAAATCTGGCGGCTGGCCTCGCAGCTCTATGTTGCGTTCCACCAAGAATCCAGCCGGATGGAAGTGCAAGCCGATTCGTTCAAGCCGATCCATTGCTGGCGGAAAATTAGCTCGGTCGGCGAGGTTGACGTTACCTATTCCCCCGGCTGCGCGGAGCTGAAAATGGCGGGGAAGGATGAAGTCACGAAAATTGATCTGTCCGGTGTCGTCTTTGATAACGAGGAAGCCGTCCAATTGATGCGGCGTCTGCCGCTGGCCGCCGACTACAAGACCACCTTGCGCATTTTCACCGGTCTCGGTGGTGGCATTGTCGTTCCATTGGAAGTCAAAGTTGCCGGACAGGAGACAGTCGTGGTTCCCGCCGGAACCTTCGATTGCTACAAAGTCGAGCTGAGCATGGTGGGGCAGACTTTCTGGTTTTCCACCGATGCCCACCATTACATCGTCAAGGGCAAAAGTGGCGGCGTGATCGCTACCCTGGCCGCCGTGACCCAGCGCCAAGCCGGTGAGCCGGTGCGGTACCGGGATCCGGCTTTTGGCTTTTCTCTGATGGCCCCGGCGGACTGGATGTTCGATCGCCATGACACGAGCAACGACAAGTACGTGTTCCCTTCGGATAAAGCGCGGGTTATGGTTCTCGACCCGGACGCTATCGCCACCAGCATTGTGACTGTGGGCAGCCGCACCAACCTGTGGCCGGAGGCGCAGAAATCGCTGCGCGCCTGGGCGGAGAAGGAAGTAACCGACGGCGAGGGGAGCAAGCTCCTGAAGGAACTGCGAATCCGGCCCGACAGTTGGAGAGACCGGCCCGTGGCCGGCGAGCCAGGGCTGAGCCTCATTTGCGACTATGTGGAAGGGGACGAGAAGAAGATCAGCTACGCGGTGTTCACCTTCGGGAACACCAAAGCCGCCTGTTTTGTTCTGCTCTCCGGGGTGAAGGATTTTGAGGCCTTCCAGCCGAAGTTCGAGGCGATTGTTGATTCCTACAAAGAGAAGTGAGCCTGCATCTCCTCCATGAACCTCGGCTTGCAGCAGCGCTGCCGACGATTCTCCCTCTCCCCTTCGGAAGGGGAGAGGGCCGGGGTGAGGAGTTAAGATCGTGAAAGCCATTAGCGGAAAACTCAGCCTTGGCGCGGGCCGCCCAAGCGGCTTGTGGCTGATGCTGCTGTTGTTGCTGGCGGCGCTGGTGCCCTCGGTATGCCTGTTGTGGTTTATGAACCAGGCGGTCCGTAACGAGCGCCTGGCCGCCCGGCAAAAGCTGGCCGATGCCTACGGCGCAAATCTCTCGCTGGAAATAGGGGCCTTGGAGGCTTACTGGCGCCAGACGGCCACCGCGCTGGACGCCGACGTGGATCGCCTCCCGCCTGCCGCGACCTTTGCGAAGCAAGTCCGCTCCGGCCTGGCTGACGCCGTAATCTGCTTCGATGCCGCGGGCAACGTGGCTTATCCCGCGCCAGCTCCAGCCCCCCAGCCCGAGCCGCTCGAAGCCCCTTGGGCCGAGGCGGAACGGCTGGAATCGGCCAGTCCGGTGGAAGCCGCTGCCGCTTCCGCCCGCCTGGCCGAACAAGCGACCAACGCCGACCGGGCGGCGCGCGCCTTCCAGGCCCAAGCGCGCTGCCTGCTCAAAGCTGGCCAGACCAACGCGGCGATTGCCGTGCTCACCGGCCCGCTGGAGGACGCTCGCTACCGCCATGCCACCGATGCCCAGGGCCGGCTGCTCGTGCCCAGCGCCGAACTGATGGCCCTAGAGCTTCTCAAAGACTCAGCCCCGGACCGGGCGCACGCCCCGCTCGAACGGCTGAAACAGCGCTTGCTCGATTACGACGACTCCGCCCTGTCGGCCCCGCAACGGCGCTTCCTGATGCGCGAGCTAGCGCGACTCTTTCCCGATCCAGCGGTGGCTCAGATGTTAGCCGCGGAAGACCTAGCGGCGCGTTGCCTCGAAGCCGGCCCGATGCGGCCCGGCCAAACGGGCTTGCGGCCCACAGCGCTGCCGGGCGTATGGCAATTCGCCGTCACCTCCGGGCAGGTGATGACGTTGCATCAGACCGAAGCCGTCATTGCCCGGATGCGCGCCGGGATTGCTGCGCAACTCAGGTGGGGGGATGAGAGCCTGACCTTTCTGCCGCCGGGCAAGGAGTTCGAGCAGTCCTTTTTGTCGCTGCCGGCAGGTGCGAGTTTGCCCGGCTGGCGGCTCGCCATGTCATTGGAGGACCCAGGCTCCTTTGACGCCGCGGCCAAGCAGCGGATCGCCTCCTACGTTTGGATTGGCGTGCTGGTGTTCGCCACAGTGATCGTGCTGGCGGCTCTGGCGCTGCGCCTGGTCCGCCGCCAGATGGCCTTGACCCAGCTCAGGAATGATCTCGTGGCCAACGTCACGCACGAGCTCAAGACGCCTCTCTCCTCGATGCGCCTGCTGGTGGATACGCTGTTGAACTCGCAGCCGCTTCACGAACAAACCGCCCGCGAATACCTTCAACTCATCGCCCAGGAGAACCTGCGGCTGAGCCGGCTGATCGATAACTTCCTCACCTTCTCCCGCATGGAACGGAACAAGTATGCCTTCGGGTTCAAGGAGGTGCCCGCCACGGCCATTGTCGAAGGGGCGATCACGGCGGTGCGCGAACGGTTCAACGCCCCCGGTTGCCAGTTTGAAACGCATATCGCCCCGGACCTGCCGTCCGTGGTCGCGGATGCCGATGCGCTGGTGACCGCCCTGGTGAACCTGCTGGACAATGCCTACAAATACTCCGGCGAGGAAAAGCAGATCATCCTGAGCGCCAGCGCTGAGAATGGGAGCGTCTTCTTCGCGGTCAAGGACAACGGCATCGGTTTGTCCCCGCGCGACACGAAGCGCATTTTCAAACGGTTTTACCAGGTGGACCAACGCTTGTCCCGGAGCGGCGGCGGCTGCGGCCTGGGGTTGAGCATTGTGAAATTCATAGTGACCGCCCATCACGGCAACGTGCGGGTCGAAAGCCAGCCGGGCCGCGGCAGCACCTTTATCATTTCCCTGCCGGGGGCGGAAGCTCACCCCGAGGCGGAGGGGAAACTCTCATCGAACACCGACTAAACAGGAGAATTGCAATGAATGCGAAGAAGATACTCATCGTTGAAGACAATCCAGCGTTGCTGCGCGGGTTGAAGGATAACTTCCAAGCGCAAGGTTACCAGGTCCGCACCGCTAACGACGGAGAGAAAGGCTTGGATTCGCTGCTGCGCGACCCGCCGGATTTGCTGCTGCTCGACCTGATGCTGCCGAAGGTCAACGGCTACGAAATCTGCCGCTTGGCCCGGTCGCGCCGGTTGAACACGCCAATCATCATGCTCTCGGCCAAGACGCGGGAGGACGATGTCGTTCGCGGGCTGGAGTTGGGCGCCGACGATTATGTCACCAAGCCCTTCGGCATCCGGGAACTGATGGCGCGCGCAAAACTGTTCAGCCGGCGCGGGTCGGTCCATGCCTTGCCGGGAGGCCCTCACCTGCAGCCGGAGCCGAAGCCATGAGCGCCAAAACCATCCTCATCGTTGAAGACGATCCTGTGTTGCTGCGGGGGTTGAAGGACAACTTCGAGGCGCAAGGGTATCTGGTCCGCACCGCCCGGGACGGCCAGAAGGGCCTCGATGCCGTACTGACGGAACCGCCGGACTTGCTGCTGCTGGACCTGATGCTGCCCAAGGTCAACGGCTACGAAATCTGCCGCACCGCCCGCTCCCGCCAGTTAGACATGCCGATCATCATGCTCACCGCCAAGGGGCAGGAGGACGACATTGTCCGCGGCTTGGAACTGGGCGCGGATGATTACGTCACCAAGCCCTTCAGCATCCGGGAGTTGCTCGCCCGGGTAAAAGCCTTTCTCCGCCGCCAGGGGCCGGAATCCGCCGGCTACGAATTCGGCGACTGCCGGCTCGACTTAACGGCCCACAAGCTGTTTAAGCGCGAGGTCGAGGTCGAGCTGACTTCCAAGGAGTTCCGGCTGCTGGAGTTCTTTGTGAAGCGCCCCGGCCGGGCGCTGACCCGCGACAGCATCCTGGCGGCGGTCTGGGGCAACGAAGTGATTGTGACCGACCGCAGTGTGGACCGCTGCGTCACCACCCTGCGCGGCAAGATCGAGCCGGATCCGCGAAACCCCAAGTTCATCCAAACCATCCGGGATATTGGGTATCGGTTTGAGAATTAAATGTTCTGTGATATTAAATGCTTATGAAAACTCCTCTGATAATATTGATCTGTTCGGTAATCGTCCTCCTCGCGATCTGGGATGGCGTATGGAAGCTGATCGCCCTGTGGAAGAGCGCGCGCAACAACCAACTGGCTTGGTTTGTGTGCCTGGCCATCTTCAACACCGCAGGCATCTTGCCCATTCTCTACATCCTGTGCTTCCAGCCGACCCCCAGGCAAGCGCCCGCGCCCAAGACCTGAGCCGTGTCAGCCCCGCAAGGATTGAATGATGAAGCACCACGAAGCCCCCTGGAGCAGGTCGCTCATCGTGATGTCCGTGCTGACCACCGTGGTATGCCTGGGCGCCAGCGCTGGCGCATGGTTGATTCTGGCAGCAAGGCACCCGCCCGGCGTGCTCGGCTCCGCGGTGCTCTTGCCGCTGGTCATCCTGTTCGGCGCCGCCCTCTTCACTATCCGCGGCTACAGCATCGCCTCTGATTGCATCCTGGTGCACCGCTTGCTGTGGTCCACGCGCTTGCCGCGGGCCGGCTTGGAGTCCGCGCAGGTCGAGCCGGGCACCATGCGGTGGAGCCTCAGAACCTTCGGCAACGGCGGGGGGTTCTCCATCACGGGATTTTACTACAACAAGCGCCTGGGCAGCTACCGGGCCTATGTCACCGACCCGCGCCGCCTCGTGGTTCTCCGCTATGCCAACCGCCGAGTAGTCCTGTCCCCGGCCACGCCGGAAGACTTTGTCCATGACCTGGCCTTGGCCAAGCCTTCACGACCAAACTCTCCCTTTAGCTAACCCAAAACAAAATCCTTAACCGTATATGAAAAGATCAACAGCACTTCTCTCGGCATTCCTCATCTCGTCCACCATCGCCTTCAGCGCCCCATCCACCAATGACCTTGCCGGTAATTGGCAGGGCGCCCTTGAAGTCGGGCAGGCCAAGCTTCAGCTGCTCTTCAAAATCAGCCGGACGCCCGGCGGCGTGCTGACCGGCAAACTGGACAGCCTCGACCAGGGCGCCAAAGACATTCCCGTGGAAACCGTCACCGTCAAGGACAACACCGTGCGCATGGAAGTGAAGATCGTCCAGGGTGTCTATAACGGCTCTCTGGATGAAGCCGGCAAGAAGATGACCGGCACCTGGCGGCAGGGACCGCAATCGCTGCCGCTGACGCTGGAGCGAAGCCCTTCGGCGGTTCCCAGCCCGGCGCCCCCCGCCTCCGCCTCGACCGAAGCGGAGCCTCTGGCAAAACAATTCGTGTCTTTCCTCGCCGAAGAGGATTTTCAGAAAGCGGTGGCGTGCTTCGATGCGACCATGAAGGCGGCGCTGCCACTGGAGAAGTTGAAAGAGACCTGGGCCAACCTCCTGAAGGAAGCGGGGCCCTTTCAAAAAATGGGCGGCACCAGGGCAGACACCTTTCAACAATACCGAATTGTCTTCGTGACCTGCCGATTCCAGAAAAAGCCGTTCACGGTGAAGGTGGTCGTGGACAGAGATGGCAAGGTCGCCGGCCTGTTCTTCTTGCCCGGGGAATCCACCGCCTACCAACCACCGGACTATGTTCACCCGAGCTTGTTTCAGGAAAAGGAAGTAGTAGTTGGCGCAGGGGAGTGGCAACTCCCGGGCACGCTAACCATGCCGATTGGCAAGGGGCCGTTCCCGGCCGCAGTTTTGGTCCAAGGTTCAGGACCCCTTGACCGCGACGAGAGCATCGGACCCAATAAACCGTTCCGCGACCTCGCCTGGGGATTGGCGTCCCGCGGCCTGGCGGTGCTTCGATACGAGAAGCGAACCAAACATTACCCGGACAAATGCCGCGCCGCGTTTGAGTCCTTCACCGCCGAGGAGGAAACCATCACGGACGCACTGGCGGCCGTCTCGCTCCTGCGCCACACCCCAGGCGTCAACGCCAATAGAGTGTTCGTGCTCGGCCACAGCCTCGGCGGCATGCTCGCGCCGCGCATTGCCGCCAGCGATTCACACATCGCCGGCTTGATCATTATGGCTGGAGTGGCCAGGCCGCTCGAGGATTTGGTGCTGGAACAAACCTTGTATCAAGCCTCCCTGGGCGGAAAGCTATCGCCGGATGCCCGGAAAAGGGTCGAGGATATCAAACGCCAGGTTGAGGCGATCAAGAGCCTGCCGGAAACAAGCTCGTCCCAGGGCTTGCTGTTGGGCGCCTCAAAAAGCTATTGGCTGGACCTGAAGAGCTACAATCCGGCGGCAACCGCCAGCACATTGATGCAGCCGATGTTGATCCTGCAAGGCGAAAAAGACTGCCAGGTGAGCTACAAAGCCGATTTCGCCGCCTGGCGTCAGGAGTTAGCCGGGCGCAAAAACGTGAAGTTGAAAAGCTATCCGACCCTCAATCACTTGTTCATGGAGGTCGAGGGACAGAGCACTGGGGCGGAATATGAGCTGGCCGGCCACGTGGCAGAGAATGTCATAAAAGACATCGCCGATTGGATTCCTTAATTGTCCGGGAAGTCGCGGGTTATCCTCAGTCCCCGGCCCCGCGCGGCTTAACTCCAACGTTGACGACTTCACCCCCTATGAAAACAATGCGCACGCCCGCGCTTGTTCTCGGATTGCTCTATTTGTGCTTCTTCGGCTGCCTCCCCTGAATCCACCTACCAATTAGACTGCGTCAGTCGGTATGTGGCTTAACCGGGCTGGCTGGCTGGCTGGCTTAGGAAAGAAAGTTATACCACTTGCCCTTCGTGGTTGTACTATTTGCGGCGGCAGGTTCTCCCTCTCCTCCTCGGGGTTCTACTACAACAAACGCCTGGGCAGCTACCGGGCCTATGTCACCGACCCGCGCCACACCGTCGTCCTCCGCTATGCCAAACGCCGGGTAGTCCTTTCCCCGGCCGCGCCGGAGGACTTCGTTCATGACTTGGCCCTTTCGAATCGTTAACAGCGGCTGTCCAAGAACTATACGCATCAGCAATTTCGGCGATCCAGGCCGACCGCTCCCAATTGCCTTGGTTTAATTTTCCCTGACGCGGTAGAATTGCCGGGCGTTGGTCGTCGGTATTGTGCAAGGTGAACTTGCATTGGTTATGTCTTGGTAAGGTCCCGCGATGTTCGTGGCACTTTGCAGCATCCCATAACTCCAGTTCAATTGTAATTGATCGCCGCCCAGGCCCGTGATGTCGATGGTCTCTGGCGGCGCGACCGAGATGATGGACAAAACCCCGCCGGTGAGGCCGTTGGTGTTCCAGGCCAGCCCGGCATTCAACGGCGGAAGAACCACCGCGGCAAAATTTCCGGCGTAACTCCCGGCGTTGAATAGTTTGAAGCTGTCGCCCGGGGCGAGCGTGCCGGCCAGGTTGGTCACGACGAGGGTTCCACCGCAAGTCAACGCGCCCGCTGCCTGCAATTGGTCGTTCGTTTGCAATGCCGCGTTGATTTCCATCCAAGTCGTGCTGCCCGGGGCGAGCGTCAGCGAATTGCCGAAAGTCAACGCGCCCATCGCGCCGGAAGCGCCCGGCGAAAGCTCGGCGCCCGATTGAATCGTCGTCGCGCCGCCAATCGCGCCCGCGCCGCCCAGGGTGCCGCCGCTGACGATCAGGGGACCGGCAAGCGAGCCGTTGACGAACAAGTTGCCGAGCAGGTTGGTGGTCGCGCCAGTATAAGTGTTCGTGCCCGAAAAGGTTAACGCCCCGGAGTTGGTTTTAATGACGCTCATCGCCGAGGCGCTGCCGTTTTGGATTGAGCCGGAGATGGCAAAATTGCCGCCGCCTTGAAAGGTGATCGTGCGCGCGCCGGTGGCCGTGCTGCCGGCGGAAATGGTTCCGCCCAGAGTAAGCGTGCCGGCATCCGACTGGAGCAGATAATACGAGCCGCCGGCGGCAAGGGTGATCCCGCCGGCCAATGTGTTGCTGCCGGTGACGTTCTCGATGGCAATGCTGTTGGTGCTGCGCCCGGCCAGACTGATCGTTTGCGGGACAAGGATGCCGCCCGACGAAGGATCGAGTTGGAAAGTCGAGGAGCCGGTGCCGGTGTTGCGAATCGAAATCGGCGAGGCGACGTCGGCGAGGGCGGCAGAAGAGGTGATTTCCAAGGCGCCGTCGTTGTTGGAGCTGCTGCCGGTGTCCACGTTCAATGGGCCGGAAAATGTATTGGCGCCGTTCAAAATCAGTGTGCCGTAGCAGCTTTTGGTGAGCGCGTTTGTGCCGGAAAGGCTGCCATTGAGGGTCAACGTATTGGCGGCGCTGCTGGAACTGTTGAGGCCCACGCCCCAGGTTTGCGGCGCGGCGACAATGATGGGCACGTCAATCGTCGCGGCATTGTTGGCGGCGACCATGTCGATGCCGCCCGGGCCGAGGGTGAGCGTGTTGACGCCGTTGATGGAGACGCTGCCGCTGGTGGTGAGAATGATCAGCCCGTCAATACTATAGTTCTGGCCGGGAGTCGTGCTCAAAACGCTGCCGCTGAGATAGGAAAAGGTCAGATCGCTATTTGAAGCGGGAGACATATTGGAGAGCCAACTGGCGGAATTATTCCAAAAGGCTGTGCTGGCGCCGGTCCAGAACAGGACATTGGTAGGGGCGTAGTAGCGGACGTAATCCACGGTCATTTTGGTGGCGCTGGTGGCCAGGCTGCCATAACCGCCCGTGGGAATATAACCCGCCCAGGTGGTCGAAGTATCGTCCACGGCGCTGGTGAGCAAAGGATATTCGGCGCTGTGCGAAACCGGCGATGAAGGGGCGGTATAGACTTGCGAGCCGTCCACCAGGAATGAATAGGCATTGGACGTCCACAAGAAACCGTAGGTGTGGAATCCGGTGGCCAGACCGCCGCTGGTCGGGACGTCGCCGCTGCCGGGGTCGCTGACTTGGGTGGTGGAACCGGCATACCAGTGAAGGTTGATCTCGATGTAATTCGCGATGTTGTTGACATTGGAACTGTCCACATAGCGGTGTTCGCAGGTGTCGATTTCCGAGCCGGCCACCTGCGGCTCGGAGAGATCGGCGATGCTGCCGGGGGAATAGCTCTCGGAAGGCGGGAGCATCCAAAAGGCAGACCACTCGCCATTGCTGTCGGCCCATTTGATGCTGGATTCCCAATAGCCGTACTTGGACTCGAATTTCTTGTGAGCGTAGAGCATCGCCGAGAAATTGGTGCCGCCGGAGGTGTAGGTGGTAATGACGAGATTGCTCCCGTTGAATGAGACGGCGCTGGGCGTGTTGTAGGCATCGCGATACGGCCCTGGCAGGCGGTAGGCCCACTTGGTGGTGTCGAGCGAAGAGCCGTTGAATTCGTCATTCCAAACCAGATAATAGCCCGACGGCGCCGCGGCGAACAGAACAGGGCTGCAAGCTGACGAAAAGAGCAGGGCCAAAACGAGCGTTGGTCGAGCACGTTTCAATGGCACGAGGCGGTGCATTTGTTCATCTCATTATGAAGCGTGCGCGAATGGAATGCAAGAAACCGCGGCAGGTGCCGGTCGCTCCTTCAGGGATGACCCTCTGACAGAAATCTCAAACCGTTCTCCGGCAAGTCGTTCCCGGGCACGACGAATTCCCGGCTTTGCAGCTTGCATTATCAACTCGCCAGGGACAGGGGCCAATACCTATACCAACAGCACGACGATCACCAACGGCACGCTGGCCGTGAGTAATATGGCCGACTCCCCGGGCACCAGCGTCATTGGCTACGGCCCCGTGATCTTGAACGGCGGCACGCTCGCCTACACCGGCACGGGCGACACCACTGCGCGCGCAATTACCGTCGCCGCCGGCAACAACTCGACCCTTAACGTGGCCGGCAGCGCCACCCTGACCGTGAACGGTGTGTTCACGGGAACCAGTCCCGGAACGATTCTCACCAAAACCGGCACCGGCACGCTGGTTCTGGGCCAGGCCGGCACCGCGGCCAGCTCCTATTTCGGGTTGAACATCACTGGCGGGACGGTGATTCTGAATAAGAACAGTCAGGCGATAGGCTTCGCCACCACCGTGAACAGCGGCTGCGAGCTTCAGTTGAAAGGCTATGGCGGCCAGATTTACAGCGGCAGCACCGCCCCCATCACGGTCAATAGCGGCGGCCTTTTATCCGTATCCGCTCAACGGCCTGCCGGCATGGGAAGTGATGCTGGCCGGGATGATGCTGGCCGGCCTTTCCGCGGTGGCATGGGAGCGGCGGCGCCAGCAACCCTGGATATTAATCGGATGGCTCTGGTATTTGGTGATGCTGCTGCCGGTGCTGGGAATCATCCAAGTCGGGGGACAGGCCCATGCGGATCGGTACACCTACCTGCCGCAGATCGGGATTTATGTGGCGGTGACATGGCTGGTGGCCGGGTGGGGCGCAAAGCGCCGGGTGGGCCGCGGGGTTTTTTGGGGCCTCATGTTCGTCGTGCTCGCCGCCTTGATGGTCTGCGCCTGGCGGCAGACGGCGTATTGGAAAGACAGCGAAACGTTGTGGACCCACGCGCTGGCCTGCACCACAGACAACGACGTAGCCAACAACAGCCTGGGTCTCGCTCTTTCCAAAGAGAGCAGAGTGAACGAAGCGGTCGCCTGTTTCCAACAGGCACTGCAAATCAATCCTGGCTACGCGCCGGCTCACGGCAGCCTCGGCAACATTCTTCTCCGAAAGGGCAGCGTGGATGAGGCGATCACCCATTACCAGAGCGCCCTGCAAATCGAACCCGGCGACGCGGATGTCCAGGGCAACCTCGGCATCGCTCTTTTCCAAAAGGGCAGAGTGGACGAAGCGATCAGGCATTGCCAAAACGCGCTGCAAATCAGCCCTGACTACGCGGATGCCCACCTCAACCTCGGCAACGCTTTTATGCAAAAGGGAAGCGTGGGCGAAGCGATCACCCAGTTCCGAAAAGCTTTCCAACTGGAACCAGGCGATCCCAATGTCCAATATTCTCTGGCTTGGGGCCTGGCCACTTGCCCGCAGGCATCGCTGCGCAACGGTGACGAAGCGGTGCAACTGGCCCGGCAGGCTAATGAACGGGCCGGCGGAAAAAACCCCATCTTTCTCCACACCCTCGCCGCCGCCTTCGCCGAGGCCGGGCGATTTGGCGACGCCGTGAGCACCGCCCAAAAGGCCATTGAACTGGCACAGGCGGCGGGGCAACCGGATTTGGCGGCGCGCCTCAACAACGAGTTGAAACGCTACAAGGCGGGACTTCCCTTCCTGCGGGCGTCGCCATGTGGAGTCACCTTGCAGCAGGAGGAGGCACAAACTGCCCCCTGTGAAGTAGTGGCCTGTCACCTGTCACCCGTCACTCGTCACCCTGTGTACTGGTCCTTGGTATCATTGTGAGCTCCACACTATCCCGCCAAGTCACCGCTACCAAAAACGTGGCGGTCAGTTCCAGCACTACGGCGCAGGGGAGCCGAGCCAGAAGGCACCATCGACTTGGTTGCCGCTGGAAAGGGTCAGGTAAAGATCCGGAACAACGCCCGAACTGATGTCCTGGGGCGGACTGGTTTGCTTATTGACGATCAAGGTGTAAGCGCCGTTGTCGGAGAATCCCCCGCGACACTGATGCCGCTGCCCGGGAGCGAACTCAACTCGCAGCCCCCGGCGCTGTGCATCCGTGAGAGACGCCCATTCACAGTTGTACTTGGTGGAGTTGAAATCGAAGGCATCGGGGCGGGACCAATTGAGGATGTGAACGCTAGCCGAGTCCGGCAAAGCGGTGCCTTGCGGTCGGCCGATATGGTCGCCCGGATAGACGGACCAGACAGCTTGGCGCTTCCAGGAGAAATGGTCGAATGGGTGGGACATGGTAAGAATCCAACCGAGTTCCTGGATGTCCGATTTATTGCCCGTCCAGTCGATGTGGTAGGTAAACTGATTGTTTTGGCAGGTCGCCCGGAGATGGGCCAGCACCTCGGTTGGCTTGCCGTCCAGAACGACATCGGCCTCGACGGACCGGATCTCCGTCAGGGGGCGCGAATAGAGGTCCCGCGAGGAGGCGGGCTCCGTCTTGATATTCGATAGACTGCCGTGGAAACGAGTGATGCGGCGCCATTTGTCTCGGTCGTTCTCGGTGCGGTTGGCGACCAGATTGAAGCGAGGGAAGGGCAAGGTGGCGGGAAGGGCGGCGGCAATGCCGGAGACGGCTGGGTGTTCGGTTAAAGCGAACTGATGGCTGACGATATTGCGCCCGTCGGGGTGGACAAAATCCAGCCGGATGGCGTCCGTCTTGGCCAGCGTCTCGGCGTCCAGGTCCAGACGAACCGGGCCGGCGGTGCGAGGAGCAAGTGAAGGGTGGGCTGTGCCGGTCGCGACGCTCTTATCCTTCTTGAGCAGCGTCCAGTGGAGAACCAACTCGGAGAGGTCGGTGAAGGAGTAGTGGTTAGTCACCATGAAGGAGAGCGAGCCGGGCTCGAAGGTCTCGGGTTTGTTGCCGAGCTTGACGGGCGAATAGATCATTTTGACATGGTAATACTGCGGGCGGGGATGGCGGAAACCATCCACCACGCCCTTGATCTTGAGGTAGCTAATCCCGGTGGCGGAGTCAAACTGACAGAGTTTTACCGGGCACTGGTCGGCCACCGCGCGGTCTTGCCATTCCCAGAAGAACGCGCCGGGAATGGAGTCATTGGCCCAGACCACGTCCCATGTGCGGCGGAGGACTTCTTCCCAGATGTCCCAGCAAGCGGCGTCGGCCCCGTCATTGGCCGAGAGCCGGATGTCCCAGACATTAGGGCATTCGAGATAAATATGGGGATGCTTCGCCCGGCACGCCTTCTCGGCCGCCTTGGCCATCGCCGAGGGAATGGTGTAGTGGGAATCCGAGAGCTCGGTGTGGTACTTGTCGTAGGGAAAGCAAGAGACGATGCGCGGGCGCGTGTCATCCAGCTTCTTCACCAAGTCAGCGACGACCTGGAAGTTAGTCCCGGCTTGGCCTTCGTTGCCGATGGCCCAGAGCAGGATGCAGGCGTGGTTTTTGTCGCGGCGGATGGTCTCGCGGGCGCGCTGCTCGTAGGCCGGCGTCAGCGTCGGGTCGTTGTTCGGGCTCCAGCAGTAGGGGATTTCATCCATGACATAGATGCCAAGCTCATCGCACAGGTCATAGAAACCGGGGCCATAGGGATAGTGAGACGTGCGTATCGCGTTGACGTTCGCGGCTTTGGCCAGGGTGATGTCCTTGCGCCAAAGCTCTTCGTTGACCGCGGTGCCCAGAGGGGGATACACGTCGTGGCGGCAAATCCCGGTGAGTTTGACCGGAACGTGGTTGACGCAGAAGATTCCGTCCTGGATGGAAATTTCACGGATGCCGACGCGGCGGGTGACGGTCTCAATCAAGTGGCCCGCCTGATCTTTGAGTCGGACCACCAGGGGGTAAAGGTTGGGATGCTCGGCCGACCAGAGCCGGGGATGGGCCACCTGATGGGAGAGTTCAGCGCGGCCTGCAGGCGTCACTGGCGCCTCCAGCGCCGGGGAGTCTCCCAGCCGTGTTGAAATCAGAGCGGATGCAGGGGAGGCACCTGCGACGTTGACAGCGACCTTCACCTGCGCGCTCCCATCGGGCAGTAGCAGAGTCTGAATGGTCAACTCGTCGAGGGGTATCTCGGGAACCGAGAAAAGGGTAACGGCGCGGTGGAGGCCGCCCAGGAAGAAGTAATCGCCGGAGTCCAGGTCGGCCGACTTGGTGTTTTTGGTTACGCGCACGGCCAGCAGGTTCCTGGTGCCGAATTTGACTTGGCCGGTGAGGTCGGCTTGGAAGGGGAGCCAGCCGCCTTCGTGATAATTGGTCTTGCCCCAAGAGGACTCGGTGACGTTGACGGGTTGGCCGTTGCAAAACACTTCAGCGCCATTCTGCACCCCGTCGAAGCTGACAAGGATCCGGCGGCCCTGCCAGGCGGCGGGCACCTTAAACCAACGGCGGTAGAACGCGGAAGCGTTGTCCGGTTGGTTGTAGGTGGCGGGGGAGTAACCGGGAATTTCCCAATTGCCCGGGACGGTTATGTCGTGCCAACCGGCCCCTTCCTTGTAGTCGGGGGTATGGAACAACTCGAAGGTGGCCGGCGTGGTGATGGGCGGCAGAACGTTCAGCCTGTCGGGGGGCGACTTGACATTACCGGGCTGTTCCAGCTTGAAACGCCAGGTGCCGTTGAGGGAGAGCACGTGCTCCGGTTCAGCGGGGAGCAGCGCGGCGTCGGCAGGCGGGGTCGCCAACGGCGAGAGAACCGCTGAAAGCAGAAGAATTCGCAAGAGTCGGAGTGGAATTATTGGGAGGGGCTTGTTCATGCTGTTTTTGCCGTGCGAACGAGGTGAGGGAATGTCCTGAATCCTATTGCGCCGGAATCCTCACAATGGCCGCGGAAACGGCGGGCACTTTGACCGCGTATTGGCCGTGACCTGCCGGCAACGGCTTCCATTTGCCACGCCACGGGCTGTCGGCGTTGATGGCTGCGCCGCCAAGCGTCATGCCGGCTTTCGCCGCGGCATCTCCGTCCGGAGCGGTAAGGAAAATCACCTCGGCGCGCTTCGCAGCTCCGGGTGCCGCGAGCGTTACCTGCGCCTCACGCGCGCCGGGACCGTGCCCCTTGTTGATGAGGGTCACAAAATGCTCTCCTGCGCCGCGCACGGCGTACGCGGTCAAATTGATCCCGTCTGGGTTGGCAATCGCAATGGGTTCCACGCTGCCGTGACCGCCAAGATCGAATGCCTTCAGGCCGTAACCCTTCGGGTTGACCATCAGCCGGCGGTTCGCATCAGGGGTGATAACATCATTTACCACCCACTGCGTGTTGTGGAAATTAACGCCGCTGGCGTCATGCGCGGCCCACCAATGCAGGAAATCCAGCGCCCACAGCGCCCCGGTAAAGGTGTCGCTCGCACCCGGAACTCCGCCGCTATAATGATCGTTCGCTTCGGTGAAGCGATAAGGCAACCCGTCCGCCAGGACCGGTGCCGCCATTTTATTATAGAGTTTCTGGTTGGCAGTGAGCCAGTCCGACGACAACATGGCCTCGATTCCTTGCTGGGCCGTCATACCCCGGCCCGCTCCGCCAACATAAAAATGCTCCGTCACCACCCTGAGGATGCCCGAATTCTTTTCCGCTTTGGCAAAGTGGGTTGTCCAATAGACGTTGCCGCTCCCGGCGTCCGGCCCGGCGAAAGTTGCTTCCGGCACAGCGTCGGTAATCGCCGTGGCGAATTGCCGCCATTTGCTGCGATAGGTCGCAAAGTTTGTTATTGCCAGGTCTTGACCATAAACGGCGCGCCGGTCAGGCTCGTTGCCGAGGGCGAAACAGTCCAGATAGGGCCGGTAATGGGTCCAAATGTATTTGGCGATCGCGGCGTCGGTTTCGGCGTAGTGCTGCGCTGCGTCGGTTTCTAACAGGCGCAATGAATAGATGACCTTCTTTACCTGGGCAGCCTGGGCGAACGCAAACAGGTTGTCGATGTCCGGGTTGCCGGGGATTGCGACGGTGGGCGGCGACTCCACTGTCGTTCCGCCCATGCGCAGGTGCCGGATGCCGAGATTCTGGAAGAGGGTAATGAGCGGCGCGTTGGTGGCGCTGAAAAAATGTGCTCCTGCCTTGTCGGGCAGAAGCGTTTTCATGCCGAAGCTCAACCCGATGAAATCGGCCGGGATGGCGACCCCGGGAGCCTGCAACCCGATCGTCACGGTAACCGGAGACCCCGCCAATAGGGTGCCGGTCAAAAGACAGCCGGCATAAACCAGGGATGGATTCAGTTTCATGCCTCTTCGGTTGCGCTGATTCGCTTCGTCACTTGATCGCCGCTGCTTTGCCCTCGGAGCCGACGGCGCGGATGATTTCCTTGATGTCTTCCTTGAGTCGGTCCTTGGCCGCGCGCGCGATCCTCCAAACGTGATGTTCATGGTTGAGAGTCTGGCTGAATTCGTTGAAGTAGCGGATATAGTTCATGCGCAGCCCTTCGCCGAAATTGATCTTGGTCATCCCGGCCTTCACGCTCCGGGAGATGTCTGCCATGGACACCCCGCAAGTGCCGTGCAGGACCAGCGGCGGCTTGACCGCCGAATGGATCTTGGAGATCAAGCCGAGATCAATCCCATGCTGCTCTTTGAAGATGCCGTGGGTGGTCCCCACCGCCACCGCCAACAAGTCCACATCCACCTTGGCCGTGAATTCCTTTGCCTCAGCAACGCTCACCGTCGCCGCGCGCTGGCTCGAGGCGTCCGAGCTTTTGATGATGTGGCCGATTTCCGCCTCCACGCTGATGCCCAGCGGACTAACGAGGTTGATGATTTCCTGCGTGCCGCGGACGTTTTGCTCCAGTGGCCGGTCGGCGTAATCAATCATCACGTGGGTGAAGCCGGCCTTGACGGCTCGCAGGACCGAGACCGGGTTTTTCCCGTGGTCCAGGGCGATGACCAGCGGGACGGTGGTGTCAGCGGCGAGAAATCTTATCAACTGGCCCGCGTAATCGAAGCCACGGTATTCCAGGTTGGGTTCATAGCACTGAATGATCAGCGGCGACTGCAATTCTTCAGCCGCTTCGATGATGGCCCGGCCAATGTCGTAGGTGCCGCCGTTATTATTCAGGGCGGGGATGCCGAAGCCTTTGGCCGCCGCTTGGTCACAGAGATGTTTTGCGTTATACAGTTTCATATTAGCAATTGGTGATTGGTGACTGGAGATTGGTGAGTGGGTAGTGTCGTTGCCGGGACCGCCGGTTCGGCGGGCGCTTCGCCCTCGATAGCCTGCCGTTCCCGGCTCAACGCTTCCGCGACTTCCTCGAAGCCGCGCTGCGACGGCGGGGTCAGCCGGCTGACCACCACGTGGGCGATTAGACCTGCCACGGTGGCGGGGATGGTTGGGTTGTTCCAAAACTTCGCTTGGGCGGGGATGAGCATCACGACCAGCGATACCGCCGGAGTCGTTATGAGCGCGGCCAGCGCCCCTTCCCAGGTCGCGCGTTTCCAGAACCGCCCCAGCAGGATGATTACCCCCAAACCGCTCATCGTCAGGGGCAGAAACTTGACCACGAACCCGACGATGCTTCCCGTGTAGAGAGCCAGTACGGTGGAAAAGACAAACGCGCACGCCAGGGCCCGCCGCACGACCACCACCGGACGCTTGGGGTAATGCCCGGTCACCAGCGGATAAATGTGCCGCACGAAAAAGGTGCCGGCGGCGGCGGCATTTCCGTTGGCTGCGGAGGACATCCCCGAGACCACCGCCACCACCACAAAAGCGGCCAGCCAGGGGGGCAGGACATTCATCACCAGCCACGGCAACGCTTGATCCGGCACGTGAAGTTCCGGGTTCAGCCGAAACGTGTACATACCCGTGATCCCGATGGCTGCCGAGAACACGATCACAATCAACCCCGAGGTCACCATACTCCACTTCGCGCCGGCTTCACTGCGCGCGCTGAACATCGTCAGCCTGCGGCCCGGATCGGCGATGGGATTCAATACCAACACCAAAATCAAACTCACCACGCTCCAGCCGCCGAGGGACGCAACACCTAGAAACGAGAAGTAGTCCGCCGGAACCCCCTGGCGCAACCCGGCCAACCCGCCCGCCTTCCTTAAAGCGGAGTTTATGAGGCAGCCAAAGCCGCAAAACAGGATTAGCGTTTGGAGCACGTCGGTATAAACCACGGCTTTAAGCCCGCCCGGAATCGAAATAATCGCCTTGGCGAAGCCGGCCACCACCGTGCAGACCCCGGGCGACAGCCCGGTGACCGCCCCCAACACCGCTGCGCCCCCCATGATCTGGACCGTTAACCAACACAACTGCGATAGAAACAAAGAGATGTTGGAAAACTCCACGACGCCCCGGTTCCCCTCGTAATAGCAGGCGATCTCTTCGCTTAGTGTCATAAACCGGTAGCGCCGCATCTCGGCAAAGAATAGACCGGTCAGCAACGTCCCCAGCCCCAGCCCGATCGGGTAGGCGCACCCGGCCCACCCGTGTTGATACGCCAGCCCCGAACCTCCGATGATCACCCCGGTGCCAATGCAGGTGCCGACGATGGTTCCCGTCAGCACCCAATACGGAAGCCCCCGTCCGGCGACCAGATAATCCGCGGGCTTCCGCACCCGCGTCATCCAGAAAAACGAAACCCCCGTCGTCAGAACAACATACAGCACCAGCCCGATGGCAATCGCAGCCTTCGTTCCCATTGCCCCTTACATGAACCGCATGCCCAGCGCGCGCGCCAGCCGCCTCAACATGTTGGCGGAATGCCCTTCAAACACCGCGACGTGGTGCGGCATCCCCTGATGACACAACTCCTCGAACCATTCCCGCGGGTCCTGCTTGTCCAACTGCGCCAGGCCATTAGTGCCCATTAAGTGGCGTTTGGGCTTGATCGTCTGACCCTCCCGCGCCGTCAGATAATAGCTCCCGTCGCAGCGCCAGAACCGCAACACCGTAATCGGCATATTCTCGCGAAGCGTCGCCTCCACGACTGCCGGCTTCTTGATATTGAAGTGCCGCGCGATGCGTGGGCCGCCCGGCTCGCCCACGGGCGCACAGAGCTTCATCGGCGCGGCTCCCCCATGCCACAGCGTGATCGTCTCCTGATCGTGCTCCAGCCAATCGGTCAGATAACACCGGCCCATTCCCAGGCTCTCACCGATCCAGGCCGACAGCGCCCCGTCGGCGTCTCCCTCGCACGCCACCGCCCGGCCCTCATCCGTCAGGCGGGCAATCCCCAAGTACGGCCACTGGCCGAACGTATTGGGAAGCTCCGGCCAGCAGCGGATCGTCATGGCGTCCAGCGCCTCGGTGTCCAGGAACGAGCGCATTGCCAAATACAGCCGCGAAGCCATCGGCAGGTCCGCGTCGCTCGTATCTTTGTGCGGCAGGCCGAGCGCCTTGACCTTCGCCACGTCCTCCGCCACCGCCTCATCGCTCGAGCCATTAACCACATTGGCAAACTCCAGCAGCGAAAACATCTGCACCTGCGCCCCCAGACCGTGGTGAACGGAGAACGGGTCGGCGCCCATCGCAAAGTAACCGGGCGCTTGGCCGCCGACCAGGCCCAGCCGCGCCGAGCGCAGACCGCGCGCGGTCGCTGCCAGCCGCACCGCCTCATTCAACTGTTGCCGCGTTTCCGGCGCATCCGGATCGCCATAGACAACTTCGAACGAGTGCCCCATTTGCCGCAACGTCGAGGCCCAGGCATGGGCGCCCACCAGCGAGCACGAGCTGATCATGTCGCCCGCGGGCTTTTCCGGTGTCGCCCAGAGCACCAGCGGGTCCGGCCAAAGCTGGGCCAAAGTCGGCGCCAGCCGTCCATCCCCCATCGTCGTTTGCAACAAGACCAGCGCATTGACGCCCTCGTCGGCACAGGCCGCCACGGCCCGGCGCAGCGACGCGTCGTCAATCGCCTTTTCCGCCGGCTCGAAAACCGTGAAGTCTCCCTGCCGCAGCCAACGACGCGTCTTCTCCTCCTGCTGTCGCCCCCACTCCATGTCGAACCCAGGCCGCCGGCGGCCGAGGAAAACGACCCCAAGCCTGGGTGGGTTATGATTGGGAACGGAACTCATGGTCTCTTTTTGTTTCTGGCTCATGCAAACTGGCGGGAGAATACTTCTCCAGCTAAGGGCGTCAATTTGTTTCTCTTTCAAAATAACATCACGCGGCTGGCTGAGGACGGTCAGGTGCTTACAGTGAGTGCCTGCGCCCGACGCTTTCCTCGAGCAAAGTACTTTTGAATGATGACTCCGGCAAGCATGTGCGTTGGTGCCTGCATTCGCGTTCAGCAACAGCTCTGTTCCTTATACCACAGGCCACCGCATAGGTCATTTGACCGTTTGTGCTATGGACAGCCCGGCCCATAATTGACAGATTCCGGGACATTGGCATGCCCTAACGTGAAATCCAGGATTGTCATTTTGGCCTTCCTCATTTCGTGGTCTCTCGGCGTCAACCGGGTCAGTATTGACGATTCCTCGTGTGTCCACTTGGGGGAAAAACCTCAAACCTCAATTTCGAATCAGGTGCCTTTAACCACTCAGCCACCCTTCCGTTGGTTAACCGATAAAAGTGGTGCGCGCTGCAGGACTTGAACCTGCGACCCCTTCCGTGTGAAGGAAGTGCTCTTCCACTGAGCTAAGCGCGCGCAACACGCAGTAGATTAGAGAAGCTTCGTCCTCACCGCAAGAACAAAACCCAATCCAAGTCTGGGCCAAAAACGACAAATAACCAAGCAAATCGGCCATTTTCGAGTCCGCACAGCGAGGCTTTGGGATAATAAAGCGCGGCCCGCTCAGTGAAACAAGTTTGCTGGCAGGGACTCGGGGCGAATAAGTTTTGATTTGCTAATGGCAACTGCGCCTGGAAGGCGCACTGTTCCGGCGATACACGAGTCCCTGAGGCAAGTCCTCACCCCAGGCGATGGCGGGAGAGACGATGGCAGCCAATGGTCCAGTCGGGCGTATGTTGCCGGTACCACCAAAACCACGGGACACACGAAGGAACGGACCGCGAACCGTCCCGGTTCGCAGCACGGCCGAGGGCAAGCAGAGCGCTCAATCGCTTCGGTCGTCGTTCCGCATATCTGGCCGCTGCGAACCGGGACGGTTCGCGGTCCGGTGGTACCGTCAAGAAGCGCCTGGTCCAGTCGCAAACGGCACTTGATTACTTCCCCCGGCGATTGGTCAATTCCTTGATGGAACAACTCCTCCGGCTGGCCCGGTCGGGAAGAGTGTCACCGCGACGCGATAGAACCGTTGGGACAGCCCAGCCGCCGCCGCGTCCGTCAACGTCACCAATCCGCCGTTCGGGCTAATCGGCGTATTCGGATAAAGCGGGTTACCCGGATACACATTCACCCAGTTGGTCTGGCCCACCGAATCCACTGATTGCAGTTGCACGCTCGCGCCCGCCGGGACCACCGTGCTGACGCTGAACCCGGCCTGCCCCTGGTTCATCCCCGCAATGAGCTGATTGGTTAGCGTCAGGGTCGGCACGCCGAGATAGAAGACGGTGCCATTGGTGCCTCCCTGCTCGGTCGTGCCGAACAGGTAGCCGGACGCGGTCGAGCTGTTATATTGCACCAGCGGGCCGGAGGGGTTGCTGCCATTGGTGCCGCCGAAGGTGCACAGCGTGGTGAAGACGGCGCTGGGGGTGATTTGGAACACGGTGCCGTATGGCTCCACGGACGAGCCGCCGCCGGTGGTGCCGTAGAAATTGCCGTCCGTCCCCTGCATGAGCGGCTGCGGGTAATCGTCGCCAAAGCTATACAGCGAGACCAACTCCCCCGTGGTGGCATTGAACCGGTAGATGGTGCCGCCCCCGCCGGAGACGGTCGGAGCCGAGATCGTGCCGCCGTAATGGGTGACGCCGTAGAAGTAGCCGTCCAGGCCCAGCACCAGTCCCCCGTTGGCAATGCCCCCGTCCCCGCCGCCCGTAAAGCGGTACAAGGTGGTGAATTGCCAATAAGAATTGGTGGCGATGTGAAGCCCGATGGTGTATATGGTGCCGAAGTTGGTGATGCCCCCGTAGAGGGTCGTGCCATAGAATTGGCCGTTGGCGCCCTGCACCAGCGCGCCGGAAGGGCTGTCGCCGCCCAAGCCGCCGGTAAACGAATGGAGGTTGGTGAGCGTCCAGGTGGCGGGATTGAACTGAAACACGGTGCCATGGCCGTAGGCTCCCCCGCCGGTGGTGGTGCCGTAATAGTTGCCGTCGCTGCCCTGAATGAGCGCCCCTTCGGGGAAGCCGCCGTCGCTGCCGCCGCTGAAATCATAGGCGTTGGTCAGGCTCCAGGAGTTGGTCCCGCTTTGGTAGAGCAGCAACAGCGCGCCCGCGTTGCCCGAGGCTCCATTATAGGAGGTCGCGATGAACATGCCGTCCCAGAGAGCGGGCCTCGTAAAAGGCGCATACCCGCCGTCATCATCGTCAAACTGATAGACCGACTCGAACACAGGGTTACTCGGGTAGGTGCTCAGGAAAGCCGGGTTGATGCTGTACATGGTCCCTTCCAAGTAGGCTCCTCCCATGCGCGTCGTGCCATAGAAATAGCCGTTGGTGTTCCAGGCCAGTCCGTCCACCGGTCCGTTGCCGTCCGTGCCGTCGAAATAGTGAACCACCGTCGGCGGAACCGCCAGGCCGGGGCGGGCGGCGGCCAGGGCCAGCCCCAGCGCGGCGAGGGTGCGGAGGATTTTGAGACCGTTGATCGAGTATGTCATAATGTTATTGCCCATCGGGTATTGTTGCTCGTAGCGCCATTTTACCCTGCAATCAGAAAAAAGCAAGCATGGCCGGCCACCTCCGTCATGGAGCCCGTCATAGTTGCGGGTGACCGTCGTGGATCACCGTGATCTCCTCGGTGTTGTCCGTCTTGGTGTAGGGCGCGCTGAGAGGGCCGAGCACTCCGAGGGTGTGGATCGTGTGTTTGCCGGGCGAAAGCGGGGCGACCATCAAATACACGCCATCGGCCACCGCCGGATAGATGGTGAAGTCCCCCGGAATGCAGGCTGCAGCCGCACCAAAGGCCGCTGCCAACATATTGTCATGTTCCGCGGTGGTGTAGCTGAAGGGCGTGGACACCACGTGATAGATCGTGTTGGTCGGGTCTTCCAGGCCGGCAACCGCGACTCCATCAATCGTGCACGAGGTCTCGGTGGCGAGGCTCCACTGTGCCTCGACAAACGCCGCCAGTTGATCCGCCGTAAACGTGGTGAACGCGGATAAGGGGCAGGCGCCATTATCCTGCCAGAAGGACAGAACCGGGAAAAACAGCGGGGTGCCCTCGGGAACGATGATGTGGTTGGTTGTTGCGGGGGGGGACTGGCCGCCCCCGACACTCGCGATAGTCAGTGGGCCCGGAAACCGGACGCGGCTGGCGGGTCCGCTGCAAATGTCCGGACTACCCAACGAATCCAGGTGGTTGGTGGATTGCCCCAGCATAAAGTGCCACAATTTGGCCGACCATTCCTCGTAACTGTACCCATAAGGCAGTGAGGAGGGCGGGAGGACCTGGCCGGACGAGGACGAAGCGGCGATCCCCAGCAGCAGGAGAGCCGCCAGCGCTGACCTGAAGCCGCGAGGCCGGCGTATTACGTTTGTTAGTGTGATTTGATTTTTCATTGTCTGTTCTTTCTCTTTAGGCGCCAGGCGCCTGGTTTTAGTTTTTGAGCGTTATTGCCCATCGTTAACCCATGCGGAATCCGGGGGGAGAAACGGACAGGGAAATGAAAGATTTCTTGAGGAGCGGCTCGGGTCTGAAGCAGGGGCAGGGGTGAAACGTGAAGCGTGAAACGTGCCGGCCTACTTTGCGGCTTTGTCAAATTCGGCCAGCTTCTGCTGCCACTTGGCGGCTTGGTCCGGCCGGCCTATGGCTTCGTACAGTTGCACCAGGCGCTGAAGAGTCTCCGTCAGACGCGGTTTGCCTTCCAGGGGAATCCTGGCTTCACGCTGCTTCATGCCTTGGTAGCCTGCGAGCAGCAGGGGTTCGGCTTCCGCGTATTTCTTTTGTCCCAGCAGGCTGCCGCCCAACATGCTGCGGGCATTGAACGTGCGCCAGTCGTCCGGAATTTCAATTTCGCGGAGGGTCAGGCATTCGCGGGCCGGTGCTTCAGCTTCGACAAACTTGCCTTCGCGCAGCCGGGCGTTCGCCAGCATGGCCAGCGCACCATCGTCTCGATAGGGAGAATGGCTCTCGTAGAGCTTGAGCCGCGAGGCCAAATCCTTCTTTTCTTCTTCACGTTGCGATAGAGCGATGGCCTCGTGTTGAATGCTGACGGCCTTCGCGAACTGGCCGGTCTCCGCATACGCAGCGGCCAGCGTGTCCAGGTAACTGACATTCCTCCGGTTGGTCGCCGCCACCGCTTTTTCGGCGAAAACGGCGGCATTAGTTCCGTCCCGCAAATTCGGGTCGGCGCTGGTTGCGAGGGACCAGGCGAGCGCGTTCAAGTCCGAAGCGTTCCCGCGCTCAGCGGCCTCCCGCAGGATCTGTTCGGCCAGCTCGCGCCGGCCGGTTTTAGCCAGCACGTTGGCAAGTTGGCATTGGCTGTGTCCCAAGTCTATGGGGTAGTCGCTGCGCTTGGGGTCATCTTGTGCCAACTGCTTGAATAGGTTTATAGACTCCCGGCACGGCGCTTCGGCCTCCGCCCATTTGGCTTGGTCGTAAAGGATGTCGCTCAGCAGTTGGAGTGAGTGGGCCAGGTTGTAGCCGCTGCCCGAAAGTTTCTTTTCCAGTGCTAACTCCTCGCGACAGACCGCTTCGGCCTCGGCCAGCTTACCCTCCTCCCGGCACAGGCCCGCCAGCTGTGAAAGGGCGGCCCCCACTGCCAAATTGTCGTTGCCCATCAACTTCCGGCGCATGGCGACCGTGTCACGACATGCGGCTTCTGCCTCGGATAGCTTGCCTCGACGCCCGAGGACTGTCGCCAAATTGAGGAGCGAATCCCCCACATCCGGATGCTCCGCCCCAAACAGCTTTTTCTGAATCATTAGGGCCTCGCGGATCGCCTCCTCGGCGTCATCCAGCTTGCCCAGGCCGGTCAAAACCAACCCCAGGTTGTCGAGGGCACTGGCTACGTCCTTATGTTCGTTGCCGAAAAGCCTTCGACGAATCGCGAGGGATTTGCGATACACGGTTTCAGCCTCAGTCAACTTGCCCTGGTTGCAGAACACGCTTCCCAGAAGGTACAGTGACAGTGCGGCGTCCTCACTGTCATCGCCGCCCAGCTTTTTCCAGATGGATAATGCCTGGCGTGTCATGCGCTCGGCTTCCGCTAAGTCCAGTGGTCCCCGACGGTTGATCAATACCCGGGCCAGGCCATTGAGGGAAGCGGCTGTCACCGGGTTCGTGTCGCCGTAAAGCGATCTTCTCAGTCGCAACGCTTCGCGTTCCATCGCCTCTGCTCTGGTGAAGTCATAGACCTGGAGGTAAGTGCCGCCAATCGTGGACAGCAATTCGGCCGCAACCTCAGGTTGCCCTCGCAAGTCGTGGCGGGCGCGCTCGGCGGTATTGTCCAATATTTCGTGCAGCAGCTTCGTGTCGCGGCCTAACGCTACCTTTGGGCCGACGCCTTTGAGCATGTCCTTCATGAATTGGGCCACTTGCTCGCTCTTAGCGGCCTCGGTCTCGGCCTGCCGCCGCAACCGGGCTTGTTCCTGCTCCGCGCGCCGCGCCCGAATCGCTTCCGACCGGCTCACGAGCACGCCGACCGCGAGCACGGTGATGAGCGCCGCCGTCGCGGCGAAGCCGAATTTGTGCCGCCGGACGGTCTGCTGAAACTCATACAGCCGGCTCGGCGGACGCGCGACCACCGGCTCGCAGTTTATATGCCGCTTGATGTCCGCCGCCAACCCGTTGGCCGTCTCGTAGCGCCGCGCGCGGTCTTTCTCCAGCGCCTTCATCACGATCCAGTCCAGGTCGCCGCGCACGAGATGAATCAGTTTCGGCGGGTCGGTGCGGCGGTGTTTGGCGGTGGCGGTCAGGTCCTCGCCCTGCAGGGTGCTGATCCGGTTCGAGGGCCGCGGCGGTTGCTTCTCCCGGATCGTCCGCCGCATTTCGTCCAGCCCGGCCTGGAGCAATTCCTGGCCATCGAACGGGGTCCGGCCCGTGAGCAGTTCATACAACAAGACACCGAGCGCGTAGATGTCGCTGCGGGTGTCAATATCCAACCCGCTCAGGCTCGCCTGTTCCGGGCTCATGTAGGCCGGGGTGCCGATGAACTGCTGGAACTGGGTGAACAGCGTCTTGTCCGTCAGGCGTCCCTGGGTGGCCTTGGCCACGCCGAAATCAATCACCTTCGGGACCGGCTTGTCGCCGTGCAGGGTCACCAGGATGTTGGACGGTTTGATGTCGCGGTGAATGATGCCCTTCTGATGCGCGTGCTGAATGGCCGAACAGACTTCCAGGAACAATTCGAGCCGGTCGTGCGTCGGGAGATTGGCCTCGTCGCAGAACTGCGTGATGGGCAGGCCGGGGACGAGGTCCATCACAAAATACGGCCGGCCACTGTCAGTGGCGCCGCCGTCCAACACCTTGGCGATGTTAGGGTGATCCATCAGCGCCAGCGCCTGACGTTCGGCTTCGAACCGCGCGATGACCTGCCTGGTGTCCATGCCCAGCTTGATGATCTTGAGGGCTACCTTGCGGATGACCGGCTCGCGTTGTTCGGCCATGTAAACCACACCCATGCCGCCTTCGCCGATCTTTTCCAGCAGCTTGAACCGGCCAATGACCGTGCCCGGACCTTCCGTTACGGGCGTGCTGCTGACGACCGTGCCGTCCGGGCCGAAGAACTCGTCCGCCCCCGCGGCGTCGCGCACCAGGGCCTCAACGCGTTGGCGCAAATCCGCATCCTTGCCACACGCCTGGGTCAGATACCTGGCGCGTTCAGCCGGGTCGGCAATGTCCCGGGCAGTCAGAAAGATTGCGTCCTGAGACTCCATCTCATCCTTACATGCGCCGTCGGCGAGAGAAAACGGACAGTAGAGTAGCGATGTGGTTGATTCATTGCGCCGCTTTGATGATCTGGAAGAGCCGCACCTTGGCCACCTCCCAGTGACGGCGGACGGTCTTTTCATTCACGCCGAGCACCGTGGCGATCTCTTCATGGCTAAGTCCTCCAAAGAACCGCAGCTTCACGATCTCGGCTTTCTGCGGGTCCTCAGCCGCCAGCACCTCCAGCGCGTCGTGAACTTGCAGGAGCTTCTCGTCGTCGGCGGGGGCTTCGAGGGCGGACTCTTTCAGTTCCACTCGCACCTGCCCGCCGCCGCGGCGGCAGGCCAGTTTGCGGCGGGCGCGATCAATGAGAATCCGCCGCATAGCTTCCGCAGCCGCGGCGAAGAAATGCGCACGGTTCTGCCAGCCGGGATCGCCCTCGCCGACGAGGCGCAGCCAGGCTTCATGCACGAGTGCAGTCGGTTGCAACGTCTGGCCCGGGGCTTCGTAGGCCATCTTGTGCGTGGCCAGCCGGCGCAGTTCATCGTAGATCAGCGGCAGCAATTCGTCCGCCGCTTTGGAATCGCCGTGCTGAATGGCATCGAGAATAAGCGTCACCTGGCTCACCCCGGCCACACTAGGGCAGCATACACAAATTGTCGAGCGCCTCTTGGGTATTGTGGGGTCCAGAGGGCCCGGGGATATAGGCAGACGGGCGCACCTCGCCACTACCGCCGTGTTGGCATCACTTCCGGGATAAACCGCGTGTTGGGCTTGGCCGGTACACACTCCGTCACTGATTTTTGGCCGCAATCAGACCGTCAACGGTGCTGCATAGGCGCTACCCCAGCGCGAGGGGGAGAGCAACTCCCCGGGGCGCGAGTCTGGGTCGGATGGGACTCCCCTGCGGCAGCGGCTCAGACCGGGCCGGGAGGGGTCCGGGCGACCCAGACCCTCGGGTTTTGCGCAGTGAAGCATATTTTCCGCCAGGAGTCAAGCCCCAAGTGGAAAGAAGATGTTGGCCACCGGGCGCACCCCACCACCGCCAGGGGAAGGCCGGGACCGCTCGCCGAGCTATCCGCTGGCGCACAAACGCGGACGTTCCGGCGAGATGTCCACGTTTCACGTTTCACTTCTCACGTTCCGGCCTTTTCCAGACGTAGCGGAACATCAGGACGCGGAGCGCGGCGGTGAGGGGGATGGCCAGGATGCCGCCGAGCAGCCCGCCGAGCAAAGTCGTGCCGGCCATCACCGCGATGATGATGGTGACCGGATGCAACCCCACGCGCCCGCCCATGATCCGGGGGGAAATGAACAGGGCTTCCAGCGCCTGGACGACTCCAAATACGGCGAGCACCAGGAGCGGATGCAACCAATCGCCGAATTGGACGAGGGCGATGACCAGCGCGGTGAAGCAAGTCACAATAGCCCCTAAATAGGGAATCATGGTCAGGAAGACGGCCATGACGCCGATGAGCACGGCATAGGGCAGGCCGATGATCAGAAAGCCGATTCCGTAGAGAGTGCCGTCGCAAATGGCCACCAGGACCTGGCCCCGGAAGAAGGTGATGAGGTAGTTGTTGATGGCATTGAGGACGAACACCAGCTCGTTCTTGAACCCGGAGTCGGCGACCGGCAGGTAGTCCGTCCAGTGCGAGGAAATGCCACGCTTTTCCAGGAGGAAATAAAACGCGTAAACCGGGATCAGCGCCACCCCGGCCAGCATACTGACCCACGACGCTACCCGACCGACCTGGCCGAAGAGCCAGGAACCGATTTTGGGCAAGGCCTTGGCCACCCAGCCTGTGGCCGTCTGCAAGCGTTCCGTGCTGAGCGCGCCCTCGAGGAGCGAGGGGGTGTTGGTGCCGCCCAAGGCGGCGGTGCTGGCGCCGTTCATGGGGAACTCGGGCGCGCTCTCATTCGGCGCGGTGACGGAACCGTGAGTTTCCTTAGCGCCCGATTCTCTCTCCAGCCACCGCTTCACCACCTCCGGGGGATGACTCAACCAATACTCCGCGCGCTTTTCGACGCGGGCCGCGTAAGCCGGGATGCGAAGGGCAAGCTGGCGGGTCTCGTTGATCAACTGTGGCACGACGCTGCCGAACACGGCGGCCACCATCACCAGCGCGAGGCCGAACACACAAAGAATGGCGCGGGGCCGCGAGGCGCCTTTGCGTTCGATAAAATCCACGACCGGATCGAGCAGGTAGGCAATCACGCCGGCCACGGCGATGGGCCACAGCACCGGCGAAAGCATGCGCAGCACCTGGCCCAGCCCCCAAATCAGCGCCACCACCAGCGCCACCAGCGCCGCCACCGCCAGACCGGTCAAGGCCAGCCAGATCACGCGGGCCTGTCGCTCGGTGGGCGGAGGGAAGTTCATGCTGATTCAACCCTGTCCCAGCTTCTTCGATTTCTCCGTCGCCGCGCGCACGGCGCTAATGAGTGTGCCGCGCAGTTTGCCCTTTTCCAGTTCGTGCAGGCCCTCGATGGTCGTGCCGCCCGGGCTGGTGACCATGTCCTTAAGGACGCCGGGATGCAGGCCGGTTTCGAGGACCATTTTCGCGCTGCCCAGCACGGTCTGGGCCGCCAGCCGGGTCGCGATTTCACGCGGCAGGCCCGCCGCGACCCCGCCATCGCTGAGGCCCTCGATGAAAAGGCAAGCATAGGCCGGCCCGCTGCCGCTCAGGCCGGTGACCGCATCAAGCAATGACTCCTTGACTTGAAACGCCACGCCGACGGCGGAGAGAAGCGTCTGGGCCAACTCGCTATCTTCCAGGAGGGCTGACTTGCCCAGGGCATAGGCGCTGGCCGAGGCGCCGACCAGCGCGGGGGTGTTCGGCATCACGCGAATGAGGCGCGCTCCCGCCCCCAGCCCGGCCTCGAGCTTCGCCAGCGGCACGCCGGCAGCGATCGAGAGGAGACAATGTTTGGCGGTGAAGCAGTCGCGAATATCGGCCAGCACGCCGCCGACCTGATCCGGCTTGACGGCCAGCACCAGAACATCGGCGAACTTCGCCACATTCGGGTTGGACGCCGTCGTTTTCGCGCCGACTTCTTGGGCGAACGAAGCGCGGGCCGTCTCGCTGGGATCACTGGCGGTAACCTGGCCGGCGGTAACGAGTCCAGCCCGAATAAAACCCCGGGCCAGGGCCGTGGCCATTTTGCCGGCGCCGAGAAAACCAATGGTGAGCTTTGCGGACATGCCGGGATGGTGCCACTTCCTCTCGCGAAGCGGAAGCGAAAACCCGGGGGCGCACCGGCGCTTGATCAGCGGGCGTTCCCAAGTCTGCTATTCGTAGCGAAGCGATTCGATCGGGTCCAGGTTTGCCGCTTTGTAGGCGGGGTAGGTGCCAAAGACAACGCCTACCACTGAGCAGATCAACAGGCCCAGGACGATCCAATCGAAGGGAATGACGGGGTCCAGTTTGAAGAACCAGGCTGTGGCATTCCCGCCGAGGATACCGCACAGGACGCCAACGACTCCGCCGATCTCGCAGAGCACGATGGCCTCGATAATAAACTGCGTCATGATGTTGCGCTTCTTGGCGCCCACGGCACGCCGAACCCCGATCTCCCGCGTGCGTTCGGTGACCGAGACGAGCATGATGTTCATGATGCCGATGCCCGCGGCCAGCAACGCGATGGAGCTGACAACGGCTACCCCGACGCGCACAGTTAGAGTGAAAGCCCTGAACTGGGCGATTAAGGAGTCGTTGGAGGCAACGTCAAAACTATCCGGCTCGCCGGGCGGCACCTTCCGGATGACGCGCAGAAGGCCGCGCACCTCCTCGACGCAGGCGTCATAGCTCGCGCGGTCGCGGGCCTGGACCAGGATGGTCAGGCTGCGCCAGATGTAGCCGAAACGGTTGAGGCCGGTGGTGAGGGGGATCACCGCGAACTTGTCCTGATCGCTGCCCAGCGCGCCGCCTTTGGCCTGCAGCACCCCGACGACGGTGTAATTGAGGCCGTCGATCTTCACCCGTTCGCCCACGGCTGGGCCGGCCGGAAAAATGGTCCGGGCCAGGCTGTTGCCGAGCACGCACACGTCGCGCGCGCCCTCCACGTCGGCGTCGGCGAGTCCGCGTCCGTCCTGCACGATCCAATTGCGGGCGGGAAAACTGCCGGGGGTCTCGCCATAGAGGCGCACATCCGGCGAAGTGCGCTTGTACCGCGTTTGAATCTGACCGGCCCAGAAGTAGCTCTCGACGCCCACGGCGCGCGCCAGCGTGACGCTCTCCAGCAATCGCCGGCCTTCCGGGAGCGTGATGTTCTTCCGCCGCCGGATCTTCTCCAGGCCTTCCGGCTGGCTAAAAAGAATTATGGGATACTTCCGAATCATGAAGGTCTGGTCGCCAAGCTGGCTGAGTTCGGCCTCGATGGTGCTCGCCATCACGCGCAGGGCCGTCATCACGACAATGATGGAAAAGACGCCGACTAAGACCCCCAGGAGCGTCAGGGCGGAGCGCAGCTTGTGCGCGGCCACGGCACTCATGGCCATGCGGAAGCTTTCGCGGAGTTCGGCGGCCAGGATCGTTATGCCTCTAGGGAGCATGCAGACTTCACTCGTTCCTCAGCGCGTCCACCGGGTTCATCCGCGCGGCGCGCCAGGCCGGCACAAAGCCCGACAACACTCCCGTGACCAGCGATACGAGCAGGGCCAGGCTGACGACGGTGGGCGACAGGGCGGCCGGCATGTACTGCTGCAACAGCAGGGTCAGCGGCCAAGCGATGCCGAGTCCGATGGCGCCGCCGATCAAACAGATCGTCGCCGCTTCGATCAGGAATTGCAGCAGGATGGTGCGCCGCCTGGCGCCGATGGCTTTGCGGATGCCGATTTCGCGGGTCCGCTCCGTGACGGAGACGAACATGATGTTCATGATGCCGATGCCGCCGACAAAGAGCGACAACCCGGTGATGAACAGGCCGATCCCGCCGATGATGGCCGTTACCTTGTGAACCATCTCCAGGGCTTGCTCTTGCTGGTTGATGGCGAAATCATCCGGGTCGCCCGGCGCCAGGCGCCGGATGCGGCGCATGACACTGTGCAATTCGTCTTTGGCGTTCTCCAAGTCCGCGACGTCCTTGACCTTGACCTGGATCATCTCCAGATCGCGCGTGTGCAAGAAGGCCGCCGTTAATTGCCGCAGCGGAATGATCGCCTGGTTGTCGAATTGGCCAAACATATCTCCCTGTTTCTCCAGCACGCCGATCACTTCAAAGGGCCGCGGCCCAATAATAACCCTTTTCCCGAGCGGCGATTCCCGCGGAAACAGGTTGGTGGCCACGGTCGAACCGATCACGCACACGGGCCGCCCCCCCTCGGCATCGGCCGCGGAAAGAAAACGCCCCTCGGTGATCGAAATGCCGCCGGTGAGCAAGAGCTGGTCGGTTGAGCCGACGATCTGAACGCCGCTGGCGTCATGTTTCTCGTATTTGATCATCCGTTGATCAAAAGCCACTGGCGTAACCGCGCGGGCCAGCGTCAAATCCCGCTCCAGCGCGCTGGCCTGCTCGATGGTGAGATGGGGCCGCTTTTGGATTTTGAGCCACTCCGCCTCCGAATCCGGGCCGGACCAGTCCTCGCGCTGGACAAAGAGCACGTCCGCCCCCATGACGGAAATGACTTTGAGAAACGCGCGGTTCAATCCCTCAATCGCCGTGCCCATCAGCGTGACCGTGACGATGCCGATCACGATCCCCAGCGTCGTCAGCACCGAGCGCAGCGTGTTGGCGCAGATCGCGCTCCACGAAATGGCCAGCCCTTCTTTCAACTCGGTCAACAGATTCATGTGGAGGGTGTGAGGAGAAGCAACTCCCGCTCCGCTTTCATTGCCTACGCGCCGGCGACAACCCGCTCCCCTCCGGTCATCTCCCGTCCTTTGCCGTGCGGTTCGTCGCTGGCGATCAGGCCGTCCCGAATGCGAAGGATGCGCCGCGCGTGTTTGGCGACGTCTTCCTCATGCGTCACCACGATGATGGTATTGCCCTGCGTTGAGAGTTGCCCAAACAACGCCATGATTTCCGCGCCGGTCTTGCTGTCGAGATTGCCGGTCGGCTCATCCGCCAGCAGAATGGAAGGCCGGTTAACCAGCGCGCGGGCCACCGCGACGCGCTGGCGCTGGCCGCCGGACAGCTCGTTGGGCCGGTGATGAACCCGGTCGGCCAACCCGACGCTGCGCAAGGCTTCGAGCGCCACCTGCCGCCGCTCTTCGGCGGGCATGCCGGAATAGATCAGGGGCAGTTCGACATTGCGCAGCGCGTCGGAGCGAGGGAGCAAGTTGAAGGTCTGGAAGATGAAGCCGATTTCCCTGTTCCGAATCTCCGCCAGTTGGTTGTCATCCATCTGGCTCACCTGAACGCCGTTCAACTCGTACTCGCCCCCCGTGGGCGTGTCCAGGCAGCCGATCAGGTTCATCAGCGTCGATTTGCCCGAACCGGAGGGCCCCATAATGGCCACGTATTCGCCGCGCTGAATTTCCAGCGACACTTCCCGCAACGCGTGGATCGTCTCCGCCCCCATTTGGTAACGGCGGGCGATCTGGTGGAGCCGGATCAAGGGCATGACTCATTCCTTCTTCTCGCCCGTCTTCTCCTTGTCGCCGGGCGCCGGGCCTTTGCGAATCTTCTTGCCATCTTCCAGCTCCCGGGTGATGGCTTTGAAGCTGCCCGAAACCACTTCCTGCCCTTCGGTGAGCCCCTCGGTGACTTCCCAATAATTGTCGTCGCTGATGCCGATCTTCACCGGCGCCATTTTGGCGTGGTCGTTTTCCAGCACGAACACCACCTCCACTTGCTTGACCGCTTCCTTGGACTTCTTGTCAGACTTCGCGACGTTGGTCCCGTCGGCCACGGGAGCATTCGTGCCGACTGCCGGGGCATTGGTATTGGCCGCCGCCGGACTGGACTTCGCCATCAGCGCATTGGTGCCGGCCTTTGGTGAGTTGGTCCCCCGCGGGTCAGCCAATCCGGCGAGTTTTCCCTCGCCCTTTTTCTCCTTTTCTTTCGGCGGGCGGGTCGTGACGCTGGCGAAAGGGACGGTGAGCGCATTGGTGCGGTAGCAGGTTTCGATTTCGGCGGTCACCGACATGCCGGGCCGGAAGGCTTCTTTTTCCTGGATGCGGATGCGCACCTCGAACTTGGTCGCTTCCTGACTGGACCCCGTGCTCTGGCCGGTGTCTTTGGCGGAGTTGGCAATCTCGGTGACGGTGCCGTTGAACTTGCGGTTCTTGAACGCATCCACTTCCAGCCGCGCCTTTTGCCCCGGCGCGATGCGCACCACGTCGTTCTCGCCGATGTCCACTCGCGTCTCCATCTCATTGAGGTCCGCGATGGTCATGATTTCGGTCCCGACATTCTGTACCGTGCCCAGCAGCCGCTCGCCGAGGCGCGAGTTCAATTTGCTGATGGTGCCGGCCAGCGGCGCCCGAATCGTGGTCTTGTCCAGCGAATCGGCGGCGCTGTCCACGGCGGCTTTGGCCACATCGACTTGATGCGCCGCGCTGTCGAGTTGGGCTTTGGCGACATCAAACGCCGCCTGCACCTCGTCGAATGCGGAATCCGACACGAGTTTCTGCCGGAACAGCTCCTGGTTGCGTTTCAACTCGGCTTCGGCCTTCCGCAAAGTGGCCTCCGCCATCGTCTTGCCCGCCAGGGCAGATTTGTAGCTGGCATCGGCCTGGTTGGTGGCAGCGATGTAGAAGTCGGGTTTGATCTTCACCAGCAAATCGCCCTTCTTGACCGCTTGCCCTTCCTTGACCGGCAAATCAATGATCTCACCGCTCACCTCAGCGCTGATCTTGACCTGCAGGACAGGCTGGATTTTGCCGTTGGCCACCACGATCTCGGTAAGGTTACGCCGCGTGACCTTCTCCGTCTGAACGGTGATGACGATCTCCCGCTTCTTGAGAATCGCCACCGCCGTCAGCCCCAGCAATACCACCGCGATGACGGAGAAGACGAGGGCCTTTCTGCGCTTCTTAGACTTTGCCATTTCAGTTAGTTATTCAGACACGGCTGGAGTGATTTTGTTTCACAGGGAAAGCTGCTTCCCGGAGTCGGGAGTCGGTGCGCGCCCGTCCTGCGGCGGCCTCATCCGCCTATCCGCTTAAACGCGGCTTGCGCCAGGGCCCCCAGGCCGATGAAAAAGCCGGTGTACGCCGCCCAAATGCCAAAGACCCACAGGGCGGCTTTCGCGAACGACGCCCCAGCGAGCCGGGCCAGACCGATGGCGCGGACCGCCAGCAGCCAGAACGTCATCACATTCACAACCACCAGCAGCGAATGAATCGGGTTCTGCGGATCGAAATCTTTCACCAACAGCACCAGGCCGGGGGCGGCGTAGAGGTTGCCCAAGCCTACGATGAGCAACGTCTTCACGATGACGTCCAATACGCTGATCATATTGGCCAGGCCGACGACCTCCACCGCCTTCATATACGGAAAGTTCCCTTTCAACACCTTGGCCCCTGCCAGCCAGACGATCAGACCCCAAATAAAGGGCGTGACGAACCCGGCGAACACCGGGGCCAGGGCGGCGGCAACCTTTGAGCTGATCCCCGCCCATTTTTCTCCCATGGCGCGCGCCTGTTCGGCCTGCTGTTCGCTCAGGTGGGCGCGCTCAACCTGCTTCTGGATGGCCCGGTCGGTTATTTCGCTCAATTGGTGTCGAATCGTCTCCTGCGAAAAAATCAGCCAGGCCGCCACCCAGCTTACCGCGAGGAGAATCAGCGCCGGCACCAGCCAATTGGCGGTCGAGACGCTGGCGGTCTTCACTTCCTGGAAGACCTCCCCCGGAGTGGCGAACACATTCAGCAACCGGCCCCCGAGCGACATGGTGGGCGGCGGCGGAGCTTCCGATTGCGATTGCTGAGTCAACGGCGTTTGTTCCATACGATAAGTTCGAGTTTGAATGCGGCTCAATGGCCACATGCCGAGGATGCCGGCACAGTCGGCGGTTGTCCAGTCATTCGAGTTGCGCTTTGGCGATTAGAAACGGTTGGTGACAAAGTGTGGCCGGGAGCTTCCCGCCGGCTACAGCCCGAATTGTCCCAGCGCTCCTGCTACGACGATGAGCAAGGATTGCTGGATCACCCAGAAGGCAAAGACAAACCACGCGGCACGGAGGAAAGGCACACGGGCGAGTTTGGCCAGACCGACGGAGAGCACACCGACCAGCCAAAAGGAAAAGACGTTGGCAGCGCCCAGCATCAGAGGGCTCTTCCGGGTTGCCTCGAAGTCGGGAGCCACCAGCGCCAGGCTGGGCGTGGCAAATATCCGGGGCAGGTTAACGGTCAGGGCCAGCGCCACGACACCACCCAGCACGCTGATCATCAGCGCCAAACCGGCCACTTCCAGCGCTTTGAGATAACCCAATTGAACCTTCAAAAACATTCGCCCCGCAAGCCAGAGAATAAACGCCCACCAGAACACGCGGACGACGCTGAACAGGACCGCGGCCATGCTGCCAATGGTCTTGAGCGTGGCGGGATCGGTGAGCCTCCGGGTTACCGCCTGGACATGGTTCGCCTCGACCCGGGTCACTTTACCGGCTTTGACCCGCTGTTCCAGCGCCTTGGCCTGCTGCTCACTCAACTCGCGCACCTGCCGTGCAACGCTCGGCTGCGACAGAATGACGATGATGGTCAGCACGCCGACCACCGCCGACAACAGGACGGGGAGGAGCCAATTCCCAACGTAAAAGCGGCTGGCCCTGACTCCCTCAAACACTTCGCCCGGGATCGCAAAGACATTCAGCAGCCGGGCGGCGAGAGACATCGCGGGCGGCTGCGGGGCGTCCGGCGGGGTTTCCCGGATCGGCAGAGGCTCTTCCATACAACGAAATCAGAATCGATCACGGCCCAACCGGGCACGCGGCCAGACGGTGAGAACCATTCCCGGCTGTCCAGTCGGTAGAATGCCCCCGCGAGCTGGCTGTCCGGCATGGATTCGAACCATGACAAAGAGCTCCAAAGACTCTTGTGCTACCATTACACCACCGGACAAGACCGGCACAAGTTAGTGGCCTGGCAGCGCCAGCGCAAAGGAAAAACACCCGAATGTGTTTGCCCTCTTCGACCTTTCTGATAGAGCACTGAGCGACTTATGGACTTCTTCGAGCAACAGGACCGTGCGCGTCGCCAGACGACCTTGCTGCTGGTTTATTTCGCAGCGGCGGTGGTCATGATTGTCGTCCTGACCTATATCATTTTCGCCTCCATCGTCCTGCCGTTCCTGAAACCGCTGCCTCATGGGCCGAGAATCCACCATCCCCTGGTCTCGCTCTGTTGGCTGCTGGGAGAAGCGGTGTTCCATCCGGGGTATTATTTAAGATGGACGTGGGACCCACGCCTGTTCGCCGGTTTTGCTGCGGGCGCCACCTTGACCATCGTCCTGGGCAGCCTCTTCAAGATTCGCCAGCTCGCTGCCGGCGGGCCCGTGGTAGCGGAGTTGCTCGGTGGCCGGCGCGTCGAGCCCAGTCCCGCGGAGCCTGACGAGCAGAAGCTGCGCAACGTCATCGAAGAGATGGCTGTCGCCTCCGGCATGCCCGTGCCAGAGGTTTACGTTCTGGATAACGAGCGCGGCATCAACGCCTTCGCCGCCGGCCACACGCAAAGCGACGTGGCGATCGGGGTCACGCGGGGCTGCCTGAAGTTGCTGAATCGTGACGAGCTGCAAGGTGTGATTGCCCATGAGTTCAGCCACATCTTGAACGGCGATACCCGTCTGAACATGCGCCTCATGGGGATTGCGCACGGAGTCCTGTGGCCGGTCATCGTTGGCCGCGTCCTCGTGCGCGGCTCGAACCGGCCCGCCGAACCCGGCGAATCCATCCTCGATGAAGATGCTTCGGTAACGAGGCTGCCGTTTATTCCCATCGGGTATGTCCTGCTGGCCATCGGCTCCATCGGTCTGCCGTTCGTGCGGCTCATCAAGAGCGCGATCTGCCGCGAACGCGAATGGCTGGCCGACGCCGCCGCCGTCCAGTTCACGCGTTACCCGGCCGGCATCGCCGGTGCTCTCAAGCAGATCGGCGGCCTTTACAAACAGGGCCGCCTGGACACACCCCACGCCGAAACCGCCAGCCATCTTTACTTCGCCAACTCTTCCTTTACCCCCTGGTTCGGGTTCCTTTCCACCCACCCGCCTCTGGCGAAGCGCATTCTAGCAATTGATCCGGCCTTCGACGGTCAATTCCCCAAAGTCGCGTCGCTGCCGCCGTCGCAGTTCGAGCGAGAGCAGAGGTTTGACAACGCGGTCGCGCTGGTCATGGCGGCGGAAAAGGCGAATCCGGGCGCGTTTGTCTCGGGAACCGGCAGTCTCACCGTCGAGCATATTCGCCGGGCGGCTGCGGTGCGGCTCGGCCTGCCCAACAAGGTAACCGCAGCCTGCCGCTCGCCGACCGGCGCGATGGCCATTATTTACACGCTGCTCCTCAGCTCCGATGAATCGACGCGGGCCGGCCAGCTCGAACTCCTCGGGCGGAAGCTGGACGCCGCTACGCTCGGGCAAACAACCGATCTCCTGCCCGAGGCGCAAAGCCTGGACCCGCGTGTCAAGCTGCCCCTGATTGACCTCACGCTGCCGGCTTTGCGCCACCTGGAAGAGGGCCAGTACCTCCAGTTCGCTCAGTTCGTGCAGGAACTCATCGAGTATGACCAGGCGATCGACCTCTTCGAATACACCTTGCAGAAGATTCTCTTCCGCCATTTGCGGTGTTATTATGAGCCGACCCCCAACCCGGGCGTCTGTTATTCCTCCCTCAAATCGCTCCTGGCGGAATGTTCGCTGCTGCTCTCGGCACTGGCGCACATCGGGCAGGAGGAGGAACCGGCGGTGGCGGCGGCCTTCCAGCGCGGGGCTGGGTTTCTCGACGTTCCCGAAGGCGCGGTCCACCTACTCTCCGGCGAAGCGTGCAGCCTGGCACGCGTGGACTCAGCCCTTGACCGGCTCGCGCAGGCTTCCGCCAGCACGAAACGCAATGTCCTGCTCGCCTGCGCCCAAACCGTCGCCGCCGACGGCCAGGTCCTCTACCGCGAAGCCGAACTGCTCCGTGCCATCGCTGATGCGCTCGATTGTCCCGTCCCGCCTTTCGTCGAAGCGCTGGAAAGCCAGCAGTCGGTTTAGAGGAACCGTGTCACTTCGGTTCCAACAACTCATCCACGCGCACGAATTGGTAGCCCTTGCCCGACAGGTAATCGAGCAACTCGCCGAAGCGCGCGGGGAACTTGTCCGCCCGGCCCGGCCCGGAACCAATGTGCAGCAGCAGGATAAAGCCATTAAGCCCGTGCGGGTCCTGCCGCTCTTTGCCGATGATGCTGTCGAAGATGGTCTGTGAGGGGACGAAGTTCTTCTCGGCTTCGCCGGTGTAATCGGCGTTCGAGCGTGTGCCGGGGGTGAAATTGACCAGAGTCAGGCCCAGCTCTGTGGCCCAGTCCACGATTTCCCGGTTGTAATGCTCGTAGGGCGGCAGGAAATACCGAATCTGCCGGCGCGGTATCCCGAGACGTTCGATCTTCCGCAGGTTGCGTTCGAGATCAGCCCGAAACTCGGCGCGGGTGACCAGCGTCTTCTGCGGCCCTTCCCAGGGGCAATAGAGCACGTGTTTGTCCGAGTGGGGGCCAAGATAGTGCCCTTCCCGGGCAATGCGTTGAATCAGCGGCTGGAAGTGGGTGTTGGTCAGAAAATCACCGGTGAAAAAGAACGACCCCTTGCCGCTATGTTTTGCCAACTCGTTGAGAATAACCTCCCCGCCTTCGGCAAATCCGTGCCCGGTGAAAACGATGGCCAATCGCTGGGCCGACATCGGGCCGCGAATGATGCCGCCTTCTCGAAGCTCCACGCCAACCTGCTCCGAACCCCGGCCCGCAGGCTTCCCGTTCACCGCCGGCTGCCCCGGGCCGCGGAGCGGAACGAGCCAGCCGAGAGACGCGACCGCCCACACCACTAATCGCCCAGGCTTGCTCATAACGCCCGGATTGTCGCCCTTCCATTCGTTGGGGCGAGCAAAATCGGTTCGTAACGCGGGACGGACTTCCCGGCTGCCCCCGGCCACCAGCCGTTCATCGTCACTTGCTGGCCGGGGGAGGGGAATCCATCGTGAACCACCACTCGGGGAAGACTTGTAACTTCGCGGTTCGCAAGCACGTCAACCCTTGACGATGAATGTTTGCTTGAGGCTGCGCCTTGCGGGGCCAGGCTGGCTGGGACTTGCAGCCGTCATGCTGACCATGCTGGCGGGGGGCGCGCTGTTGGCCGCCGATGACGCGGGCATTGACCCCGTGCGGGGCCGGGCGCTGATGGAGAAGTGGCAGCGGGGCGAAGCGTTGACACCGGAGGAAAGCGCCTATTTGGACCGCGTGCGCGCGGAAATCCGGCGGCGCACGGCGCAAAAACGCGCCGCCAATCAGCCCACTGGCACCAATGCCCCCGCCGTTCAGGCGGATTGGAGCCGCTTGGTGCCGTTGACGGATTTGACGAACACCTACAAGGGCCAGGATGGCGGACTTTATGGCGGCGGCAAGAATGAACCGCCCGCGGCGCACCGATCCGCCTGGTTGAAGGCGTGCGCCCAGGTCCAGCCGTTGGGTGCGGGGGGCCATCCGGCCCGGGACGGGAAGATCGTGCTGCTCACCGTGGGGTTCTCCAACACACACCTGGAATCGGAAGACTTCGTGCGAACCGGCTCGGCTGCCCCGCAAAAAGCACCGAGCGTCGTGCTCGTGGACGGCGCTATCGGTGGACGCGCCGCGGTGATGTGGGCCTACGACGGCAGCGACCGGTTGCCCCAGGCAGAGCAGGAACGGCTCGACCACGAGATGGACGTGGTCCACATGGCCAAGACGCATCGGGGTGGCCGCCGGGTGCCGGAGGAAAAAGACACCTGGCCCACCGTTGAACTCCGGCTCAAAGAGGCAGGCGTTACGCCGGCCCAGGTCCAGGCGGTGTGGATGAAGCACGTTGAGGCCGGCGCGGCGGCGCTGGGCGAGTTCCCGGCCCACGCGAAGGCGTTGGAAGCGGACCTGGCGGACATCCTGGTCATTGCGAAGCAACGCTTTCCCAACCTGCGGGTGGCGTTCTTTTCCAGCCGCACGTACGGTGGTTGGGCGAGGCCGACGGCCGGCAGCCCGGAGCCTTACGCGTATGAAACGGGCTTTGCCGTTCGTTGGCTCGTGCAGCGGCAGATCAACGGCGATCCGGGGCTGAATTGGAACCCGGCGCGCGGCGAGGTGAAGGCGCCGGTGGCCGTCTGGGGCCCGTATTTGTGGGCGTGCGGCGACCGGCCACGCAAGACAGACGGACTGGTCTGGACGGAACAGGACGTGCGCTCCAACGATCACATGCATCCCAGCGAAGCGGGCTGCCGGAAAGTAACCGAACAGTTGCTCAAGTTCCTCAAGACCGACCCCGGGGCGCGGCTGTGGTTCCTCAAGCCTGGCGCGTGATGGAAGGGAGCATCTTATACGGTGCTTAGGAATGCCTGTTTTTCCGCCACGACCTTTGCCGCTTTTGCGTATCCCTCTGGCAACTCCATCGCTGTTTCTCTATCAGTACCGCCTTTTGGTTCGCTATTCGGGCAGTTCCTTCAATCGGATGTTGCGGAAACTGACGGTGCCGTGATCGCCTTGCAATAGAATTGGGCCGGGTTGGTCCATGTTGCGGTCCAGTTCGCCACCGGTCGCCCGGTCGCATTGCACATTGTCGTGTATCTTGACGCCATTAAGGATCACGGTGATCCGATCGCCGATGAGGGTTACTTCCGCCGTCTGCCATTCTCCGCCCGGCTTGGTCACAAACTGGTCGGGAGCCTTGAAACCGTAGATGGCGCCATTGCCGCCTTTGGTCGCTTTGCCCGATTTGTAGTCGCCCAGGATTTGAATCTCCTGGCGGCCGCGCAAATAAAAGCCGCTGTTCGAGCCGTCGGGCGTCATGTACTCGTAGCGCACGACAAAATTGCGGAATTTCCGTTCTGTCAACAGATCGACGCCGTGCTGCCCGTGTTCGACCGTGTTTTTGAGGATGCCGCCCGGCTCGACGGTCCAGGAATTGCGGGCATTAGGGTGGCGCAACTTCCAGCCAGTGAGGTCCTTGCCGTTGAACAGGGGTTGAAAATCCTTTTTATCGTCACCGGCGGCCAGAGCCAGCGAGGCCGCGGCCAGTACGGCCAGTGTGAACAGATGCTTCTTCATAAGACCCCTAGTATGTTTTCAACCCTTCCAGCCGTCAAGCAGGGTGAGCCGGGTTTGGAGGGCGTGGATCAGCAGCCCAGTGGTGGGGAATTGACAGACGTGCTTGGCGATGAAGGCGTGCGCCAGCCAGGTGCGCGAACAGGGCGGGCGACCTTCGCCGCACCAATCATACTCGTGCTCTCAGGTTAAAAAATAATTTGAACAGCCCGCCGCACGGGTGTATCATATATTCAGAGCGACAGAAGATTTCGCTGTTCGTTTAGGGTTAGCATAGGGGTTTTGCTTGTAATGCGGTTCGAACAGCGATCGAATAGTTGGCCGCATTACCCTTCTGAGCGCCTGGGTGAAGGCGTATAAACCTCGTCACCACTAAGAGCCGGATGCGAATCCGGCTCTTTGTCTGTACGAAATCGGCGTTGCCTGGGGGGCAAAATGTGGCTAGGCTTAGGCCGATGAAACACCAACTCGACTTCGAAAAGCCCATCGCGGAGCTGCAAAACAAGCTGGAGGAGTTGAAGAAGCACCCGGAAACCCACTCCCTGGACATCAGCGTCGAGGAGGAAGTCGGCTTGATCGAGAAGAAGCTGGAAGAAACCCGGCGCCAGATCTTTGCCAACCTCAGCGCGTGGGACCGGGTCAAGCTTGCCCGGCATCCGAAACGGCCTTTCACGCTGGATTATATCCAAGCCGCCTTTGCCGACTTCAGCGAGTTGCATGGCGACCGGCTGTTCGCGGAGGACCGCGCGATGGTTGGCGGCTTTGCCCGGCTCGGCGGGCATAAAGTCATGGTCATCGGCACCCAAAAGGGCCGGGACACCAAGGAGAATATCCTGCGCAACTTCGGCTCCGCCCATCCCGAAGGCTACCGCAAGGCGTTGCGGCTCATGCGGTTGGCGGACAAGTTCCGGCTGCCGATCATTACGCTGATAGACACATCGGGGGCTTATCCGGGCATTGGGTCGGAGGAGCGGCACATTGCCGAGGCCATCGCGGTGAATCTCCGCGAGATGATGCTCCTGCAAGTCCCCATCATTGCCGCCGTCATCGGCGAAGGCGGCTCGGGCGGCGCGCTGGGCATCGGTGTGGCGGACCGGGTCTTGATCCTGGAAAACGCCTACTACTCGGTGATTCCCCCGGAGGGCTGCGCGGCGATTCTGTGGAAGGATCGCTCGGCGACGGCCAAAGCCGCCGAAGCGCTCAAGATCACGGCAAAAGACCTGCTGGAGTTGGGGCTGGTGGATGAGTTGATTCCTGAACCGCTCGGCGGCGCGCATAGCGATCCCGTCACCGCGGCCCAGACTCTCCGGGAGCATCTGCTCAAACACCTCGAACAGGTCCAGGCCCTCTCCGCCGCCGACCGCCTGAAGCAACGCTATGCCAAATTCCGCGCCTTTGGGCATTTTGCGGAAAAGCAGCCCGTGGCGGCCGAGAAACTTGCCGGGTGAGACAAGGCGAACTCCAAAGCCCGAAGTCCCGAGTTGAAATCAGAATGCTCTATCCCTTCACCTTCCGGCCCATCTTCAAGCAGCGCGTCTGGGGCGGACGCGAGCTGGAGCGCCTTTACCACAAACCGCTGCCGCCCGGCGTGCCGATCGGGGAATCGTGGGAGATCAGCGACCGGCCGGGCGACGTCAGCGTCATTGCGAATGGGCCGCTCGCGGGCAAAGACCTGCGCTGGCTGATGGAGAATCACGCCGCCGACCTGCTGGGCGGTGCCCAGCCGCAACGGGGGCGCTTCCCTCTGCTCATCAAGATCCTCGATGCCCGGGACAAGCTCTCTTTTCAAGTTCATCCCCCAGCCGCGCTGGCGGCCGCCCTCGGCGGCGAACCGAAGACCGAGATGTGGTACGTTGCGGAGGCCGCCCCGCGAGCGGAGCTGTATGTCGGCCTGAAACGCGGCGTCACCCGCGCCGAGTTCGAGCGCAAGATCAAGACCGGCACAGTGGCCGAGTGCTTCCATCGCGTGAGTGTGCGGCCGGGAGACGCCCTGTTCCTGCCCAGCGGCCGCGTTCACGCGCTCGGCGCGGGGCTGGTCATCTTTGAAATCCAGCAGAACTCGGACACGACCTATCGTGTGTTCGATTGGAACCGCCCTGGCCTGGACGGCAAACCCCGCGAATTGCACGTCCCCCAATCCCTGGCCAGCATCGACTTCAACGATTTCGAGCCATCGCTGCTGCCCCAGGCCTTCGTCCAGCAGGGCGCGCAACCGGTGCGGCTGCTCGTGTCCGATCCTCTTTTCACCGTCGAGGCCCGGGAGGCGAGCGTCGGCGCGAGCGTGCCGCTCCAGCCGAACAAGATGCAGATCATCGCGCTGCTGGCAGGTCACGTGCAGGTCCGCGCCGGGCAGGAAACCTTCCCTATGAACCTTGATTCGCCAGAGAGCGGCCGACGATTCCCCCTCCCCATGAACCCCGGTTCGCCAGAAATCTGCCGGCGGTTCCCCCTCTCCCCTTCCGAAGGGGAGAGGGCCGGGGTGAGGGGTCCGTCTTTGCCTGGGGGTTCAGGGGCGCAAAGCGCGTCAAATGGTCCGAGCATTCTCTCCCTGGCACCGGGCCAGTTCTGCCTCGTCCCGGCCAGCCTGGCGGAGGTCTCGTTGCGGGCGGAGACGCCGGCCACCTTTCTTCGCGTTGAAGTGTGAAGAAGTTTGTCCAAAGCTGGGCGATTAACACCCTGGCGGTGCTGGTGGCGGTTTATATCGTGCCGGGCATCCGCTTTAAGGATGAGAGCCTCTGGACGCCCTTGGTGACTTCGCTCGTCCTCGGCATTCTCAATGCCTTCATTCGCCCCATCCTCATGCTTTGGGCTCTGCCCTTGCTGATCTTCACCCTGGGCCTGTTTCGGCTCGTGATCAACGCGCTGCTCCTGTACTTCGTGAGCTTCCTGCTCGGGCGTTACTTCGAAGTCGATAGCTTCCGGGCGGCCTTCCTAGGCGCGCTCGTCATCAGTATCGTTTCCCTGCTGCTGAACCTGCTTGCCGGCAGCAGCCGTTCCCACGTCCGCTTCGAACACCAGCGCCGTCCGCCCGGCTCCGACCGCGGCGGCAGCGGCCCCGTCATTGATATCTGATGAAGGGTGATGGGTGATTCGTGACTGGCCACTGGTGACTGGTGATTGGTGATTGGTGATTGGTGATCGGTGATCGGTAGTTGTCCGCCAATCACGCATCACGCATCACGCATCACGCATCACCCTTCGCCAACCCGGTATGCCGCCCGCAAGCACTTAATCCCGCGCGCCTGGAAGTCCTTCTCAAAGTCCGTCAGCAAGGCACTCAGCTCGGCGGGCGTGTCCACCGGGCAAAACGCGGGGTCGGCGGCAAATACGCCGGTCATCTGCTCGAAATAATTCTCGTCGTCCGTGCGCAAATAAACCGTGCCGCCCGGCGCGAGCGCCTGCCGCGCCAGCGCGGGAAACCGTTGGTTGATGAGCCGGTGGCGGCGATGCTTCCGCTTCGGCCACGGGTCGGGAAAGTAAACGTGCAGTGCGACTGCCGACTGCGGCGGCAACAGGTATTCGAGAAAATACGACGACTCAATGCGCACCCCGCGCAAGTTCGTCAGCCCGGCGCGCCCGCCTTTGCGGTCCAGCTTCCGAATTCGGCCCAGCAGCCGCTCCACCCCGATGAAATTATGCCCTTTGTGCCGCCGGGCATATTCCACCAGAAACGAGCTGTCACCGCTGCCCAGTTCCACTTCGAGCGGCTGGTCTGCGGGAAAGAGCTTCGCCAGGTTGATGCGCTCCACGATCGAGGCCAGGGGATAAATCAGGCTGGAGCCTTCACTGGCCGAAGCCGTCTCGGGTTGCATGTCGCAAGCTACCAAATACTCGCGCTCCGCGGCAAGCCGTCCCCCCAACCTGGCCGACCCTGCCCCGTGTGCCGCCAGCCCTCCAAAACACAGCCTTGCAGCAGCCCGCGGTCAGGGTGTAGCCTTCCGGGCCGCAACAAACAACATGACTTATGAACACTAAGAAAAGCATCGAACTGTTGAACAAGGGCGTGGCGGATGAACTCCAGGCCGTTCACCAATACATGTACTGGCACTTCCACTTGGCCGATCAGGGCTTCGGCCCGCTGGCGGCCATGTTCAAGCGCATCGCGATCCAGGAAATGGGGCACGTCGAGCGCCTGGCCGAGCGCATCATCTTCCTCAAAGGCGACGTGGAGATGGCGGCGGCCGGCCCAACCGAGCAGGTCACCGACCCCCAAAAAATGCTCGCCCAGGCCGCGGCGATGGAGCGGGAGGCTGTCACCGTGTACAACCAGTTCGCCCTGCAAGCCGGCCAAAATGCCGACGCGGCGACCAAGCAGGTCTTCGAGGCGCTCGTCAATGACGAGGAAGGCCACTACGACCAGTTCGACAAGCAACTGGAAAATATCAAGCGCTTCGGCCTGAGCTACCTCGCGCTCCAGTCCTTCGAGCCGGCCCCGGCCCACCCGCCGGCAACAGAAGAATAGCCGGACCCCGTCCTGCGGCCATCAGCCTCGGCGCAGACGTGGTCCGAAAAACTCCTCCGCGCACCATCCGGGGACCCTCCGCCAGGCTGCACGCCAGCCAGCCCGGACAGGTTCAATCAGCGCAACTCATCCACTTCCGGCAGCAGGCCGGGCGGGATCAATTTGACGACTCGCGCGTGAGACTCGCATATCCGGATAAGGTCCGCCTTGTCCTTCGCCTTCTTGGAAGCGCGGCGTTGCGGGTCAGCCAAGGCCCACAGCTTCCCTTGCACAAGGTCTTCCAGAGCGGCGACCGGCAGGCGCACGCCAAAGACCTCTCCCATCACCGCCCGGGAGGGGAATGCGCGATAACGTGGGTCGAGGGTGACCCGGACGCGCAAGCGGCTGCCGGGCAGTTGGGCATTGAGTGAATGGGGATGCTCTTCGACCTTGAACCCTCGCTCGCGCAGCGCCGGCGCCGCTTGGGCGTGGCCGGCCACCGCGAAATCGGCGTCCAGCGTGACGACGGGTTCCACATAATGGTTGACGGCCAAACCGCCGATCAGGCAAAAGGGCTCCCCCGCAGCCTTTAGCGCCTCGGCCACAAGTTGGAAGTCGTTGTCGTGACCGGTTAACCCGGCGAGGAATCGTTCCGAAGTCATAGGGAATGATATAACACACATCCGGCAGGAGATAACAGCCTTAACTTCAAGAACCGGCACGTCAAGTCCGCGCTGTCAAGTCCACGCTTGTCTTCTTTGCGTCTCGTCTTTAGCCTCGCGCTGAAACTATTGGCAACGCATGAAACGATCATCCAAAGAATTCTTCCCTGGCATATCCAACATTCAATTCGAAGGCCCGGCCTCAAAGAACCCGCTGGCTTTCAAGCATTACAACGCCGACGAAGTGGTCGCCGGCAAGCCGATGAAAGACCATCTCCGGTTTTCCGTCACCTACTGGCACACGATTCGCGGCCAGTTGGCCGACATGTTCGGCGTGGGCACGGCCGTTCGCCCGTGGGAGGACGGCACCAATTCGATGAAGATGGCCGAGACGCGGGTGCGAGTGGCCTTCGAGTTCCTCGAGAAGCTGGGCGCCCCCTTTTATGCCTTCCACGACCGCGACGTTGCGCCGGAAGGCAAAAGCCTCCGCGAGACCAACCGCAACCTCGACGCCATCGTGAAGGTGCTCAAGGACGAGCAGCAGCGCACGGGCGTGCAATTGCTCTGGGGCACGGCCTGCCTGTTTGTGCATCCGCGCTTCGCGCATGGGGCAGCCACAAGCTGCAATGCGGACGTTTTCGCCTATGCCGCGGCCCAGGTCAAAAAGGCCATCGAAGTCACGCACACGCTCAATGGCGCCGGCTACGTCTTCTGGGGTGGGCGCGAAGGTTACAGCACGCTCCTCAACACCAATCTCAAGCGGGAGATGGACCACCTCGGCAAGTTCCTGCATTTGGCCGTCGATCACAAAAAGGCCATCGGCTTCAAGGGCCAGTTCTACATCGAGCCGAAACCCAAGGAGCCGACCAAGCATCAATACGATTCCGACGCCGCAGCGTGCCTGAACTTTCTGCGCGAGTACGACCTGCTCGGCGACTTCAAGCTGAACCTGGAGACGAACCACGCGACGCTGGCAGGCCACACGATGCAGCACGAGTTGGAGGTGGCTATCGCTGCCGGCGCCCTCGGCTCGATTGACGCCAACACCGGCGACCTGCTGTTGGGCTGGGACACCGACCAGTTCCCCACGAATGTCTATCTGACGACGGAGATCATGCTGTCCATTCTCAACATGGGCGGCTTCAAGACCGGCGGCACGAACTTCGACGCCAAGGTGCGCCGCGAGAGTTTCGAGCCGGTGGACCTGTTCTACGCGCACATCGGCGGCATGGACGCCTTCGCGCGCGGCTTGAAGATCGCCGCAGCCATCCGCAAGGACGGGCGCTTAGCCAACTTCGTGAAGCAGCGTTACAGCTCTTGGGACAGCGGCATCGGGGCGAAGATCGAGGCGGGCAAGGCCGACTTCAAGGAACTCGAGGCTTACATGCTCCGGAAGGGCGACGCGACGCCCAACACCAGCGGCCGGCAGGAGTTCCTGGAGAACCTGATCAACGAGTTTATCTGAGCGGTAATTAGTGACGGGTGATCGGTGATCGGGTCGTGATAAGAAAAGGGGCGGCTTCTCAGCCGCCCTTTCTCATATCGATTGTGCGAGAATTAGATTGGCTTCGGCATCGCCGTCCAGGCGCCTTGCTTCTGGCTGCTCTTGACGCAGGTTTCGATGAAGGCGATGCCCATCCAGCCGTCTTCGACGTTGGCGTATTTGGCGCCGTCGCACTTGAAGGCCTTCCCTTCTTTCCACTTGCGCACGTCAGCCTCGAAGCAACGGTGCAGCCGGGCGAAGGCGTCGTGGAAGGCTTCGGGGTGCCCTGCCGGAATCGTCGGCTCGGCCATCAGATCAGCCGGCACGTCTTTGGGCAGGAAACCGTCGCCGGGGCTGACCGCGCCGCGCCAATAGACGCGGTCCGGCTGGCCCGGCAGCAGGATGGTGACCGCCTCAGGCTCTTCCTGCACCCAGCGTAGTGTGCCTTTGGTGCCGGCGATTTCAATGCCGAGGTCGTTCTTGTGGCCGATGCAAATCTGCGATGCGCGCACGAGGGCTTTGCCGCCGTTGCTGAGCTTGCAATAGATGGTGAAATGGTCGTCGAGCATGCGGCCTTCGACGAAGGTCTCAAGCTGGGCGCTGAGTTGCACGACTTCCAGGCCCGTGACGTAACGCAGTTGCATCAGGGCGTGCGTGCCGATGTCGCCGCCGCAACCGGAGCCGCCGGCGCGCTTCGGATCGACGCGCCAGACCGCCTGGGTCTGGCCGGTCGCTTCGAGCTTGGTCGCCAGCCAGCCCTGGAGGTAGTAGCTGTCCACCCAGCGCACTTCGCCCAGCAACCCGCTGCGCACGATGTAGCGGCTGAGGCGGCTGATCCAGTGCCCAAGGTAAGTGTGGGCCACGCCGAACGGGATGTTGAGCTTGCGAGCGGTCTTCACGAGGTCGTCGGCCTCCTTGAGATTCAGGCACAGCGGCTTTTCGCAGAAGACCGCGATGCCCGCTTTCATGGCCTTCATCGCCGGATCGTAATGCACGAAATTCGGCGTCACGATGAGGATGTAGTCCAGCTTCTGGTCTGCGGGCAGGGAGGCGTTGGCGGCGATCATCTCGTCGTAAGAACCGTAGCCCTTGATGGGATAAGGCCAATGGGCCGCCTCTTCCAGGGCGATCTTGGGATCGGGGAAGAGCGCGCCCGCCACCACGCGCCGGGTGCCGTCAAAGTGAATGGCTCTCTGATGCGGATGGACGATGAAGGCGCCTTTGCCGCCGCCGACTAAACCGACATTAAGGGGTCTGTTGGACATATATGATTCTCCTGTCTTTGTGATTGGTGATCAGGCTACTGTCTGTTGTTAACGTTTGTTTCTGCCAACCAAAACTTCCGCGCAGGTTAGAGGGCTGCCGGGCTGAGTTCAAGGCCAGATCGTCACAGCTTCACCCAACTGCGCGTCTTAACCGACTCTTCCACGGCGGCCAGAACGCGCTGATTCTTCAGGCCGTCCTCGAAGGTCGGGTGCACGGGTTTCCGGTCCACGCAGGCGTTTACGAAATCAGCGACCGTACGAACGGAAGCATATTCGTAACCGAGCAGGTGGTCGGCCCGCCCCCACTGGCCGACATACGGGCGTGCGCCGCCCGGCTGTAAAACCAGAATATCGCGGAACCCCTGCCGATCCGGCAGGCTGGCGGTATCGCAGAACTTGAGCCGGTTCATGTCTTCTAAGTCAAAGCAGAGGGAGCCCTTGGAGCCGTTGATTTCGATGGCCAGGTGGTTCTTTCGTCCAGGCGCATACCAGGTCGCCTCCAGATTGGCCAGCGCGCCGCTTTCAAAACGCCCAATGAACAACGCTGCGTCATCAACAGTCACCTTGCCCCGCGGTTGAACGGGCTTGTCCGCCGGGGTCTGGCCGGCTTGGGCCGCGCTTGCTTTGCCGCCTTGCACCTTCTTGCGAGCGGGTTTAGGCGCCTGGTCCTCGGTGGCGCCGGCCCCGTCCAACAAGGGACGCTCTTTGATGAACGTATTCATCATCCCGCAAACTTCCTTGAACTCGCCCACCAGATACCGTCCGAGATCAATCAGATGCATGTTGAGGTCGCCCTGCGCGCCGCTGCCGCTGATGGGCTTTTGCAACTTCCACCAAAGGGGAACTTCCGGGTCCACCAGCCAGTCTTGGGCGTACCTGGCATAATAATGACGAATCTCGCCCAGAGCGCCCTCGGCAATCATCGTTTTGGCCTGCGCCAGGGCGGGCACGCGGCGAAAGTTATGGCAGATCATGTGGACGACCTTCGCTTTTTGGGCGGCGGCCAGCATGGCTTCGGCCTGTTTGACGTTCAACGCCAGCGGTTTTTCGCACAGCACATGCTTGCCGGCCCGGGCCGCGGCGATGGCGATTTCCGCATGTGAGTCGTTTGGCGTGTTGATATCCACGACATCAATCAAGGGCGATTCCACCACCTCCCGCCAATCGGTTGCCGCGTATTGCCAGCCCAGTTGGGCGCGCGCCGCCTGCACTCCGGCGGGGTGGCGGCCGCAGATGGTGTGCATTTCGAGTTTGGCTTTCAGCGGAAAGAAATAGGGGGCCTGGCGCCAGGCATTGGAGTGGGCCTTGCCCATGAAGCCGTAACCGATCATCCCGACCCGGAGTGTTTTGGCCATATAAAGTTGGGGTTGAATTAGCTGCCGCGGCCTTTATAGTGGCCGCGGTTATCCAAGTCAACAGCTTATGCCTTTTGCCATTGTCGAAATTGCCAAACTTCTGGGAGGCGAAGTCCTCGGCGACGCTTCGCTGGTTCTCAACGGCTTTGCTCCTGCGGACCGCGCCCAACCGGGCGACCTCACTTTCGCCGAGAACGAGAGTTATTTCGCCCGGGCCGAGCAGAGCGCCGCTTCAGCGATCATCGTCGATGGTCCCGGCGTTTCCAGCCGCAAGACCCTTATCCGCGTGCCCAACGCCCGCATCGCTTTTGCGAAAGTCCTCCCGCTATTCTTCCCGGAGCCGGCCTTTGCCGCTGGCATCCATCCCACAGCGATTGTGCCGGCCAGCGCCCAGATTGATCCGACCGCCCACGTCGGCCCGTATTGCATCCTGGGCGGGAAGGTGCGGATCGGCCCGCGCTCGGTGTTGCAGGGCCTTAACCATGTCGGCGCCGATTGTCTGCTCGGCGAGGACGTCAACCTCTTCCCCAACGTCACGCTCTACCCACGCACTGAGGTGGGCAACCGCGTGCGCATCCACTCCGGCACCGTCGTTGGCTCGGATGGATTCGGCTACGTGCTCGATAACGGCATCCATCAGAAGGTGCCCCAAATCGGCAATGTGATCATCTGCGATGACGTGGAACTTGGCGCAAATGTGACGGTTGACCGCGGCGCGCTCGGACCGACCATTGTCGGCAAAGGCACCAAGATAGATAACCTCGTCCAGATCGCGCACAACGTGACCGTGGGTGAGCACTGCATCATCGTCTCGCAAGCCGGCGTCGCCGGGAGCACCAAGCTCGGCAACTACGTGATTCTCGGCGGCCAGGTCGGCCTTGCCGGCCATCTGAAAATAGGCAACCGCGTCTCCGTCGCCGCCCAGTCCGGCGTGATGAACAACATCCCCGACGGCGAGAAATGGATTTGGACGCCCGCGCAACCCGACCGGCAAGCCAAGCGGCAAATGATCGCGTTGCAGCAGTTGCCCGAGTTGTTCCGCCGGGTTAAAGCGCTGGAGAAGCAACTCGGGCTTAAACCGGAGCCAGCCGCTTCGCCGAAACCGGGGCGCCCCGGGTAAACGCTGCGATTCAACCCGCCCGCGGGCCCCGATTTCGAGCCCGCGCCAGGGGTCGCCTACGGCTGCCAGATCATGTCGGCAACGGTCTTGCCTGCCGGGATGAACGGCAGCACGTGTTCGGTATAGGGCACGATCACGTCGAGCACGTACGGCTCGTCGGCGTCGAGCATTCGCTGGACGGCCGCCCGCAAGTCTTGCTTGAACATGACCCGTTCGCACTTTACGTTGAAGCTGTGGCAGACGGCGGTGTAATCGGGATAGATCTGCTGCCGATTGTCCGGGTCGCCCAGGTAGGTATGGCCGCGATTGCCCTTGTAGAATTTATCTTCCCACTGCATCACCATCCCGAGGTGCTGGTTGTTCAGGATGATCGCCTTGGCGGCAATCTTCTCGATGTGCGCCGTGGCCAGCTCTTGGATGTTCATCAGGAACGAGCCGTCGCCGTCGATATCGACCACCTGCCGGTTGGGGAACGCCACTTTCACCCCGAGCGCCGCGGGATACCCATAGCCCATTGCCCCCAGGCCCGCGCTCGTCAGGAACTGCCGCGGGTATTTGAACTTATAAAACTGCCCGGTCCACATTTGGTGCTGGCCCACGCCCGTAGTAATGAGGGCCTCGCCCTTGGACAATTCGTACAGCATCTCAATGGCCATCTGCGGCAGGATCACTTCGCTCTCTCTGCCTTTCAGATGGTCGCGCATGTGCTGTGACTTCATGACCTCTTCGGTCACCAGGTAGCCGAACGGCGCTTTGGCTTTCCACGCCTCAATCTGCTTGTGCCAGGCCGTGAACCTCTTCTGAATTGGCCGCTCTTTGATCATCTCCGCCAGGCGTCCCAGGGCGAATTTGACGTCGCTGATGATGGGCAGGTTGGCTGGTTTGTTCTTGTTGATTTCCGATGGGTCGATATCGAGGTGAACGATGGTTCCCTTCTCGCAGAACTTATCGACTTTGCCCGTCACGCGGTCGTCGAACCGCACGCCAAACGCCAGCAGCAAATCGGCTCCGGGCGCCATGCTCTTCATCGGGTCGGTCGGGGTCTTCCGCGGCTCGAATTCGCCGTTCACCGCCCAATTGGCGTAGGCCGCCCCGTGCATGCCCAGCCAGCGCAAGGACAGCGCGTGCGTCTCCGGAAATGCCCCGCAACCCATCAGCGTCGTCGTGACCGGGATCTGCGCCGCCATGGCAAACTGGCGCAACTCCTCGCTCGCGTTGCCCGTGATGATGCCCCCGCCGACGTAAAGCACCGGCCGCTCGGATTTCTCGATCAGGCCGATGATCTCGTTCAGCTCCAGGTCGGTCGCCCGCTTGTCTGGGTGATAGCCGCGCAAGTGGACTTCCTTCGGAAAGACCGGCTGCGTGCGCGCCTGCTGCACGTTCTTCGGCAAGTCGATCAGCACCGGGCCGGGCCGGCCGCTCTGGGCGATGTGAAACGCCTCTTTGACGATGCGCGGAATGTCGTTGATGTCGGTAATCAGATAGCTGTGCTTCACCACCGGCAGCGTCATGCCGTAAATGTCCGTCTCCTGAAACGCGCCCTTGCCGATCATCGCCTGGGGCACCTGGCCGGTGATGGCGATCAACGGCACCGAATCCATGTAGGCGTCCGCGATGCCCGAAACCAGATTCGTTGCGCCCGGGCCGCTGGTGGCCATGCACACGCCCGCCCGCCCCGTCGCCCGCGCGTAACCGTCGGCGGCGAAGGCGCCCCCCTGCTCATGGCGCGGCAGGACCGTGCGAATCTTCTTCGAGCGCGTCAGCGCCTGGTGGATTTCCATGCTCGCGCCGCCCGGGTAGGCGAAGATGGTATCCACCCCTTCGCGTTCGAGGCAGGCGACGAGGATTTCGCTGCCGGACATCGTGGGGCCGAGTTCCACGCTCTGGCCGGCCGGGGCTCTTTTACTTGTTTCCATTGTCTTGCTCATAAACTTTTTGCGGTTGTGGCTGGCTGCCGCAGGTGCACAAAAAAACCCACGACCGTCCGCCAGCCGTGGGTTCTTGTCGAAACTCAATTTACCTTCGACAAGCGCCGACGGCGTCGCCAACTACGACGACGACCAGGACCACTTGTCGAATATTCACTATCATTGCCGCCAATGTAGTAAATCCCCCCCGCCGCGTCAAGCCCCAGTTCGACATCACCAGGCAGGCAAATATACCCATCCCGCGCGAACCACGCCCCGTGACGCTGGTGAACCGGCTTGTTGCCGCACGGTTGTGGCATGGAGGGCGGTGGACCGGGTTAACGCCCAGTCCGCCCCGGCCTTCCCGGAGCGGGCAATGGTGAGCGCCGACCAGAATGGTCGTCTTGCTGATGATCTCTCCATGAAGCACTCCCCGGAGCCCAGCCAGCTTTGGCCTGCCGACTCTCCCTCGCCAGGGCTTGGCCGGCGAGCCAGCCCGTGGTCCAGGCCGCCTGGAAATTGAAACCGCCGGTCAGGCCATCAATGTCCAGCAACTCGCCCGCAAAGTGGAGGCCGGGGCAGATGCGGCTCTCCATCGTCCTGAAATCCACTTCGCTTAAGCGCACGCCCCCGCAGGTGACGAACTCATCTTTGTTGAGGCTCTTGCCCGTCACCTGCAAGTCGGTGCGGAGCAGTTGTTGGACAAGCCGGTGCTGCCTGGCCCGGGAAAGCGCGGCCCACCGCAGGTCGCCCGGAATGCCCGCCGCCCGCGCCAGCCGCTCCCAAAGGCGGGCCGTCAGCGGCGCTATCGGAGTGTTCACCACCAAGCGCCCAGGCTGGGCCTCGCGGCGCGACTGAAGCTTGGCCGCGAGGGCTTCCGTGCCGAGGTGTGGCAGCCAATTCAGGCGAAGTGGGAACCGGTAATTGCAACCATGCAGCTCCCGCGCCCCCCACGCCGACAAACGGAGTATCGCCGGACCGCTCAATCCCCAGTGCGTCAGCAGCAACGCGCCTCGTTCGCGCAAGCCGGTCCCCGGCACCGACACCTCTACCGCCTCGACGGACACCCCGGCCAGGTCCCGCACCCACGGCGTTTCCAGGTGAAACGTGAACAACGACGGCACCGGAGGCTCCAGCGTGTGGCCGAGCGAGACCCCCAATTGTCCCAAAGCCGGGACACGGCACCCGCCCGTCGCCAGGAGCAAACGATCGCAGTCGAGCGTTTCACCCCCGGACAGCCTCAGCTCAAACAGGCCTTCCGGGCGCTTCGTCACGGACTCGATGCCGCGATTCAGAATCAGCTTCGCGCCGGCTGCCTTGGCCTCCCCTAGCAGGCACCCGATGATCGTCTGCGATGAATCGGTCGTGGGGAACATGCGTCCGTCTTTCTCGGTTTTGAGTTCCACACCTCGGGACTCAAACCATTTGACGGTATCCCTCGCTTGGAAGGAGTTGAAGGGACCAATCAGCGCCTGCTCGCCTCGTGGATAATGGGCGGCGAACTCCCGCGCTTGAAAACAGGCATGGGTGACGTTGCAGCGCCCGCCTCCCGAAATCCGCACCTTGGACAGGAACTGCGGTCCCTTTTCGAGCACGGTTACCTCAACGTCCGGCGCCGCTTGCGCGCAGGTGATCGCCGCAAAGAAACCGGCCGCCCCACCGCCGGCTACCACCACACGTCGCGAACTCATGCGCCAAACCGTAGCAGAGACATTAATTCACCGTCACGCGGGCATCACCCGCCGCGCTGGCCTGCAGCAGCTTGATGTTTTTGACCATTACTTCGGAGCCTAAACTCATGGCACGCTTGGACGTGGCGTGGCAGACTGCGTCGTCACTGTTGCCGTCGCAGATCGCAAACCGTCCGCGCTCGCGGTCAGTTTGATTTCGCCCGCTTCTTTCGTGGACTGCACGATGATTTGAGCGAGACCGTTGAAGGCGCTGCGCGACCACGCCGGCGCGACAGGTTTGCCGGTGACTTCCACGTTCACATCGGGATCGAGACCGCCGTTGCCGGATTCGTTCCGTACGCCCACGGCGACGACGTTGTCGCCCGCGTGCAGGGCTTTTTTGATGTCATAAGCCGGTGACGCCGACCAGTCGGTCGATTCGCCGACGCGCCGGTTGTTGACGAAGACCCAACCGTGGTCGTCAATGCGGGTGAAACGGATTTGGACGCCCGGATTGGCCAGGTCGGATTCGGTCAGGCTGACATGAGCGCGGAAAATGGCCGTCTGCCCTTCGGTCAACACCTGGTCGCCGGTGACGCCCTCGGTCGTGGGCTTGATTCTGTTCCAAACCGAGTCATCGAAGTCATTGGCGTATTCGGGAGCCAACGCACCTTTAGCCGGAACGGTGGCGAGTTTCCAGCGCCAATCGTTGACAGGAATGGATTTCACTGACGGTTGGGCGACGAACGTGTCCGGCTCGTGGCAGCTCGGATCGCCGTTGCCGACACCGAGCATTTTTCCGGCACCGTTCACTTCAAAACTGATGTTGTTCGCTGCGGTCGGCACCACGCGGCCCTGCGCGTCGGTCACGGAAACGGTGAAGACGCTCACGTCTTCGCCATCGGCATGGATGACGGAACGATTCGGCGTAAGTTGAACTGATGCCGGTTCGCCGGTGGTTTCGACTTTGGTTTCGGCAACGACCTTGCCGCCCTGGTAAGCTTTCGCCGAGAGGACGCCGGGCGCGTATTTCACTTTCCACGACAGTTTGGAATTCCTTTTCATCGGCTGCTTGCCGAGCGATTCGCCGTTGAGGAACAGTTCCACTTCCTCGCCGTTGCTCAAGGCGTCCACGCGGATTTGCTGGCCTTCCTTGCCCGGCCAGTTCCAGTGCGGCAGCAGGTGCAGAACGATGTTCGTCCTCCACCACGATTGGTAGTAATAGAAATTGTCCTTCGGGAAGCCACAGGTGTCGAAGATGCCGAAGTGCGAATTAATGCACGGCCACCCGTAGGGCGTCGGCTCGCCGCGATAGTCAAAGCCCGTCCAGACGAAGCCGCCGCTCAACCACGGGCGGTCGGCGAAATAACTCCACCAACGCTCGGCGGTCGTCGCCCAGCTTGGCGCGTTGTTGTCGTAGGCGCTAACGTAGCCCCGCGGCTTGTCGTTTTCGTAGATGCCGCGCGTGCTTACCGTGCTGGCCTGTTCCGTGCCGACGTTCGGCTGTTCGGGGTGCTTGGCGTGATAGCTGTCCATCTCACCGCCGGGGTGATAATTCCAGCCGCGCACTTCGATGACGCCGTTGATGCCGTCGAACGTGTCGCCCTGCGGCGCGGCGTAGGTCACGGGCCGCGTCGGGTCGAGCTGCTTCACGTAAGCCTGCATTGTGCGAGCGACGTTCGCAGCCTGCGGTGTGGACTGCACGAAAAACTCCTCGTTCGCCACGCTCCAGAGGCCGACGCTTGGATGATTGCGGTCGCGGCGGATTTGCGTGTCCCAGCGGCGCAGATTTTCCTCGTCGCTGCCGAGCAGGCGGCTCTCGTCCATCACAACCATGCCGAGATGGTCGCAGGCCTTGAGCAGTTCCGGCGTGGGCGGATTGTGCGAGGTGCGATAGGCGTTGCAGCCAAATTCCTTCAGCTTCGCCACGCGGAAATACTGGAGCGCATCCGGCAGCGCCGCGCCGACGCCCGCCATGTCCTGATGGTTGCAGGTGCCGTAGAGTTCATAATGCCTGCCGTTCAGCAAAAACCCCTGGTCCTTGTCGAATGCCACTGTGCGGATGCCGAACTCGGTTTCCTTGCGGTCAACAGTTTTGCCGCCCACTTCAACGGTCGTGACGAGCTTGTAAAGTGTGGGCGATTCGGGCGACCACAGTTCGTATTTGCCAAGTGTGAAGCGGAGACCTGATGCGTCCGTCGAAATTGTCTTCTGAGAGCGGGCGTCAACCTTCACTGCGTCATTTAATTCTCCAGTGGTGCGTCCGTCGGTTTCCTTGAAGGAATAAACCACTTTAGCTTCAACGGACGCATCTTGAGAATTGATTAGTTTCAGTTCAGCGTGAATTTCCGCATCGCCCTCCGGCACATTATTCTTGAATTTGCTCCACACAAGAATCCCGTCCGGCGCGATGGCGACCGGCGCGGTCTTGTCCAGCCAGACGTGGCGGTAAATGCCTGCCCCTTCGTAGAACCAGCCCTCGAACCTGCTCGCGTCCACCTTCACCGCCACGGTGTTCTTGCCGCCGAAACGCACGATGTCCGTAATGTCAGCGCGGAACGGGTAGTAGCCGCTCTCGTGGCGCGTCACGAGCCAGCCGTTGACCCACACCGTCGTGTCGCGGAACGCGCCGTCGAACTGCAGCCACAGGCGCTTGCCCGCGTCTTCCTTGGGCAATTCAAACGCGCGGCGATACCAGCCGACGCTGTTCTTTGGGAAGCCCGGCCCGACCGGTTTGAAACCGTGGCTCGTGTCGGCGTTGCGGTCGAACGGCAGTTCAATTGCCCAGTCGTGCGGCAAGTCGAGTGAGCGCCATGCGGTGTCGTTGAACTTCTCCGAAGCCGGGCCGCTGCTCTCGCCCGCTTTGTCGAGCCGGAGCGCGTTGGGCCAGTCGTCGCCGAGGTGAAACTTCCAGTTCGCGTCGAGCGAGAGATGTTCACGCGGCGTATCGGTGGTGGAAGCCTCGGCGGCGCAAACAGCAAGCAGGACCACGATGAGCCAACGGCTGATGAATTGATGAATTTGCATGAAGCGAGATTATTCAACTCATCGCGCGGGCACAATTGCATTTGCAAAAAGCCTTCCGTGTGGCCGTTGGTTCGACACAGGCATTTGATCAAATACCTGGACGGCAAACTGGAATTGAAGGGCAGGTCGAAAGAGGATCAGATTGAGACGAGGGAGTGGATTTCATTGTTGCTGAATGGTGCCGTGGTGCGAGAATGAGCCGCAGGGCTGTTGATCTCCCTTGCCGGCGGCCAGAATCAGTCAGATCAATGAGTTCACGCCAGCGGTGTGGGCCAAGGCCAAAGCGAACGAGAAACTGGTCGTTCAGGCAGCTTGAGCAAATTGGCAGTCGGGCAAACTCAGCCTCCCATTTTCAACTTCTGGGCCAGGCTGCCAATTTGGGCTAATGCCTGATATTGCCCTCTTACCCGCTTCGTTTGACGACCAGCGGTTCGCGCCAGCCGTGGCCGGTCTGGGCCAGCAAATCGTCCGCCGCCACCGGTCCCCACGTGCCCGCGGCATAAAACTCGCGGTTGGACAGCGGCTTGCCTTCCCAAGCCCGGCGAATCTCATCCACAATCTGCCAAGCCGTCTCGACCTCATCGCGGCGGATGAAGAGCGTGGCGTCGCCGGCCATTGCTTCCAGTAGCAGACGTTCGTAGGCCTCGGGCGTGTAGGCGCCGAACTCAGCGTCATAGCTGAAATGCATCCGCACCGGCCGCACTTCCACGCTCGTCCCGGGCACCTTGCCGTTAAACCGGAGCGAAATGCCTTCGTTGGGCTGAAGACGCAGCGTCAGAGCGTTCGGATCCAGCTTCTGCCCGCACTGGGCCGCGAAGAGCACGTGCGGCGTGGGCCGGAATTGAACCCGCACCTCGCTGGTGCTCAGCGGCAGATTCTTGCCCGTCCGCAGGTAAAACGGCACGCCCGACCAGCGCCAGTTGTCGATGAAGAGCTTCAGCGCGACATAAGTCTCGACGTTCGAGGCGGGCATGACCTTCGGCTCCTGACGATAGCCTGGCCGCAATTCGCCATCCACCGTCCCTGCGAAATACTGCCCGCGCACCACTTGCCGGGCGACGTCCTCCGGGCTCAGTGGCCGGATCGACTTGAGCAGCTTGACCTTTTCGTCGCGGATTGACTCCGCCTCGAGGGAGACGGGCGGCTCCATCGCGACCAGGGAGAGGACCTGCAGCAAGTGGTTCTGCACCATGTCGCGGAGGGCGCCGGCCTCCTCGTAATACCCGCCGCGCTGGCCGACGCCGAACTTCTCACTGACGGTGATCTGGAAGTGGTCAATGGATTCCCGGTGCCAGAGCCGCTCGAAAACGGCGTTAGCGAAACGGAACATCAAAATGTTCTGCACCGTCTCTTTGCCGAGGTAATGGTCGATCCGGAAAACCTGCTGCTCGCGGGCGTAGCGAGCCAACTCCCGGTTCAACTGGCGGGCCGAATCCAGGTCATGGCCGAAGGGCTTCTCAATGACGACCCGTTGCCAGCCCTCACCCTCTTCTTTATGCAGCAGTCCGGCACGATGCACTTGCTCGACCACTTCGCCGAACTGGCTGGGCGAGATGGCGAGATAAAAGAGCAGGTTGTGCCGCAGCGCTTCGCTCCCGAAAGAGGCGAGTTGTTTCTCGAGGGCCTCATAAGCCGTGGCGGCGGCGATGTCGCCCTGGCAGTAAAAGACGTGCTGCGAGAAATCCCGCCAGACCTGCTCGTCCACGGGTTTGGTGCGTGAATACTGGTCCAGGGCCGACCGCAGTTCGCTGCGCCACGAGGCATCGGTTTTCTCGCGCCGCGCCAGGCCGATGATGCGAAAGGCCGGGGGCATCTGTTTGTCCTTGCAGAGGTGGTAGAAGGCGGGAACGAGCTTGCGTGCCGTCAGATCACCGCTCGCGCCGAAGATGATAATCGAGCACGGTTCTACCGCCTTGCGCCCTTCACTCAGGCGACACGTCAGCAGGTCATCGAATTGTGCGGATTGGTTCACCCGCAAACCATCGTCGAGGGGCCGCCCCTTTTCAAATGTTCTTGTTGTTTGCATCGGGCGCGGCGGACTTATACTGGCTGAGTCAGTTGTTTAAGGGGCTCTGAAAAGACGCTGACGAGATTCGCCGAGCAGGAGCGACCCGGGCCAGCTATCGCAGAGGTTAGCGCAACTCATTCTAACTCTCCAGGCTTTGTTGTGGTGCTGCTTGAAGACGGACGGGAAGTTTTTGGGCTGGTGGCGGGAATCAGCGCGCGCCGGATGGGCTCGATCCAGGAGTCGCGGCCGATGTCGTAGAGAATAAAGTCGCTGTCGAATTGCCAATACGCCCAGCTCCAGCCGCGTTGTTCGGCGGCGCGCGCCACGCTCGCCAGGTAGCGCACCCTCGATTCCATCGGGGCCTTGTCATAAGCGCCGAACTCGCCGAGGAACAGCGGCCGGTCGTGTTGTTTAGCCCAGTCGGCGGCCTTGTCGAAATCGTCCTTGATGACGCGGAGGTCTGTTTCCGTGCCCAGCCACTCGATCCCCAGCTTGTCCTTTCGCCCCGCCCACGCGGCGCCCTGATGCGTGAAGTCCATGGGCGTGTAGTAGTGGATCGTCACAATGAGATGGCGATCCGCGGCCGGCAACTCCATTTCGGCCAGATGATCAATGGAGTTCCAGAACGCCGGTCCGACGACGAGGGTGCGGGTCGGGTTCTTCTCTCGAATGATCACCAGCGCTTCGGCCAGGTATTCGTTCCAGAGAGCCGGGGTCAGTTTGCGCGACGGCTCATTGAGCACCTCAAAGAGCACGCTCTCCGGCGAGCCCTGGCAGTGGGCGGAGAGCTGCCGCCAGAAGGCGAGAAACTTCACTTTGTTTGTGGCCGGATCATTGCCCAGCGAATTGTATTCGTGCAGGTCGAGAATCACCCGCAAATCCTGCGCCTGCGCCTGCCGGACAGCCCAGTCGAGCACCTCAAACCAGGACTCGCTCAAGGCGTAGCCGTTCGCCGAATTCATTCGCCGGAACGGCTGCAGGTTGATGCGCACAGAGCTGAACCCGGCCTCTTTCAGCAGGCGGAAATACCCGGCTTGAAACCGGGCCTGTTCGCGCGAGCGCCAGATTGGATCGTAGCCGAGTATGTTCACGCCGCGACCCAGTTTTCGGTTCTGTTCGAAGGCGTCTGCGGCTGCCGGTTGGGCGTGACCGGCGGGGGCGGCGAGCATGAGAACCGCGGTCAGCAGCAGCGCTGGCCTGCTTGATGGGAACCAATCCAGTCCATTCATGCCGACAAGGTTACCAAACCGGGCTGCGTCTTTAAAGGACTGAATGCACGCCCCTTCTTTCACTGAACCTCCATTTGATATTACTTGCCCGCCTGCCTCCGCGTAATATAGTTTCGTCGGGAGAAGCGCTGCCGGAGATTGGTTTTTCGGCGCCGCTTCTCCGTGCACCAATGTGGGCCAACGTGTAACACTTGCAGCATGCAAAACCAAGCAACCGCTTATGAGGAAAACTGCGATCACCCCGCCGGGAACCCCGGCAAAACCTTCGCCGAAACGGACTCGCTCACCCGCCAGCAAGATCCATCCAATCGTCATTTATCCGTTCCGGCAGCCGGACGATTACTCCGACCTGCAGGCCCTGTATCAACTGGTCAGGCGATTGGCCGTGGAAAAGGACCGCTATGCCCGCCCCATCACAGTCCTGGACCGCAAGACCTACTATTCCATGGCCGGCAACAAAGCATTCCTCGATTTCCGGCGGCACACCCTGACGCGTTGTTCGGAGGTGCTGGATGTCTGGGCGGTCGATACCTGCCAGATGTGGTACGCGGGCCTGGGCGCGGCCTTTGAACAGGGTGGGGCGCACGATGTGTATTGGCTCATCCCCGGGGATTTCAACTACGGCACAGCGGTCGGACAGCAAGTCCTTAGTCGGCTGCACGATCTGCCGGAAATCATCCTCGAACTGGACCAGGACCTGTGCATTGGCGAAATCGCCACCGACCACAACAATTCCAAGCAGCTCATTGATACCTACGGCACCTTTGCCCTGCTCTACACTTGGTTCCCGGCCGAGGCCCAGGAAATCCGCCAGTACACCGAGCGTCCCCGTTCGGAGTTCCTTGCGCTCCGCCACGGTTTCCTGGGTGAGGCGTTGCGCCAACGGTGGTATCCCTACGAACAAACCGTGGTCATGCTCTTGCAGGCGGTCTTCGGCAAGAAGGGCATCAGCCGCTTTTTCGTCGGGAACATCTCGGACCTGCCCGAGGGGCGGGAATCGCTGGCATCGGCGATGCAGCAGGTGGAGCGGACCGAGCGGGTGCTCAAGGCGGTTTGGCGCGACCGCCACCAAACCGATCCAGGCTGGATCGAGGAGTACCGCCGCCTAGCCGCCACCTCCAACCAGGTCCGCCACACCGCCCTGTCCATTCTCCACAACTTGCTAAGCTGAGTTATGCGCGCTTTCGCTTACCACAAGCCCCTGCGGGCTATCAATTTCGTCTGCAACGCCCCACAAGCCAAGAACGTCACCCTGATCGGTGATTTCAACCAATGGAACCCGGCCGCGCATCCGATGAAACGGATGCCGGACCGTTCCTGGCTGCTCACGGTTGAACTCAAACATGGCCACCATCGCTATGCCTTCCTGGTGGACGGGGTCCTAACCCTCGACCCCTACGCTCAGGGGATCACCCGCAACGACAAAGGCGAGCGTGTTTGCCTTGTGCCCGTGAGTTGAACGGTTGAAGGGGTGAAATCGTGGATTGATGGATTAGGGAGGCGATAGGGGACGCTCGCCCCCGGAAAGGCGGGGGGGCGCGCGCCGGCGGGAAGTAACGGGATCGTCTGGGGGAGCGGCAGGGGGTCGTTGCGCGCCAAGGGGCGGTGAGAGCCAGTGAAACGTGAGGGGTGAAACGTGAAACGTGAAACGTGAAACGTGAAAGGTGAAACGTGAGGGGTGAAACGTGAAACGTGAAACGTGAACGGCACAGGGGCACCGCGCGCGAAGGGGCGGTTGGAGCGGGTAAAATGGGGATTTCCCTAGTGCAGGCAGTGCGGGGACGGGGCGAGGGCGGGGAATGGGCGGGGAGGGGTAAGGAGGGACGGGAGAGCAGAGTGCGGGCGGGGGGAGGAGAGCAATGCGGAGTGGGGAATGCGGAATGTGGAGTGGCGAAATTGACATTAGGAGGGCAGGAAGGCAGGAAACTACCGAGATTAGGATTACGATTAAGATTAGGACGGGGACGTGGGGGTATTGGGGCAGGTTTGGGCGGGACGAGGGCGCTGAGGGTGGCGCTGGGGCCTTCCCAGCCGTGGCGGTGCTGGCGGGTTTGAATGAAGACTTGTTGGTTGGGGGCCGGGGCGGGAAAGCGGGACAGGTAGAGGGCGGTGATGTCGCTGATGCCGTTAATGGGGGCGGGGAGGAGTCCCAGGAAGACGGGGCGTCTCATGCGGGACCAGCCGGGGCTGCACGGGGCGCTGGCAAAGAGCAGGAAGTCGCCTTTGGGGCGGGGGGCGACGAGCAATTCGAGGCGGAGGCGTCCGGCGTCCCAGCGGAGGCGCAATTCCTGGACTGGATTGGGGCGAAAGGGGGCGGGTAGGGGCGGGGGCCAGAGCAATGGGGGGCGTCCGATGCGGCCCAGGACGCTGTTGAGTTTGAGGTAGGCTTGCTGGCCGGTGAGGGGGCGGCGGCCGGGACGCCAGCGGCGGTGGATGCGGCGGGCGTAGAGGTTCCAGGCCTCGCGCTGGGGCTGGGTGAGGCGGGCGAACCAGTCTTTGGCGAGGGCGCCGAAGAGGTTCCTCATGCGGACCTGGGGCGGGGTGCGGGGGTTGCGGGGGATGACGTAGGCGCGGCCATAGAGGGCCCAGCGGCCAACGGGGGCGTGGTACCAGACGAGGGGGCAGCCCTTGAGGAGGACGCCAGGCCGGGCGCGGCGGGTGCAGCGGGGATCGTAGTTGTAGTGGATGATCATGTTGGCCTTCT
>JBEKJO010000002.1:0-96345 GCA_050011195.1 Verrucomicrobiota bacterium | reverse complement strand
CTCAGCGGGCAACAAGCCTACGTCAAGTTCAACAGCAGGCTGGGGCGGATTGGGCGGCCCAAGCTCCTCTGGCCCCCGCCCCCGCCGGCGCCGTTTCGGCTCAACCCGGTGCAAGCAGTGCGGCTTCGATGGGACGCCGGGCGGTTGCGGCTGGAATTAGTGCTCAAGCACCGGGTCAAGGGTGACCTCCTGCTCTTTGGCAGTGCGCCCTGTAGTGCGGGGTGGTCCACTATGCGGCGGCCAGTTTATCTGGGTCTGCTGCCGGTGCCCAAGGAGGGGGTCCACGACCTCACGGCGCTGTATCTGGCCCGCTTTCGGGCGCCGGGGCCGAACCAACAGGTCTTCCTCCGCTCCTGCCAGCAACGGCACGGCTGGGAAAGCGCTCCCCAGGACCACAGCGCCCTGGTCTCCCCCAAACCCGCGCCCCTCTCCCCGCCGGCCCCCAATGACCCAGTGTCGCGCGAAGCCCGCGAAGGTAGCGAAGGAGAATTCTCCCTTTTTGGCCTTCGCCTCCTTCGCGCCCTTCGCGCGACACCGTTTGGTTGCGGCTCTGCCGCGCTGCGTCCACCGGGGACACCCCGTTCACATGCCCCTTGCACAAGGGGAACCCGCTTTCCACGCGCTTCCGTAGCCGCCAACGTCCGTCGGCGCTCCTTCTTGGCCTGCCGCCGCCGCAAATCCCACTGCCGTGAGCTTTGGCGCGGCACTTAGCGCCACGGATAGACCCGAATTTCACCCATGACAGGCCTCTTCAACCAACGCCCCCCGGGGCGAAAGGAAGCGTTGTGTCCTTCGCCTGGCAAGTGTTGCTCTCAGCCCTAACGATGCCTTTGCAGCGCAGAGCGCACGCGCCCTCGCGTGCAGGCGCTTCTTGCTGATACCACCGTCCTTAAAGGATGGAAATCCATCAGCCTAGGCTTGCGAGGCACGAGCTACCCTAGGATAACGGGTCAAATGTCCCTAGCGTAGCCGTAGTTTAGCCACAGGTGAGCGACACTTTAGCTCCTCGCTGTGCCCGCCAAGGGCAGGGTCGGGGGCCATGAATGCGGAAGGCGGAGTGCGGAGTGCAGAATCCAAAGGGGGTGGCTTGGGGTCGTTTTTTCGGGGCCGGTCTCTGGCGGGGGACGGGTTGGCAAGGGTCGAGCCTACGACGGCTCGCGCGCTGGAGTGGGGTACGTGACAAAGGGCCTCAGCGGGGGTTGCCGGGGCGGCAACGAATACGACAAGGGCGCTCTATTCGACGAGCGCCGGCTCGCTGGCACTCTGCCTTGAAAACGCAGCGGCCTTCTCCCGCCCTCGCTTCAGCTGTCCTTGACTTAGCTTTTTGGTGAGGCCGGCTAGTTCCTCCTTGGCGGCTTTGTCGCCTTTCCCGGCGGCGACACTCAACCATTGATAAGCTTGGACCACGTCAACGGAAGTCCCCTGGCCCTGTGCGAGAACGTGTCCCAGGTTTCTCTGGCCGCCTACATCCCCTGCCTCGGCAGCTTTGCGAAACCACTGGAGCGCCTTCTTCGGGTCCTTGCCGACGCCAAATCCTTCGGCGTAGCCTACGCCGAGTTGATTTTGCGCATCGGCAAAGCCTTGCTCGGCAGCCTTGCGGAACCAATTGAAAGCTTCGCGGTCGTCTTGAGGCACTCCTTTTCCATCTGCGAAACACCAGGCAAGCCGATCTTGCGCTTTAGCGTACCCCGACTCAGCCGATTTGCGGAACCATTTGGCGGCTTCATTCTCGTCTTTCGGAATCCTCTCTCCGTGAAAATACACCTGCCCCAGCACGCACTGGAGCGCCGGCACACAATTCGTGCCGGCCTGTCGAACCAACTCCAACCGGTCCGTCGTGGCCTGCTCGATCCCAGCTATTTGCCTGGCCCAATCCGCCAGCGGCTCCTGCAAACCCGCCCCAAAATACGTCCGCGCGTGGTGCCCCCGCCAAATCTCCGGGTGATCAGCATCTTCCCGGCTCTGCTTCAAAAAGCGCTCGACATCAAATTTGGCCAACTCGCCGGAAAAGAGCACCAGTTGACCCGGCAGCGTGGCGACGAAGTAGCCTGCTTCCGAGCGGACCAACACCGGTCCGAGAAAAATAAGATTCGTTGGCGCCGCCGCCGTCCTGCCCTTCCTCAGGTCCGCCTGGCACATTTCGCACAGATTCGTTTGCAGGGTTTTTTGCCGGCTGAACAGGGCGCGGGGCAAGTCAATCATCAGCTTGGGCCGCATGAGGCACAGCCGGTTAGTGCAGTGATTGTTGAACCCGTGGGTCTCGTTCTGAACCAGGCCCAACACATGGCCGGCCTCATGCATCAACAGCAGCCCCTCCAAAGAACGCGGGCAATACTTTATTAAGAAGCGGCGGTCGATGAAAATCGCTCCCGGAAATGGCAACAGGTGAGCGTGCGGCTGGATCGTGTTCACCCAACCAAAATCATATTGCAGGCTCAGGTGTTTGTGAATCGGCCCACGTTGTCCGGCCTCCGGGCGTTGGCACAATGCGCTGTCGTAATACAAAATGTAGATGAATGCCGGGGAGGAGTTCGTCCCGTTTGCGGGCGGCCCTTGCAGGTACCGGCACGCCAACGCGTCGTGGGAGAAACCTCGCGCTTCCGTTCGAGGGATGAGGTTATCACGCACGATACGAATGCCGCCCGGTTTGTCGCAATATTTGGCCAAGAACTGGCGCAACTGCTCGAGCACCGCCTCGCTCGGTTCTGTCCCGGCAACAGCAGCCACCTCAACGTAGAGTGAAGGACAGGGCGAGCGGTTGAGGTAGAGGAGCTGCGGCTGCCAGCGGGTCTCATCGCCGCGCTGGACGGGCGTCACACATCCAGTCAACCCCAGCAGCGCCGCCAATATGCACCCACCGATTAGTTTGCGGACGAAGGTCTGACGCATAGGACGACCTTAACAGTTGCGTAAAGCCGGCACAAGCAGCGCGCTTCGGGAGGGCGCAGGTCAAGACGGTCGGAGATTAAGATTAAGATTACGAGCAGGATGAGACCAGTAGGTCACTCCTGCGGATAGACCAGGATGCGGTCGTGGACGAGGATGATGAGGTCGTTCTTGCCGTCGCCGGTGACGTCAGCGACGGCGGCTTCGCGGGGCTCGGGGAAGTCACTGCGGCGACCGCGGAAGGTGCGCTCTTCGAAAACGGGCCAACGGTTGGCCGGGACCAGCTTATGGTGGGCGTCGAAGATGACGAGGTCGAGGTAGTTTCTGGCGGTTTCGAGGAAGACGAGGTCCTTGCGGCCATCGTTGGCCAAATCGCCGGTGACGACGTCGTGGAGGTGGCCGTCTTTGATCGGGGTTTCGTAGCCGTCGAGTTCGGTGAGTTCCCAGACCAGGCCGTCCAAAGGGAGGCAGGCGACGGCATTCAAACCGAGGAAGGCGACGGCATTGGTTTTGCCAGCGCCGAGGGCGAGGGGTTGCAGACTGTTGAAATCGGAGACGGGCAAGGGGAGATTGCGCACGACCTGCCAGAGACCGGCGCGGTCGCGTTCGCACAGGGTCAGGACTTTGCGTTCGACATCGAGGAGGAAGAGCGAGGGGATGGCGTTGGTCCCGTTGGGCAAGGCGGCGGCGCCGGCGAGGCGCGAGTTGCTGCCCGCGCCGTTGATCTGTTCCTTGACGGTGAAGGTCCAGGCGCCCAAGTTGGTTGAGTTGGGCGGCGGGGCTTCGCGCTGCAAGACGACCGCGCGGAGAAAGTTCTTCTGGGTGAGCAGCAGTTCCGGTTTGCCGTCGCCGTCAATGTCCGCCGCGCCGAGCCAGGGCTGGGCCAGCTCGCGAGCGCCGCCCGGGGGATCGACGTCCAGTTCCTCGAAGTCCTTGCCCGGGACCTGGCGCAGGATTTTGACTTTTTCGTAGGGCATGAGGAGCACCAGGTCCATCAGCCCATCCTGATCGACGTCGTGAAAGGCGAGCGTGGTCGGGTTGGCCTTGAAGTCCTTGCTGAGCTTCTGGGATTTGGTCTGGCCGTCGGCGGTGCGGGTCACCAGAAAACGGCGGGGCTCCGGGTCGCCCTTGCCTTCCCGCTCGACGATCATGGCGAGCACGGGCTTGGCCCCGGGCCGGAGTTTGCCAACCGCGAGCGCGAGCGGCTTGCCGTCGAGCGGGAGCAGAGTGGGGAACGGCAGCCGCTGTTTCTCATCGAGGCGGGTGACGCCGACCTGCTGTTCATCGGTGCTGAGCATGAAGATGTCCGGTTTGCCGTCACCGTTCCAGTCGGCGACGGCCAGATCGCTGATGCCCGCCAGGGTGGGGAAGGTCTTCGGGGCGGCCAGCGAGCCATCCTTCTCCTGGAAATAGATGGAAATCTGGCCGCTATCCGGCTCGGCGACGAGCAAGTCGGGCAGGCCGTCGCCATTGAGATCGGCCCACAAGAGGCCGCGGCGGGCCTTGTCGGTCCTGGTGAGGGGCCAGACCTGGAACTGGCCCTGGCGAAAAGAACCAGAGAGCGGCTCGGCCGGTTTGCGGGTAAACTCGGAAACCTGCGCCCGACCGGAATTCTCGGCGATGCTGATGACCTGGGTCTTTTTGTTCTCCTCGAGGCTGTCGGCCAAGTAGGAGCGAATGGGTGCGGTGGAGAAATAAATCTCCGGGCCCAGTGACCCATCCTGCTTCTGCAACCGGAATCGGAACGGATTGCGGTCGTCCCAATTCACCAACAGCAGATCGCTGCGCCCGTTGCCGTCAATATCGACCACCTGGAAGGACTTGACCGAGCCTGAGAAGGGAATCTTCTGCGGCTCACCGAGGGAGTGGTCCTCCTTTTGGGGGAGGAAATAGACGCAGTTTTCTCCCAGCAACACCAGGCCAGTGCGGCCAGAGCCATTGAGATCACCGGTGCAAAGCCCGCCGGGCAAGAGCTGGCCGTCGTCGATGGGCCAGCGTTTGGGGGCGCTCCAACCATTGGTGCCCTGGTTGTAAAGCACGATCAATTCCCGGGGGTCGCCGTAGTAGGCGAGGTCCGGGCGGCCGTCGCTGTTCAAGTCGGCGACGACCAGGGCGGAGATGCGTTTTTCGGAGGTGATGGATTCGATGCGGAAACGGGCATCCGGTGGCAGCTCGTTCAAGTCGTGTTTGCCCGTGGGTTTGGGCTTTGCGGTCAGGTTGGTCTTGCCGGTCTGGTTGTAGAGCAGGTTGATGCGGGACCGGGCGTTATTCACCACGATGAGGTCGTTCAAGCCGTCGCCGTCAAGGTCCGCGACGTGCAGTTGGCTGATCTGGCTGTCGATCGGGAATATCTCCGGGCCGGTGAAGCCGAAGCGGTTGGTGTTGGTGGTGGCGGCGAGGCCGCTCACCGTGAAGCTCAGGCCGGCAGCCCAAACCACACTCCAGCAAATCCGACGCTTAAAGGAAGTCATAGTTCAAAACGTAGTGGAAAATGCCGGGATTGAGCGGCATTGGAAAGCACATAGTTACGCGGGTTGAGCTAATCAAGACAGCCGCCGTACTGAAAGACAGCTTTCGCCTTTGCCCACGCCAACACCCCGGCCCCCACACCACCGGGCTAGTCACGCGCCCGTAGCCCGGTGTTGGGCGCGTTGGCGGGGAATTGCGGGTTCGGCTTATTCCCCCACGAAGTGCAGAGTAATGGCGCGGGAGTGGGGCGAGCGGCGGTGTTCCCAAAGGTAAATGCCCTGCCAGGCGCCCAGCGCCAGCCGGCCCTGACTGACGGGAATGGAAAGGTTGACGGCTGTAAGGGCGGTGCGCACGTGCGCGGGCATGTCGTCGTCGCCCTCGACCGTGTGCGCGAAGAGCGGGTCACCGTCCGGCACAAGGCGGGCGAAAAAATGCTCCAAGTCACGCCGCACGTCCGGGTCGGCATTCTCCTGAATGAGCAGCGAGGCAGAAGTGTGGCGGAGGTGGAGGGTCACCAAACCGCGGGTAAAGTCGTTCTGCGAGACCCACTTGGCCACTTGGCCGGTAAATTCGTAGAGGCCACGGCCGCGGGTGGAAACGGTTATCTCTTGCAAGGCCTGGCGCAACATCTGACTGATAGTCTAAAGCCCAAAGTCCAAAGTCCAAAGTCCAAAATCTGCCGGCTGCAGTTTGGAGGTCGTAGTGCAAGCCGCGGTCATTGGCCGCTGGCGGCGGCCTTCTGGGCGTCGAGCATTTTTTCCAGCTCCGGGTTGCGGGGGTGGCCGGCGGCGCGGGCTTTTTGGTAATGCCAGCGGGCCAACTCCACCAGCGGCGGCTGCTGGGTGATGTAAACCACGGCCAGATTATTGTGCGCGTTGGCGTAGCCGGGATCGAGTTGAATGGCCTTGCGCAGGGCGGTCTCGGCCGGGCCGCGCAGGCCCTTCTCGCTGAGCGCCAGACCGAGAAAGTTCTGGATTTGGGCATCCAGCGGATCGAGGTTCGCCGCGCGGCTGAACGCGTCAATCGCCTCATCGTATTTCCTCTGGCGGAAACGCAAGCGGCCCAGGACGAAGAGGCTGTAAGGGTCCTCGGGAGCGAGAGCCACGGCTTGCTTGATGTTGATCTCGGCGGCCTCGAAATGGTCGAGATCGAGTTCAATCGCGGCGAGGTTGGCGAGGGTGGGAACATTCTTGTTGTCCCGCTGCAGCACCTGCAGGTAATTTTGCTCAGCTTGGTCGAATTGTTTGTTGGCGTAGTGGCGTTGCGCCTCGGCCAGGAGCGCCACGGTATCGGGGGGCAGCTCCCGGACCGATTTCCAACTACCTTTGCGATCAGCCTGGGCGAGTTGGGTTTCCGGCTGCTTGAAGAGGGCCAATTCCTCCGCCGTATAAGGCACTTGCCGCGCCTCGAACACTTCTAACCGGGCCCGCAGCGTGACCAATTGATTCTCGATGTCCGCCAGGCGGGCGGCCGCCGCGTTGCCCTTGCGGCTGTAGAGCTCCTTGTTGGCGGCGGCGAGTTGCTTCTGCAGATCGTCCCGCTCCCGCTCCAGTTGCTTGATCCGGCTGGCGTCGGTGGTCTGGGTCGGCGCCGGGAGGGCGGCCGGGGTCACCGGCGAGGCGGACAACTGCTTGACCCGGTTCTCCAGAGTGAGCTTCTCGAGCCGGAGCATTTCCTTGTCGGATTGCAAGGCGGCAATTTGCGCCTGGGCCTGGGCCAACTGACGGTTGGCCTCTTCCGCTTTGGCTGTCGGCGGCGGAGCGGCCTTCAAATCGGCAAGCTGCTTTTGCAGGAGTTGGTTTTCGGCGCGCAGCGCGGCGGCGGCTTCGGCCTCCGCGTTCAAGGTCTTCAAGCGGCCCTGGAGGGCCTCTTTCTCCAGTGCCAGTTCGGAAGCGAGTTTGGATTGTTCGGCCAGTTTGCGTTTGGCCTCCTCGAGCGCCTTCCTGGTCGTTTCGAGCGCGGCAGCGTTGGCGGGACTGGGGGTCAGGTTATCCAGCTTGTTTTGGAGGGCCGTCTTTTCGAGCGCCAGCCCATTCGCAGTTTTGGTTTGCTCCGCCAGCTTGCGATTGGCCTCCGCGAGGGCCTGTCGCGTTTCCTCCAGAACCTTCGTGTCGGGGGCCGGCAACAGTTTGGCCTGCTCCTGAGCCAGGCTGACTTTGAGCAGGTCATTCTCTTTAAGCAGCCCTCGGATTTTTTCCTCCGCCCGGGCCAGCTCGCGCGGGTCCAGGGCGGCGGGCTGGACCGCCAGCGCCTCCTTGAGCTTGGCTTCAAGGATGGCCTTGTCCGCCTGCAACCGGGCCACTTGATCCTTCAAGGCGGCAAGTTGATTCTCCCAATCGCTCGGGGGCGCGGGTGGGACTGGCTGGGGGCCCGCGCTCGGAGGGGCTGCCGGCTTTACGACGGTGCTGCCTGGGGCCGGCGCGACCGGGGCTGGAATCCGGGCGGACACGGCGGCGATTTTTGCGGCGACATAGTTGAGCCGGAAACTGATCACTTTGACGTTCCAATCCGGAAACCCCTTTTGGAACCGCTGCAAAGCAGTCTGGGCCTCCAGATACTTCGGCAAAGCCTCGCGGGGCTGGCCGCCACTGTTCAGCTTGTCGGCCTCCTGGATCAGATTGTAAATGCGGACATACTGGTCATCCGGCCCCTCTGCCCGCGCGCCCGACAAGGCCAGGAGGAGCGCAACGATGACGGCAAACCATTTCATGATTCACAGGGTAGCGCAGCCGATGCAGGGTTGGCAATGGTTTCGTCGCCAGAAGCGCGTCGAGACCACCCTCACCGGCCTTGGCGGCGGAAGCGACTCCCGCGCCCAATATGCCGAAGAGCCAGCGGACGCAAAGCAACCCGGGACTTCGGACTTCGCCCGCTCACGGTTTCGACGACCGGTCGCGCGCGATCATGGACGCGCCGATGAATGCTCCGGAGCGCCCCTTAAGGGGCGAGAGCACGAGGGACATTTCGACGCTGGAGCCGCCTTTGCAACTGAGCACGGTGTGCCATTGCTCCGTCGGTTGACCGCGATTGATTTGCTCGAGGAGACGCTCCTGTTCGGCGCGGCGCTCAGGCGGAACGATGAGAGCCAGCGGCTGGCCGATGGCTTCGCGGGCGGAAAACCCGAAGCGCCTTTCCGCCGCGGCGTTCCAGGTCGTAATCCGGCCCTGCGAGGTCACGCTGAGGATGGCGTCCTGGGCGCTGTCCACGATGCCGGCCAGTATCTCGCGGTCGGTCTGGGTCAGTTTGTGCGAGGCCCGCTCCCGGTCCAGTTCCTTGAGCCGATCAACATAGGCGATGTCCCGGTCCAAGGTTCGCAACCAGGCGGTGTGCTCGGACTTCATGAACCACATGATGCCCAAGCCGGTAACCCAGTATATCAGGGCCCCCAACCAGCCATCCGCGCCGCTGATCCTGAACCCGGGTGGCGGAACGAAGAAGTAATCGGCCGTTAAAAAGCCCACAACCAACGCCAGCAAAGTTTCCCAGAGGTCGGCCACCAACGCCGTTGCGACGACCGCCAGCAGAAAGAAACCGTAAGGCACCCGGCCCCGCAAAGCAGGCTCCAGCCACCAGCGAACCAACAGAGCTAGGCACACAAAAAGGACGGCGAGACCATAGTGCCCGAGATGATCCACGAAATACCTCCCGAAGGTTGGAAATGGCTCAGGTTCCTGATGGGGCGTCCCGGTTCCGCCCAAAGCGGGGACGCGGTTCCCGCCGGAAGCCGCCGCGGCCGGTGTGCCGGCCAACTGTTCCGCCAGCGGTTGCGAGCGGGGGCTTTCCAGGGAGCGGCAGAAGGCACGTCGTCTCCTGCGCTCCAGCCAGTACTGCCCAGCCATAAGGGTCACCAGAACAACCCCAGCGGCAAGGGCCGGGGGCAAGATCGACTGACCGAATAATATCAAAGTCTGTTTCGGCACTATGTAGGTGATGTTACCGCTTCCCGGGCGCCGTGCAAGGCTCGATTACAACTCCGGGGTGCAAGTTTCAAAATGGGAGTTTTGTGTGGCGGGCAACAGTGGTCGGCGGGTTCAGCACAGGAGGCGGAAAACAGGGGGAGTGCCTTGAATTCCAGCGCTGGAATCGGCAGAATCACCGCAGCGTTGATCCGACGAGCAAGGAAAACGCCCATTTGCACTGAACTGACTGATGCCACGAAAGAGCGACAAACCGAGCGAGCCGCCGGACATTAAAGTGTTCATCCGCAACGCGCGCGGCAAGTATCTGGCTCAGGACGCCAACGGCTTGTTTCTCACGGAAGACCGCTCCGTGGCGATGATCTTCAATTACCGGGCTGACCGCGTCCCCGAACAACTCGAAATGATTCAAAAGACCCACGGCATCGCCCTGGCAGCGGACCCCGTGCCGCCGGAGGAGATTTATGAAATCTGTGATCGGTGCAAGGATCTGTTCATGCCCTTCATGACGTATTTTGACGGGAAGCAGTTCCTCTGCGCGGATTGCAGGCGACGCGCCTCACCCCGCTCGGCCAAGACCTGAAGCATCGGATGGACCCGATAAAGAATACGCGCCGCACGGTATTAACCTGCGTGCTCCTGGGTGCAGTCACGCTGGCCGGCAGCGGCTGGCTCTGGTGCCTGTGCCGGTGCGACAGCAGCATTCCCTTTCTCCCGGAGGCGGGCTCGGCCGAGTGGATCGTCTATCCGAAACCGCCGGACGCCAGGCCGCACGACGCCCTGCCGTTTTGGTCGGTTTTCCGCCGCTCATTCATACTGACGGCCGCGCCCGCCACAGCCAAGCTCTCGGCGCGCGTTTTCAAGCAGGGGATGGTGCGTATTAACGGGCGCCTGGTGGACAGTATTCTCCTTCGCGAGCAGGACTGGAAGAGGCGCCACACGACTGAGGTGGCGGGATTCCTTAAGGCCGGCGAAAATGAAATCTCGGTGACCGTCTCCAACTCACTGGGCCCACCGGCGCTCTGGCTCTCGCTCAAATGGGACAAGCAGGCTCTCGGCAGCGACCCGGAATGGCAGGTCTCGCTGGTGGGAGCGGCCTGGCAGAAGGCCGTGCTGGCGGCCGAGCCGTCCGCCGTCCGGCCAGGCAATCCGCTCTTCGGGCGCGAACTTGTGATCAACTCGTTGCGCAAGACCTGGCCGACGCTGCTGCTGATCCTGCTCGTTTCCGCCATCGCCATCGGCGGGAGCAACCGATTCCTGCGGCTGACAAGCGCCGCCAGCCCGGACGGCGCCGCCAGGGCGGCAGGGGATCACCGCGTCGCCGTCGCGCCCCTGGCGGTGCTGGTGGTGATCATCATTTCGTGGATCGCACTGTTCTGCAACAACCTGCCGCAAATAGCCGCGCCGTTCGGCTTCGATTGGGGCGGCCACCTGGACTATATCAACTACATCCTGCGGAAGAAGGCGTTGCCGCTGGCCGACGATGGCTGGCAGATGTATCAGCCGCCACTGTATTACGTTCTCTCGGCCTTCATCATCGGCCCGTTCGGGTGGTCGGCCTCCGCCGATTCGGCGGTGCTGGCGCTCCGGGCCGTTTCGGCGCTGACCGGCATAGCGCATGTGGTGCTGGTCTTTCTGTGCCTGCGCCTGCTGTTTCCGAACCAGCCCGGGCGGCAGATCGTCGGACTGCTCCTCGCCGGGTTCCTGCCGGCGAACCTCTGCCTCTCCCACCATATCACCAACGAAAACCTGGCCGCCCTGTTCGTCACCGCGGCGCTGTACTTCTCCTTGCGGCTCCTGCGCGCGGGAACCTCTTCGGTGCGCCTGACGGTCGCCGCAGGGGCTTGTTTGGGGCTGGCCTTGCTCACCAAATTCTCGGCTGTCCTCGTCCTGCCGGTGATTGTGGGGGCCCTGGCGTGGAACACAGTCCGGAGTCTAAAGTCTAAAGTCCAAAGTCCGGGAACAGCCGAGGGCGGAGAGGAGACAGGAGACCGGAGGCAGCGGGCGGGGCGGATCGGGGTGGTCCTCGGGGTGTGCGCCGTCGTGTGTGGCTGGCACTACGCGAGGGTGTGGCACCGGTTCGGGAACCCCTTGATCGGCAACTGGGATCCGCGGCTTCCGTTTGCGTGGTGGCAGGACCCGGGCTGCCACACCGGCGCGTGGTATGGGCGGTTTGGCGAAGTCTTGATCTGTCCCCTCTTCAGCAGCCTCACGGGATTTGCCGACGGCGTGTATGCCACCTTGTGGGGGGATGGTTTGTGCAGCGGCTCGGCTCGGATGGACTTTCGGCCGCAGTGGAATTATGACCTGATGAATGCCGGCTATTTGCTGTCCATCCTCGGCACGGCGCTGTTGGTCGCCGGCGCAATAGTGGCCTTGGTCCGCTTCTTCCGCCAGCCCGTGGCGGAATGGTTTCTGATCCTCGGGCTGGTGGTCGCCTTTGCTGCCGGCATTGGGTTGATGACCTTACGGGTGGCTTCTTATGCGCAGGTGAAGGCGTTTTATGCCTTGCCGGCCTTGTTTCCCCTGTGCGCGCTGGCGGCGGCCGGCTGGGATTTCATGGTGCAGAAGAGCGGAGTCTTCCGGCCCCTGCTCCGGGTCGGGTTTTTGGCCTGGGCTATTACGGTGTATGCGGCCTTCTGGATTCGACCCGGGAACCCCTTTACCCACACCGTGCGGGGCCTTGCTCTGGCCGATGACGGGCGATATGGAGAAGCGGCGGAGAACTTTTCCCGAGCGCTCCAGTTGGACACGAATAGCCTTCCCGCTCGCGTGGGTCTGGCGGAGGCCTGGCACCGTCTGGGCCGCCTCGAGGAAGCCCGTCAACAAGCCGCCCTGGTCCTCCAACAGCACCCCGACGAAGCGGAAGCCCACATTGAGACCGCGCTGATGCTGGGACGCGATCGCCGCTATGCCGAGGCCGTCCAGCACCTGTTGAAGGCGGTCACTCAAGAGCCCGACCACCCCACCGCCTACGAACAACTCGCGGCCTGTCTGGCGGCGATGGGCCAGCACACATTAGTTATTGAGGCGTGTGAGCAGGGCCTGCGGGTGGATCCTTTCAACCCGACGCTGCATCATTCGCTGGCGATTGCGGCGGCCGAGACGGGCGACTCGACGAATGCGACGACTCACTTGCGCCTGGCGCTGGCGCTTAAGCCGGATATGGTCGAGGCCCTTGAAAACCTGGCGTGGATTCTGGCGACTCACCCCAGCGAGGCGCTTCGCAATGGCGCTGAAGCGGTGCGCCTGGCCGAGCGCGCGTGCAAACTTAGCCAGTATCGCGAACCAGTGTCGCTGGTGACGCTCGCCGCCGCTTACGCCGAAGCGGGACGATTCGGTGACGCGGTCAAGACGGCTGAAAAGGCGCGCGACCTCGCGGCGGCAGCCGGACTGAAGGACGTGGCGGCGAAGAACTCCGAACGGCTCGAGTTGTATCGGGCCGGCAAGCCTTGCCGGGCTGCGGGCGCGGGCAGTCCTTGAGGAGGGGGGCCGAACCTGGAAAGAGCGGTTGAAACCACCCAATACGAATCCGCCCTGATGCCACAGTAACTCGCGGCAAAAACAATTTGACCCCTCCCGGCAGGGGTGCTACGTTCCGGCTGTGAATGGCAATCTGAACCTGCTGCTATCGAGCGCGCTGCTGCTGTGCCGCGCGGCAGTCGGGTTGTAGCCTTTCACCAGAGTCTTCTGAACCCCACTGCCGCAACCGGCGGTGGGGTTTTTGTTTCCCCGACCGTCCGGCGGTGTTAACAAGAAAGCGAAACGACCATGCTCAAGAATCCGTCTGCTAAATATCGTCCGTTCCCACCGGTCCATTTGCCCGACCGCCAGTGGCCGAACCGTGTCCTGACCCAGGCGCCCGCCTGGTGCAGCGTGGATCTGCGCGATGGCAACCAGGCGCTGGCCATCCCGATGAACGTCGGCCAGAAGCTCGAACTCTTCCAGATGCTCGTGAAGTGCGGCTTCAAGGAAATCGAGGTCGGGTTCCCCTCAGCCTCGAACACCGAGTTCACTTTCAACCGCCGGCTGATCGAGGAACACCGCGCCCCGGACGACGTGTGGCTCCAAGTGCTCGTGCAGGCGCGCGAGGATTTGATCGAGCGCACCTTCGAGTCGCTGGTCGGCGCGAAAAAGGCCATCATCCACCTCTACAACTCGACCTCCCCCGCGCAGCGCCGGGTGGTGTTCGGCATGTCCAAGGAGGAAATCCTCCGCGTGGCCGTGCGCGGCGCCCAGTGGATTCAGGAGCGCCTGCCCCGGCTCCAGGGCGCCGAAGTCCGGCTCCAGTATTCGCCCGAAAGCTTCAGCGCCACCGAAGTCGAGTTTGCCCGGGAGGCCGCCGAAGCCGTCATGGCCGTCTGGAAGCCCACGCCGCAGCGCAAGATGATCTTGAACCTGCCCGACACCGTCGAGGTGGCCACGCCGAACGTCTATGCCGACCAGATCGAGTGGATTTGCCGCCACATCAAGCACCGCGACTCGCTCCTCATCAGCCTGCACACCCATAACGACCGCTGCACGGGCGTGGCGGCCACGGAATTGGGCCTGCTCGCCGGCGCCGACCGCGTCGAGGGCACCCTCTTCGGCAACGGCGAACGCACCGGCAATCTCGACATCGTGACCGTCGCCCTGAACCTCTACATGCACGGCATTGACCCGAAGCTTGACTTCACCGATCTGAACGCCATTTGCGAGGTCTATGAGCGGTGCACCGGGATGACGGTGCCGCCGCGCCACCCCTATGCCGGCGAACTGGTCTTCACCGCCTTCAGCGGCTCGCATCAGGATGCGATCAAGAAGGGCCTGGCCGAATGGGGCACTGGCCGGCAGCAACATTGGGACGTGCCCTATCTGACCATTGATCCGACCGACATCGGCCGCCAATACCGCGAAGTCATCCGCGTCAACAGCCAATCCGGCAAGGGCGGCGTCGCCTACCTGCTGGAGAACGAATACGGCATCGAACTGCCCAAGGAAATGCAACGCGAGTTCGGCCCGATCGCCAACGAAGAGGTGGACCGCCTTGGCCGCGAAGTCAGCGCCGCCGAACTGAAGGGCATGTTCTGGCGCGAATACATCGAGCGCGCGGCCCCCTGGCAGCTTCAGGGATTTGAGACCGAAAGCCGCGATGGCAGGGTCCGCTGTCGCGCCCGGTTGCTACGCGACGGCCAGCCGGTCGAGATTCGCGGTGAAGGCAACGGCCCGCTGGCGGCGCTCGTCCACGGCTTCACCACCGCGGGCGTGCCGCGCTTCGAGATCGCCCATTACAGCGAGCACGCCTTGAGCGCCGGAGAGGAAGCGGCGGCTATTGCCTACATTCAGATCAAGCACAGCGACGGCCGCGCGCTCTGGGGCGCCGGCGTGGACACCAACATCGAACTCGCCTCCGTGCGGGCCGTGCTCAGCGCCCTGAACCGGTCGTAAAGGGCTGCTGGAGCGCTTTGGGCAAGCGGACCGTAAACCTGGCCCCGTTCCCCGCCGTGCTCTCACAGGTCACCGCGCCACCCATCGCCTCCACAAGCTTCTTGACGATGCTCAAGCCCAGCCCAGCGGAAGGCTCCGCTCCCGTCGGCTGCGCCGAGAGCCTGCCGTAACGCTCGAACATCCGCATCTTGTCCTCTTCTTTGAAACCGGGACCTTGATCCTGAACGTAACACTCCACATAATTGTCTTCCGACCGCACCCCAATCGAAATCTCTTTCCCGGGCGGCGAGAATTTTACCGCGTTGGACAAGAGATTGCCGAGGACTTGGCTGAGCGCGGCGGGGTCCGCCTGCACCGCCGCGTTTTCTGCGGGCAGCACCTCGTGCAAAACGAGCCCCTTCCGCCGGGCCGCCTCCTGATATTGGCCAACGGCACCGGCGGCGGCCTCCCAGAGGCTGACGGGTTCGGTCTTGATAGTCAGCCCATGGCCAAACGAAGCGTTCGCCAGAAACTCTTTCACAAAAGCGAGCATCTGGCTGCTCGAATACGAGATGTTCTCCACCATCACCCGCAGCTTGGGATCCGTCAGCGAACCGCTCGAATCACGCAGTCGCTCGGCGCTCATGTGAAGGCCGCTCAGCAGGTTTTTCAGATCGTGCGTGAGAATCCCCATTAACTCGTCTTTGTCTTCCGCAAGCTGCTCCAAACCGGCGCGCGCCGCTTCGGCGGCTTGTTCGCTCAGTTTCAGCGCATTAATATCCACCAGCACCAGCGTCGCCCCATCAATCTTGTTATCCAGCGCCAGATAGGGACGTGCCCGCAGCAGATACCAGCGGCCCTCTTTGTCCCGCACCTCGTGCTCCTCGACCTGCGCGGTGTCGATGACTTGGGCCACGAATTGTCCCAGGCCGGGAAAGTCGAGGTTGTGTTTGAGGGCGCTAATTGGCCGGCCCACGTCACTGGCCAGCAGGTTAAAGACTTTTTCCGCCAGCGGCGAGAAACGGCGGATGGTCAAATCCCTCCCGAGCAACAGCACCGCCAGGTCAACGCTGATCTGGAAGTTGTTGAGATCGCTGTTGAGGCGGTTCAACTCCGCGTTGCGATTAGCCATCTCCTCGTTGACGGTAATCAGTTCTTCGTTGGTGGACTCGAGTTCCTCCTTGGAAGTTTCCAGCTCCTCGTTGATGCTTTGCAACTCCTCGTTGGCGGACTGCAGTTCCTCGTTGGCCGCCTGAAATTCCTCGTCCGTGGCTCCGTGCTCCTCCTGGAGGGATTGGCGTTCGTCGCGCGTCTCCACCAACTCGCGCTCCAGTTCGGCGATGCGGCGGGATTCGTAGCGCGGATTGTCGCTCCGCTCGCTCGCGGGTTTTGAACCCGCCGCCGCTCCCTTGCTCCGGGCGCGCCGCCGATTGGAAATCGGTGAGACGGGTTGGACCCCTGCGCTCCGTCTTTTGGCCTCTGTGAACAAAACCAAATAGCAGCGCTCCTTGAGGTTCTTGAGCGGGATAATTTGAAGGTCCACCGTCCGCGTCCCTCCATTCTGACGAACCCGCACGCTCTCCTGGCGCACGGTCCGATCTTCCTTCTTCGCCCGGTTGAGGGCGGCGCGCAACGGCAGCGCCAATCCCTCGCGCGCCATCCTGAGCAGGTCGAAGCTCGCCTTGCCGGCCGACGGTTCGAGATACGCGCCGGTTGAACCCCGGAATTCCAGGACTTGCAACTCCGCGTTGACCAGCACCCCCGGCGGGGCGAATTGCTTGAGCGTTACGCGGTCGGCCTCGCGTTGCGCGCTGGGTTCCGCCCGGATTCCCTCCGGCGCGCCGCCGCTTCTGGCGGAGGGGAGTTGTGGGTTTGCTGCCCGAGGGCTGCGGGAATCGGGCCTACTGAACGCCGGCGTCGGCCCCGGCTTTTTGGAAAAGACCTTCTGTTGTTTGTCGGCACACTCGAACAGCCCGGAAAACGCGCCAACCGACTCCGACGCGCCGAGGAACAGGTATCCCTCGTGCTTGAGCGCGTAATGGAAGGCCGGCAGAATCTTTTTCTGCGCCCCCGCCTCGAGGTAAATCAGCAGGTTCCGGCAACTGATCAGGTCCATGCGCGAGAACGGCGGGTCGCTCAAAATATCCTGCCGCGCGAACACGCACAACTCCCGGATGCGCTTGCTCACCCGGTAGCCGCCATCCTCTTCCACAAAGAAACGCCGCAACCGCTCCGGCGAGACCTCCTGCACCAGGCTCTTGAGGTAAAGCCCGCGGCGGGCGCTCTCCAGCAGCGCCTCGTTGAGGTCGGTGGCGAAGATATGCAGGCGCGGGGCGCGGCCCGGAGCCTGGCCGCCATGCTCCTCAAACAACATCGCCAGGGAATACGCTTCCTGGCCCGTCGAGCAGCCCGGCACCCAAATGCGCACCGGCTCCTCGCGCCCAGGCGCAAGGAGCTTCGGGAAAGCGATTCGTTTCAGCGCTTCGAATGCTTCCGGGTTGCGGAAAAAACTGGTGACGCTGATCAGCATGTCCGCATACAACGCGCCGCGTTCGGCGGCGTTGCCCTGGAGAAAACCAGCGTAAGCCTCCAGCGTGTTGAGCTTATTGAGCACCACGCGCCGGGCGAGACGCCGCTGGATGGTGCTGGGTTTGTAAAGCGAGAAATCCACCCCAAAACCGTTGCGTAACAGCAGCAGGATTCTCATTAAAGAATTGGGGTCCGTCACCACCGGACTGGTCCCGACCGACGCCAGATAGGGATGCCGTGCCAACCGCACCAGTTCCCGCGCAATATTCTCCGGCGAGAGCACAAAATCCACGCACCCGGCCGCGGCGGCGCTCCTCGGCATGGAATCATATTTGGCCGACTTGCCATCCTGGGCAAAAGTTATCCCGCCTTCCTCTTTGATGGCCTCCAATCCCAGGGTTCCATCCGTGGCCGTGCCGGACAACACCACCCCGATGGCCCGCTCATGCTGGTCCTCGGCCAGGGACTGGAAGAAATTATCGATCGAGCGTTGCGCCCCGCCGGTCTGCTGCCGAGGTTGGATCATCAAGACCCCCTGCTGGATCACCAGGCCCGCGTTGGGCGGGATGACATAAACGTGATTGGGCAGGACCGCCTGGCCGTTGGCAACCTCACTCACCGGCATCGCGGTGACTCGGCCCAGAAGCTGGGTCAGCGCGCTTTGGTGCGTCGGATTGAGATGTTGGACCAGCACGAAGCCCAGGCCCGAATCGGCCGGCAGATGCTTGAGCAGTTCCATGAAGGCTTCCAACCCGCCCGCCGACGCGCCGATCCCAACGATGGAAAACGCCTCTTTGCCCGACTGCGCCAAACCTGTTTTTTCCGGGGAGCAGGAGGGGGGGGTGACCGCCGACGGAGCCTTCGGCAGCGGTTTGCCGGCAGCGGCTCGGGAACGCGACGATGGCCAATCTTCGCCCGGACTTTTGGCGGCCCGCTTTGCCGTTCTTTTTTCCGGCGAACGGCACCCCTTGCTCTGTTGGTCTTTGGCTTTCATCGGCGACTTTCCAAGTTCTCTCTCTTACTTGCTTAGAGGAGTGACGCGACGACACTCGACTTCGCCACCCATTAGGCCAGAACGGCCTTGATGTGTCAAGGGGGTTATGAACGTCAGTTGTCTGGCTGCTTTGTTGTATTAGCTATTCTGCGTTGCTGGAGAAAAGTGCGCCGATTGATGCCGGCGGCGGCGATGGAGTGAATTCCTGCCCCGGACCTCCGGCCCAATCAGATGCTAAATCGCTCCCGGATACGGCACTCGCAGTTTGCGCGCCAGGCCCCCGCCGTAACGAATCCCTCCACCAGGCCAATACCATCAACTGACACGAGAACGGATTTCTCTTGCCTGTGGCAGATCGAGCCGCCATGCAAGAGCCATGCGTTGCAACTCTTTTGCCTTCGTTCTGCCGATTCTGCTCATAACGGGCGTGGTCGGCCCCATGCACGGGGGACAAGCCGCCCAAACGGGTTCCGCCGGAGTGCGCAAGGTCGAGGACATCATTATTTACAAGGACGACAAGTTTTACAGCGCCTTTCCCTCGATTGTGCGGCGGTCGGATGGGGAGCTGCTGGTGGCGTTTCGCCGCGCGCCGGAACGCCGCCTGTTCGGGGAGGACGGCATCACCCACACCGATCCGAACAGTTACCTGGTGCTCGTGCGGTCGCGCGACGAGGGCAAGACCTGGAGCCGAACGCCGGAGCTGATCTACGCCAATCCCTTTGGCGGTTCACAAGACCCCTGCCTGGCGCCCTTGCGCGACGGTTCGATCCTTTGTTCCAGCTACGGCTGGGCACTGCTCCGCGCGGAGGCAGCGGCCAAGCTCAAGGACGCGTTTCGTGTCGGAAGTTTCGTCTCCCTGGGGGGCTATTTGCTCCGCTCCAAAGACGGCGGCCACACTTGGCAAGGGCCGATTATCCCGCCGCCGACCCCAGGGGAGACTGTGTTCGGCCCGTTCGGCCAGCCCGTGCCGGCCTGCAACCGTGGCGCCATGTCCCAGGGCAAGGATGGGAAGCTCTACTGGGTGGTTGCGTCCAAGACCTCGACGTTGCCTGGGAAGCCGGCAACGCACCTGCTCATTTCGTCAGACCAGGGCGACACCTGGACCTACTCCTGTCCTGTCGCCGTGGACCAGAAGGTGACATTCAACGAGACCTCACTTTACGAAACGCCCAAAGGCACCCTAGTGGCGTTCATGCGCACGGAAGACTTTGACGATCACACCGCCGTGGCGCGCTCGACGGACCACGGCAAGAGCTTTCAGCGCTGGGAAGATGCCGGGTTCCAGGGGCACCCCCACTACGCGCTGCGGTTGCCGGATCAGCGCGTGCTGTTGGTCTATGGCTACCGCCATCCGCCGTTCGGGGTTCGCGCCCGCGTGCTGGATGCCGAATGCGCCAATCTGATGTCGGCGCCGGAAATCGCCTTGCGCAATGACGGCGGCAACGGCGACTTGGGTTACCCCTGGGCGACGATGCTCTCGAAGCATCGCGCGCTGGTCGTTTATTACTTTAACTCCGGGAACGGCACACGGCACATCGCGGGCACGTTCCTTTCCATCGACTGATCCAACCCCCGGCGCCCCCGGACACTGCTTGTTTACTTGGTCTCGCGCCGGGCCAGGACGGCCGCACCGGTGATGCCGGCGTTGTCGCCGAGTTTGGAGGCTATGATCTCGACGCCCTTCATGGTGCCGGGCATGGCGTAGTCCTGCGCGGTTTCGACGATGACGCTCATCATCTCGTCGGCCAGCGCCTCGATGACGCCGCCGCCAACGACCACGACTTCGGGGCTGAGGATGTTGACCAGGTTGGCGATGCCGATGCCGATGTATTCGGCGGCGCCGGCGATGACTTTCTCGACGAACTTGTCGCCGCGGCGCATGGCCTTGCGCAGGTCGCCGCTGCGCAAGTCGCTGAGGTCGTCGCCCAGCATTTCGGTGAGGAGGGTCTTCTGGCCGTCTTTGACGCCGGCCTTGATCTGCTGAAAGATGGCGGTCCGGCTGGCGAGCGCCTCGAAGCAGCCTTTGTTGCCGCAGCCGCATTTGGGGCCGTTGACATCCAGGACCATGTGCCCGATCTCGCCCGCCGTATGGTTGAATCCGCCGTAGAGGTCGCCGTTGACGATCAACCCGCCGCCGATGCCGGTGCCGACGAAGATGCCGATGAGGATGCGCGGCTTGGCTTTGAGTTCGGCGACATGGACGCCCAGCGCCGCGATATTGCAGTCGTTCTCCACGAAGACCGGCACCCCGAGATGCTTTTCGAGGTCCTTCTTGAGCGGCACATCTTTCCAACCCTCCAGGTTGGGGGCGAAGATGACCTTGCCCTCGGCGAAATCCACCGCGCCCGGAGCGCCAATGCCGACGCCGGCGACCTGTTTGAGGTTGAGGTCGGCTTCATCCACCGCGTCCTGGACACAGCGGGCGATGCGTTCGATGACGGCATCGACGCCGCGTTGGGACTTGGTGCTGAGCTTGGCGGAGCCGATGCATTCGAGCGAGTTCTTGAAGACGCCCGACAGAATCTTGGTGCCGCCCAGGTCAACGCCGACGAAGTGTTCCGCCTTATTGCTGCTTTCGGCCATAACTCTCTCCTATTTCCCCGCCAGCACGGCGCTGATCTTCTTGCGCAATTCGGCGTTGATAACGTCCGCCGGGCGCATCCCGTCCACGATGGTGAAACCGTAAGAGCTTTGCAGGCGGCGGAAGGTCTTCTGCATCGCCGTCTGGTATTTCATAAAGCTGTCGAACAGGTCGCGGGACAACCCCTGGTCCATGCCGCTTTCCCAATAATCCAGGGCCGCGTTCTTGGCGAAGGTCCGCTGCACGAGTTCCTCGGGCGGGACGTTGAGGTAGAAGACCGCATCCGGTTCGAGCGCCAGGCCGTAGAGGTTTTTCAACCAGGTCTCGTCCATGCCGCGGACCATGTCGCGCGCCATCAGGGTGTAGATGTAGCGGTCGGCCAGCACGACGAACCCGGCCTTGAGCGCCGGCAGGATGATGTTCTCCAGTTGGTCGGCGAAATCGGTCGCGTAAAACAGGCTCAGCGTGGTGCGGCTCAGGATGTTGCCCTCCTGCGCTTGTTCCAGTTCCTCGCTGACGAGCGTGGACCGTTTGAGGCCGACCTGCACCGTCGCATGGCCGCTCCCCTCGAGCCATTCCACCAGCCTCGCAATCTGCGTAGAGCGCCCCGACCCGTCGGCGCCTTCGACCACGATGAGCTTGCCGGCCAGTTGTTCCAGGTCAACCCCCGGAATCCCGTGCCCGTAGAAGCGCCGTTCGCTCCGGCGCGGGACGACAATGTGGTTGTTGGCAACGCCTTTCATTCGACCGGTTCCTCCTCTTTGGCCTTCCGGTGCGGCTCAGCCGGTGATTTGGCAGGCAGCCGCTCCGCGCGGTGAAAGCTGGCCAGGTCCAGCCGTTGGGTGACCAGTTCGCGCACCACGGCTTGCTGCTTCTCGACAAGCTGATTGGCATCCACCACCAGAAAGTTGAACTCGGTGCTCATCGCGAGGTACTGCTCCAGAATGCGCCCCTGAAAGATGCGAAAGCTTTCGTAGGGGTCGGCGGACAGGCGCAGGTCCATGCCCGCCTCGAAGTACTTCAATTGGGGCCGGCCATCCAGAATGCGTTTGAGCGACACTTCCAAATCCGACTTGAAGAAAAAGGTGAGGTCGGGCAGCGCGGCGAAGTTGTAGATGCCCCGCACCCATTCGGGCGGGCAGCCGCGGACCACGTCGCGCGCAAAGGCGGTAAAGATGTAGCGGTCGCACAGGACGATGTAGCCGGCCCGCAGCAGCGGCACGAGGTGCCGTTCGTAGCGGTCGGCGAAATCCGTCGCGTGAATGAGGCTGAACGTGGTCGGCGTCAGCAGCTCGCGTTTCTTGCCCTTGCTGGTGGCGGACTTGACCAGCTCGGAGGAGTTCCACTCGCTGAAATAGACCTTCAACTCCTGCAATTCGAGCCAGCGCTTCAGCAAATAAATCTGGGTGGATTTCCCCGAGCCATCGAGGCCCTCGACCGCAATAAGGCGGCCGGGGAAACTGAGTTCGGCAAACGTTTTCATTGACAGCCCCGGCAGGCTAAACCCGGCTTGGTGGAATACAACTGTTTTCTGGCCGCAAGGCATCCGGTCGTCCGGCGGCGCGCATGTTGGAATCGCCCCCCGTACGGGCAGGGCGACACGAAACCCGGCCTGTGGTGGACGCCTTACGCAAGGGCAGAGGCGTCAGCGCGGTGGACACGTGCTCGATGTTCTGCCTGAGCCGGCGGTCAGACGGACAGGAACATGTGCTGAAGCGTGAATGCCGCACCTGCTCCTGTGTTCAATTCGCGGCAATGCCTCGTCTGATGGACATCAGTTTCGCTCGGCAGGAACCGGGAGTCCTCCCAAGTAGGGCCGCTGGTGAGTTTTAGTTCGGTTTTTCGCGCGTGGACGAGTGCGATGACCGCCGATTTGGCCATCGCGATGTCGCCGTCCATCACGTACCCAATCATTGCCCCATGAGGTTGGCCGGACGCATATTTGCCGATGATGAAGCGTCCCATACCCTCACAGCCCACGTAAGAGTCGGTGTTGTGGTCGAGCCCCGACGGCTGCGGAATACGCAGTCGTTTGCACTCGAAGGCGAAATAGGCATCCTCGTCGAAGCTGGCAAGGAACTTGAAGTCAATCCGGGCTGCGACTGGACCGTAGGGGCCAAGCGGAATCGCCTGAAAGTGAATGGAGAAGCCAAGTCTGCGCGCCTTCTTTTCCCGCTTCATCGCCGCCGCCAAGCGGCCGGTGATTTCGTCTTCCTTGCCGGCTTTGGTGGATGAGGGAAGTTTGCGCCAAACGTCGAGAACAAGCTGCAAGCCGTCTGGAATCAATTCCTCCCGGAAGAACTCGAAATAGCCCTCGGCGCCTCCGGTGCTCATGCAGATTTGGCGCGGCGCTGTCGGATGATCTCCGCGAAAATCTCGTCCGCATCGTTGAGGGCAGCGGTGCGCGTCCAGTGCATGAGGGCGACCGGCTTGAGCAGGTGGATAGACGTGCCGTCGAAGAAAGATACAGCGCGCGGATGCTCAAACCGGCCCTGTGTTTGGCGGGCGGCGTCATAGATGCGCTCCAACAACGCACTGGTGCGGCGAGTGACTTTCTCAATACGGAATGGTCGCGGCATCCTCGTCTGGCGCACGCTGAACAGAATGTACGGACGCTCTTCAAAGATTACGGCGGATGCCTCGACCCGCAACGAACCGCCCTCGGCCCATTCATTTAGCGTGCCCGTCAGCATTGTAGAGTATGCGCCGAGCGCATCGCGAGTGACAGGCTTCATCGTCGGGACAGCCGCCTTGCGGACAACATCGCGGTTAATCGGTGTCGAACTGGGCTCAATAATCCGGACGGCATCCTCAACCAGAGCAATCTCTTCGTCGGTTAGGTCGAAGTAGCGATAAACGTCGCGCTCCAGACGGGATTGTAGTGCGTCCACCTTGGCCCTCCGTTTCTCGTTGAACGAAGCGAGCATTTCATGAAACTCGTCAGATTCAAGCGGCAGGCCGCGCTCTTGTCGCTCATCGTGAAGCTCGTTGAGTTCTGCGGCCAACTCGTCGCGCAATGTCTTAGTGGCAGCAGCAGTCTTGGCCACGATACCTGCGGCTTGGGGATGAGCGCAGTCGTCGCCCGGCAGCGGGAATGGCAAGTGAAGTAATTCAAACAAGTGAATCTTGTCTCGCTCAATCCCCCAGTTCGCGCTCGTGTGGAAGAGGTAATATTTCGCCAAATTCGAACGTAGATATATGGTGAGAAAGAGCAGCAGATTTGATTCTTCTTCGCGCTCCTCTGGATTTTGTGTCGCTGGTGTAATCACTCTCAGCGAGTGTTGGAAAAGGACTGCAAAATCGGAAAATGCAATCTTGCCAAAACCGTAGCTCACCACAATTAAGGGAGCCTTGAAGAGCCGCGGATCTCGTTTGCGCTCCACAAACGGATGAAAGCGTGTTCCCACGGGTTCGCAGTCTTTCTCCAGAACAAACAAAGCCGTTGTTTGCAATCGTGCGCTGAGATAGCTGTGGGTTTCGTTCCACCACGGCTTGTGCGTGCCATCCTTTTTGGGTTTGATCCCTTCTCCCGTCCACCAGCGCGAACTCTCTTTCCTATCTTTAGCGAGAGGCTTTACCACGGCCCGCAACTCGGATATGTCGTCGAGTAAATCGAGTAGCTTCAAGTCGCGAGGTGTGCCGGAGAAATGCCGTTTCCAGAAACCTGGCACTTGTTGTTTGCTGGCTGCGACCAGCAGCGCGCTCTGCTGAAGACGTTTCCGGTCGCGCGGGAAGATGGTTACGACACCGTCACGGCAATCTGTGCCAGTCACCTTCGGCGTGTCGTATCGGAAGCGGTGGGCGTCAGTTGGTTTGGCGTTGGCAAACCGGACAATCAATGCCGGGCACTTGGCGTGTTCGAACAGGATGTGACGGAAATCGGAGAGATTAACGACTCGTTGCACAGTCACATTGCCGAACCATTCCGCCTGTAGCTCGTCCGTCTTGTTAAAAAAGACCTTGGCTGACAGCAGCAGACAACCATAGGCGCCGCTTCGTAGCTGCTGCGGCGCTTGCTGCATGAACTTCCAAGCGACTTGATGTGTTCCTCGGCCTGCCCACGGCGGGTTGCCGATGACGCAGTCGAACTTCTCGATTCCTGAGTCGAGTTGGAGGAAATCACCGTGCATCACGGTCGGCGCGTGCTTCTCTCGCCAACTGCTGTTGTCCCGGTAGCGCAAGAGCTTCGGCAGAACCTTGGGCCTGTCGCGCTGCGCCAACCGTGCGAACTCACGGATGTCGCGGGGCTCGAACTGGTCAAGGAATGCAAGATAGAGACTGAAGCACGCGATTCGGCAGGCCGTCCGCTCGATGTCCACACCGCGAAGCTGGTTGTGAAGGATATTGAGCAGGGCCTCCGCTCGCTTGCGGTAGCTGGCGTTGTCGTTCTGGAAAACCCAATGCGACGCGAGTCGGTTGAACAGCGTCACGAGGAAGATGCCGGAGCCGCACGCCGGGTCGAGATACCGATGCTTCGTCCAGTCTGGGTCATCTCCGACGGCGATATCCACGACCATCTCTGCGAGATGGCGTGGAGTGTAGTACGCGCCTTCCTTGCGCTTGCCCTCGGCGTCTTCGGTGCTGAGAAAATCTTCGTAGATAGCACTGATCGTTTCGACCGGAATCACGCTGAAGTCGTAGGCCCAAAACGGGAGCATGCCTTGACCCGTGCGGACTTCGCCAACAGAGAAGAACTGACGCAGCACGTCGTAATGCGAGGGTCTGAGGCGACGGGACTCGGTCTTGAGGTTTTGGTCAAACATGCTGCCGTTAAACACCGCTTGCAGCCGGCCCAATAAACGGTACAGGCGGTGCAGTCCTTCCTCAGAGTCGTACTTCTCCAGCAACTGGTGCACATTGGCGATACCTTTTCCGACTTCCCTCTCGTAATCGGCCCAGTCAATCACCTTCCGGTCGGTCAGATAGCAGAGAAAAATGAGGCGACCCAGCAAGGCGTGCGCTGCTTCCTCTTTGAGCTTGTAGGGACCGGTTCGCAGCCGGTCGCGGGCGTGGGCCAGATTTCGCAGCAGGAACTCGTCCACCGCCTGCTTTTCGTTAAAGCGGCCGGCATGAGTGTGGTAGAACCGTCCCGATGCCACGTCGTGCAGGAGGCTCTCAAGCTCCAGAAGCTCGGCGATGTCCTCCAGTTGGTCCTCGACAAGCGCGGCGGGCTGTGGAGAGGCGTCGCCTTCTCTAACCGGTTCAGCTTGTGCCGAATAGATGCGGAGGTGCTCTGGGTCAGCAAGAACGAGCACGGTGGCGATGCCTTGATTCCAGAAGATGCGATGCAGACGGTTGGCATTCGCCCAAGACAACGGTTCATTGTCACGACGGAAGTAAATCGTTGGCCGACCATCAACGCAGAGCACGCCAGTGATCCCCAAAACTTCTTTGTCGAACGCCCGGAGGACGTGATGCGCGTAGCCAAGCAGGGCAGGCTGTGTGCGAATTTCTTGGCGTGACCGGTAATACACCCAGTCCCGAGCCTTTGGATCGGGGAACTGCGCGAGAAATGGTTGTTTCACACCGGGCACGAGACTCTCTTACCACATCGGTCAAATGGTTGCACCGGAAAATGCCGCTGCTGGTGGGGCGAGATTTGCTCTCGACTGATCATTTTCGGCGTCGCAGCCATACTTTCCCAGCCGGAATGGGCCAACGTTATGCGGCACGAATTCCTTCCAACCCAGGCAGGGCGCGTACAACCAGCGGCCCCACTCCAGTCGGCGATGAACGGCGTCCACGCAAGTGCGTGGACAGCAACTGCCATTTCGCTGGATTCCGATCCGGCGTCCCCTCCGACCTCACCGCTGTGTGCGCGTAATAATTCACCTCATGCCGCAAGTCTTCATCAAGCCTTGTCGGACCGTTTGTAACCCCCAGCCCGCCCCATGACAAGCACTCCTTTTCTTGCTGTCCGACTGCCAGCACCCAGCCCAAGGGGCAGCCCCAACCACCCCGGAATCCCTCTTCGCCATCCCAACCGTGGCACAGAGGTTGCGCCAGGCCCACCGGCAGGCGGACCGCTCCCGAGGAACAGTCCATCCCCGCCAAGCCGCAGGTCCCGTCACGGCGAGCCGCCCCGCAACCAAGCGGGGCCACAGTCCCCGCCAGCTTAATTTCATCCTGTCAGTCGGAGACCCCGCCCCCGCCAGAGACCGGTACCGAGCCGGCCCCCGCCCGCCGCCTCCGCACCGAAAAAACAACCCTCAGCTACCGCCTCTGCATTCTCCATTCCGCATTCCGCACTCCCCACTCCGCATTTATGGCCCCCGCCCTGCCCACAAAGAGGTCCTCAAGCAGGAGCCGGGCCGGAGCCAATACATCCTTTGTTTATCCTTAGTTGTTCCTTAGTTGTTCCTTTGTCTTCCGCCCGCCACTCCCCCTCACCGCCCCCTCCCCTCGGCCACCGCCCCTCATTTGGCCGGAACAATGTTGCTGGTGGCGTTGTCATCGCCTTCCTGACCCTCAATTGCTGCCGGGTGCAAATAAAAACCTGCCGACCCCCTGGCGGCTCGCCGAACCAACACTGCTCTGCTTGGCGCTGCCGGAGTGCTTGGCCGGCAGATACAGACAACCCCTGCAAACCCATAATGTGAGACCCTTAACATAAAGGCACAAGCTTGTCAATCACAAAATGCGGAATGTGGCGTAGGCGTCTCGCCTGCGGGTTGTGGCGGCGTCCCGCCGCCAACTAAAAACTAAGAATTCAGAACTGAGAACTCTGCCCTCTGCTCCCCGGCTTCGGCCTCCTTCCGGCTGGCGGAGAAACTCTTCCACAACCGATACAGCGGTCCAATCCACTTGGCCACCGCCAACACCCGTTTGAACTGGGAATCCTCGCGGCGGGAAACTCTCGCCAGCAGGAAACCCGCCAGCGGAGCCAGAACCAGCAGCAGCAGCGCGGGTTTTCGCGGCCAGCGGGCGGCTTTGCTCACCCACGCCGTCGCGGAGCGCAGGTTCTGGAGTTCGGCCTGGACCGCGAGACGGTTCAAACCGCTCTCCGCCACGAGCACCTGCTTCTCCAGGGCCAGACGATCTAGTTCCTGTCGTCCAAACATGCCTTGTCCTTTTTAAGTTCGGTCAGGGTAGCCGAGAACGCCGCCCAGTTCTTCAACCGGACGCGCAACCGCCAGAAGCAAAGGATCGTCGCCGCCAGATATAGCAGCACCAGCGCAACGACCAGGTCCAGGCGCCCCGCCTTCACGCAAACCACCACCAGCGCGATGGTGGCCGCCATCAGGGTCATCAGCGCCAGAATGAGGACCACCCCGGCCAGCAGCAGCGCATTGAAGAACCGCCAGCGCTCCTCCCGCAGTTCGACCAGGAACAGCTCAAACCGGTTGTGCGCAATGGCGACGGCCGTCTTCAGCAGCCGCCCCAGCGACGCGAAGACTCCCGGTGTGCTCTCCCCCGGCTCTTCCATGTGCCCCTACTTGCGCGCCACCAGCCAACCCACCAGCAGCCCCAGGCCAAAGGCGATGCCGATTGATTCGTAGGGATGCTCGCGAATCGTGACGTCCGTGGCCTTGGCCGCGGCGACGGTCTTGTCTTTCAACGATTGGCAAGTGGTCTTGGCCGATTCGATCGCCGCCGCCAGCCGGCTGCGCACTTCGCCGACCTTCTCTCCGGTCTGACCGGCGGTGGCCTTCATCAGATCTTCTGCGTCGCGCACGACCGCCTTGAGATCGCTCGCTAATCTTTCATTGGCATGTTCTGTCGTCATCTTCTTCCTTTTCGTTTAGTTGCTCCGACGCCCACAGTATCCTCCAAATCCCGCAAACCGCAATGGGAAAATGCGGGAGTGCGAGTTACACGGATTAACAATCCAGGTCAGCGGACCCTGGCTGGCTCCTCCGCCCTTGGCGCCAATGCCCGGGCGGACGGCTCGCCGTCAAGGCGGTAACGCCGATGCATGTAAAGATCATCGGCGACCTGGTAAAGGGCGATGGCGTCCTGCTCGAGCTCGCGGTCGGGGTCGGTCGGCTGCGGGAGCAGGCTCATATCGACGACCTTGGGATCGCCCTGGTAGAACTCGACGGTTTGCCGCAGGCCCAGCACCACCAAACGGTCGTGCGCCAGGAGGCCAATGTCGCGGTTATGGTTCAGCAAGGCGCGGCCTTCGTCGGGCCGGCTCCGCAGCAGGTCGCGGCCGAAGAACATCGTCTCATAAGGACGCCCCAGCAGGCCGAGGACGGTCGTGGGCACATCGAGGGAGCAGCCGAGTTGCGAGACGCGGCTCGGGCTTTGGACGACCGCCGGGCCGGCGATCAGCAGCGGGATTTCATACGAGTGAATGGGAATGCTTTGCTCGCCATAGACCCGCGCGCCGTGGTCGGCCACGACGGCAAAGAGGGTGTTCGTCCAGAAGGCTTCCTTCCTCGCCGCCTCGAAAAAGCGGCCCAGGGCATAGTCGGAGTATTTCACGGCATGTTCGCGCTGTCTGGCATCCGGGTCTTCGGGGATTTTGCCCTTCGGATAGGTGTAAGGCTTGTGATTGGAGACGGAGAGCACGGTGCCGAAGAACGGCTGGCCCGTCCTGGCCAGTTCGCGGAACTCGTCCACCGCGCGTAAAAACAGGTCCTCGTCGCAAACGCCCCAGATGGTCGTGAAGGTGGGATGCTCGAAGTGTTTCTGCTCGACGAAACGGTCGTAACCGTTGCGGACGGCGAAGGAGCGCATGCCGTCGAACAGCCCGCGTCCGCCGTACAGGAATACGCTCGCGTAGCCGTCGCGCTTCAACACGCGGGCAATGGTCTCGACGTTGTCCGAGCGGTCCCGCTTGACGATGGATTCGCCGGGCAGCGGGGGGAAGGAAGAGAGCACGCCTTCCATGCCGCGCACAGTGCGGTTGCCGGAAGCATAGATGTTGGTGAAGAGCAGACCTTCCTCCGCTGCCAGCTTGTCCATCTCCGGCGTGAGCGTATTGGTCCGGCCCAGGCAGCCCCAGAATTCGGAGCCGAGGCTTTCCTCGAGGAAGATGACCACATTGAGGCGCGGGCGGGCCGGGTCGCCGGCCACGCGCCGGCGAATGGACTGGCCAGCCTCGACAAATTGCGTGTTCCGCTCGGCCAGCAGGCGGCGCGCGCGTTGATAGGCCTCATCCGCCGGCAGGGTTTTGTAGAAGGCCGCATAGTCGAGGTTGTGCGTCCAGGCCGCGGCGAAGAAGGAGAGCGCGCCGTTGTTGGCCACTTCATTCAGGGTGCGGTCGCTGCTCACGTGCGCGCCCTGGAGATTGAAGGTTGGGGCGAGCAACGCGGCCAGCGCGACAACCGCCGCCAAATGCAGCAGCCGGGATTTGGCCGGGAAGGGCCGCTCCCACATCTGCCCAAAAAGCCGGCTCGCCGCGAACAGCCAGCCCAGGCTCAGGACCAGGCAAAGCGCCAGAACCACGCCGACGTGATACGACTCCCAAATGTTGATAAAGACCTCCTTGGGGTAGAGCAGGTAATCGACGGCGACGGTGTTGAAGCGTGACCTGAATTCATCGAAGAAGAAGAACTCGACGAAGAGCAGGAAGACCTGCACGAACCAGAAGACCAGGCAGCCGCCCAGAAACAGCAGCCGGTGCCACGTAGCCCCGAACCGCCGGTCCGGCACGATCAGCATCCAGAACAGCAGGGGCACCGTCTCGGCCAGCGCCGCGAACAGGTCGCGGTGAAACCCACTGAGAAAAGCCAGCAGGACATCCGCCGCCGGCAGCGCGGGCGGCTTGAACGCCAGGAACAGCACCAGCCGCAGCAGGAACCAGGCGCCCAGCAGCGAAAGCAACCCAAAGCCGGCAAACCCGTAGCGCGACCGTCTCCAGGACAGTTCGGCAGCCGGAAGGTTATTGCTCATCAGACCGAGTAGAATCCTTTCGGAGAGTGGCCGCAAATCAATTCACCGTTTCCGGCAGAACTGAATGCCATCCGCGACCGGCAGCAGGACGGCCTCGACCCGCGCGTCGCCGGCCAGTTTATGGTTCAGCGCATCAATCGCGCGCCCGGTGGCCTCTTTGACCGGGCCGGCGCCAAGCCGTCCGCCCGAGAGCATGTTGTCGAACAGAATGAGGCCGTTCCGCCGGATGCGCGGCAGGAGAAGTTCATAGTAGGCGTCGTATTCGGTCTTCTTGGCGTCAATGAAGGCGAAGTCGAAGGTGAGGCCGGGTTCGAGCTGTTGCAAGCTGGGGATGGCCGGGCCGAGCCGCAGCTCGATCCGGTCTTGCAGGCCCGCCTTCGCCCAATACCTCCGCGCCACCGCCGTCCATTCCTTGCTGGCATCCAGGCAAAGGAGCCGTCCGTTGGCGGGCAACGCGCGGGCGATGCACAGTGAGCTGTAGCCGGTGAACGTGCCGACTTCGATGGCGGATTTCACGCCAGCCGCCGCGACCAGAACGCTCAGGAAGGTCCCCTGCTCGTCGCTGATCTGGCATTTGCTCACTTCTTCGCCCAGCGACGCGGTCTCCGCGCGCAACTCCTCCAACAGCGGGTCCGACGCGTCACTGCGGCAGCGGCAGAGGTAGCGGTAGAGCGTTTTGTTCAGCCGGACATATTTTGTGCCCATGCGGACACCGTAGCAGAATTGTCGACGGTGGGAAGCGGGATGCGGGTTAGATTTACGATTTACGATTTACGCGAGTAGCGGCCCGGCAAGCCATTAAGACTTGCCAGAACGCCCGTAAACGCCGAGATTGAGCCACATGAGCATTGCGGCTGAAAAAGTGGTTGAAATGCTGGCCTTGCCGGAACAAGACCGGGCGTATCTGGCCCGGCAACTCATCGCGAGCCTCGATGATACCGTGGATGCCGACGCGGAAACGCAGTGGCGGGAAGTCATTGACCGGCGCTCGCGCGAGATTGAGGAAGGCAAAGTCAGTTGCCGCCCGGTGGAGCAAGTTGTTCAAGACATCCGCGACAAGCTCCATGCGCATCGCCAGCCATCCTGAAGCCGACGAGGAACTGGAAGCCGCCGCGCTGTGGTATGAGGAACGGCAGCCGGGCCTGGGCAATGATTTCCTTGACCAGTTTGAACGCACGTTGCGCCGCATCGTCGCCGAGCCGGAACGCTGGCGCAAAATCCGGGGTGACAATCGCAAGCTCAATTTCCACCGCTTTCCCTACGCCATAGTTTACAGCGTGCGCGCCGACGCGCTTTACATCAAAGCGGTGATGCACTTGCATCGGCGTCCGTTTTACTGGTCGCACCGCCAGCCCCCGCCCTGACTCCAACGCTGCCAACATCCGATTACACGTGGAGGGGGCCGGCTCTGGAAAAAGGGCGGACGGCATTGAAAACACCGCGCGAGAGCTGGAGAGACGGGCAACCGGAAAAGAGCTATGAAACAGCCTGAGGGGCGTATTTCCAGGACTCCTTCACCAGATTTGAGCTTGTCGAGGGCAAGGCCAGAAAAAGCAAAGAGGGCCGACTGAGTAACGGTCGGCCTCGACATTCGTGCCTACTCGTCAGCCGCGAGTGTAAGTGAAACAGGTTTCCTCCTCGGGATGCTCAAAGACATCTGTCACTTCCCGCACCTCTTCGCAGGCGGCGATGATTTCTGCGCTTTCGAGGACCTGTTCTGGGTCCAGTTGCAACAACTCCTCGCGCTTTGAGAATACAATTTCAAATGTTTCGGGCTGAGGCATTTTCATATTACACCACTTTCTTGCCAGTTTGGCCTTCTACCTGCAATCTTATATTTGCCACATTTATATCGGTTTTGCAACTGGGGCAGTGAAGGACATTGTTTTGTGGAAAAGGGACATTGCCGTGTTTTAATGCAAGATTTGGCAGGAAATTCGCCTGCATCACTATTGGTGTTTTGCATTTGTCACACGTGATGCGAATGTTCAAGCTTTGCGCCTGGTGCAGCATCGGTTTCGGGGGCGGACTCGGAACCCTTTGGACTCCGGTGAAGCGGTAAACCTGAGAGGCAGGCGTCTCAAACAGTTTGCACATGTTCGTGTCGAAGGTCATCCTCAGGAGGGTGTAGTAGCGTGTGATGGCTTCATCGAGGTCAGCGTTCTTGCTGTAATCGGTGATTCTCAGATTCAAATCGCTTTCCAGTTTGGCGATCCTGATTGAACGGCCGTGAGTGAGCCATTGAGATTGGTCGCTGAGCTTTCTGGCAATTTCTTCCGCCCTTTTACGCTTCTCGGCGGGCGTCGCTGGGGCGCCCGAACCTCGCCGATGTACCCAGTTCTTGAACTTGTAATGCTCCAGCCAGTCAGCCACCAGCCGTTCTGAAAACGCCTGCGCATTCTGAGCGTGCTGGATCTCGCCCGGGGATATGTTTTGCAAAATCGGGATGTAGGCAGGATTGAGTTTTCCTGACCCCGCTACCTCCTCCTTTATCTGTTTCAACCCCTCAAGGAACGCATGCGCAGAGAACCGCTTGCCGTTAGCCTGAGCGATCTGAGCGTCAATCGGGCCAAGTGCCGAGCCTCTTCCCATCAGTATTTCATCGCCGGCCATCGCCAGTATTGTGCCCGCACTTTTGGCCCAGCCCGGAACGATTATGCCGACGTTGTCGAATCTGCCGCGAATCAGCGCAATGATGTCTTCAGCGGCTTCGGCAAAACCGCCCGGGGTCTCGAGTATCACGTCAATCGCCTCACCCTTCAAGTTGGCGAGTTGGTCCTGGACCGGAAGAATGTCGCTGTAATCAATGGTGCTGTTTGGTTTGAGCAGGTCAGACGCGATCACCAAAACAGCGCGCTTCTCGCGAAGCTCGGAAATCTGAACGAGTTGCTTCTTTCGCTCTCTCTGCAGCCCGCCAAAGTCGAGTTGCATTCCCAGATACTCTGTGTAAAAACCCATACAAAACTGAGTGAGACTACGGGGGCACCATGTCAGAGTCAAGGCAAATGATGAATGGGTAGCGGGCTCCCTTTTCGACGGGTTTAACGCAGGGCCTCAGCCCAGCTTTTGGCCGGGTTTCAACGGGTGTCCGGCGAGGAATTCAGGCGCGGGCAGACGGCGGCCGCCTTCGCGCTGCAAGGTCAGTATGCGCAGAGCCTCGCGGCCACAGCCAACCACAAGGCCGGCTTTGTCGGCCTGCAAGACTTCGCCGGGCTGGCCGGAGCGTTCCACGACCTCCGCCTGCCAGATTTTGAGCAGGTGCGGTTGGGGTTGGCCGGGCAAACAACTGAACGCCCCGGGCCAGGGCACCAAGCCGCGCACTCGATTCCAGAGGGCGCGCGCCGGCTGGGTCCAATCGAGGCGCCCGTCCTGCTTCTTGATCTTAGGGGCGTAGCTGGCTCCCTCGACCGGTTGGGGCCGGGCAAGGAGCTTGCCGGCGACATAATCGGGCAGGGTCCGCACCAGCAACTCCGCGCCCATGCGGGCGAGCCGATCGTGCAGCGTCTCCGAGTTGTCTTCCGGGTGAATCAGAGTCGTCGCCTGAGCCAGAATGTCACCGGTGTCCAGGCCCGCGTCCATCTTCATGATCGTAACGCCGGTCTCGGCATCGCCGTTGAGGATGGCCCATTGAATCGGCGCCGCGCCGCGATACCTGGGCAGCAGGGAAGTGTGGAGGTTGAGGCAACCGAAGCGCGGCAAGTCCAGGATGCTTTGCGGCAGAATCTGGCCATAGGCCGCCACGGCGATCAGGTCCGGCTGCAACTCGCGAAGGGCGCTGAGGAAGACCTCATCGCGCGCGCGTTCGGGCTGGAGGACCGGGAGACCGGCGTGCAGGGCGAGTTGCTTCACGGGCGAGGGTTGCAGCTTCAGCTCCCGACCCTTGGGACGGTCCGGCTGTGTGACCACCGCCACAACCTGGAAGGCGGGTGATGCAAGCAACGCCCGCAGGCTGTCACAGGACAGTTCGGCCGTGCCCATGAAAACGATTCGCAATGCAGCCATGAGCGGGGGGAAGGCTGTGGGCTACCGCAGCAGCCGGCGGGTTCGGGGGGGCCGCAGTTGCGGTCGGCGCGCCGCAGGCGTCACCGCCGGCCCGGTCACCGTGCGTTTGCCCAGCGAGGTGGCGCAGCGGGAACAGAGGAACTCGTGGAGTTCACCGTTGGGCAGCACCAACAGGAGCCTTTCGCGGACCGGCTGGGCGCGACCGCACTTCGGGCAATAGAGTTCGCTGGCGGTGAAGGTGCCAAACTGCTGCGACATTTCACTTGGCGTCTTTGTGCTTCAACTTGATCTCCTGAATCTCGACGAAGGGGATCATGACTTCTTCCGAGGCGTGGCCGCGCTGGACCTGCAAGTGGAGATCGTTGGCGGCGATGCGGCTGATCCGCTGGCCGGTGTATTCGCCGCGCGACGATTTGATGACCAGCACCATGTCCCGGTCCGCATCGCGACGAATGACGCCGAAGAAGCCGGGGAACTTGGTCTCGAAGAAGCGGCGGTTGAAGGTGAACTGGCCGCGCTGGTACTTCGTGGCAGGCGGAATGGCGGGCTTGTCCTCCCCTCCCTCGAAATGCCCCAATCTCACGGCGCCCGCTGGTTCCGAACTCGCCAGGCGCAATGTCGTTGGGTGCTCCGCGCCGTCCGCCTGCATCGGATTGACCGCGTCTGGCGCGGCGGTCTCGGGGGCGGCGGCCCCCACGGTCTCCCAGGTTTCCTCGGCCGGGGCTATCTTGGTGGGCAGGGACAGGAAGATAATCGGCCCCGCGAGCGGCAGCAGGGCAGAGACGCCGCAGACCAGCGCCGCCGGTCGGGCCCGGAAGATGGAAACCTCATACCCGGCGTAGATATTAGCCGCATAAAGCAGCAGCATCACCAACAGCCCGAGGCCGGAAGAAGAGAGCGCGCCGAGCAAGGATTGGGGGGCGGGCCGTTCCAGGCGCGCGGGTTGTTTGATGTTGACCTCGGTCTTCTTGATCTTCTCCTCCTGTGTTATTTCGATAAACGGCTCGACCAGGGGCTCGAGTTTCTGAACCTTAGCGAACTTCTTCAAGTCCTCCTGGGAGAAACTGGCCCACGGCAGGCGTTTGTACTCATCTTCTCCCACCTTGATCTGCACCCCCGCGTCATTGGCCGACCCGGCCAACAATTCACCGGTGATCTCCTCACCGTTGGTGAGCTTAAACGTGTCGGCCCGGGCCATGGGAGCAACCCACCCGCAGATCAACAAGGCGACGACTAACCAAAATGTCCGCACCATGAGAATGGGCATAACAGATGGCGCCAGCCAACGGAAGCAAAATTGCGGGGCGGCAAGCCCATGGCCCAGGGCCATTGCGAAGTCGCGGAGTGGCGGCGTCCACGCCGGCGTAGAGCATGAGAATGTCGGAGAGGCGCGTTTTCCAGTCGGAATGCCGACGGGTTAAGCCGGCGAGGAGGCCGGCGCTCCGCGGCTCTTCACCGTGCCCACGGCCTCAACCAAATCCTCCACCACCCAGTTAGGCCGCAGGGCCTGAAGGCGGTCTGCCGCGGCGCCGTGCTGCCACACCGCGTAACGAATTGTCTGGAGCAGGTCGGCCCGTAACTCGGGTTGGGCCAGCAAACCGGCGAGATAGCCGGCCAGCACGTCGCCGCTGCCGCCTTGGGCCAGATGCGGATTGCCGGACGAATTCACATAGACGTCTCCCGAGCTGCGGCCAATGAGTGTTTGGTGGCCTTTCAAGACGACCCAGGCATTGCCGAAGCGCCGCGAAACGTTGCGCAGGGTATTCAGCCGGTTGGCTTGCACTTGCTGCGGGGTCGTGCGCAACAACCGCGCCGCCTCCCCCGGATGCGGGGTGATGACACGCAGGGCATTTTTGGGGACAGGGTCGAGCGGCAACCAGTCCAGCGCGCTGGCATCGGCCACAACCGGCAGGAACGAGTCGCGCCACAGATGCCGCGTCAGTATCTTCATCTGGTCGGGCATGTCAGCCGCCGCCAGCCCCGGACCCAACAGGATCGCGTCGTGCAGGCCGGGCAGATTGCCCTGCGGCAGCCAGACCGAGACCATCACCGCCTCCAGTTGCGGCGCGATGGCATGATAAACCGCTTCAAGGGTATGCAGGGTGATTAATCCCGGTTGCGCTCGTTGGGCGCCGCGCGCCGCCAGCACCGCCGCGCCATGATAACCCAGGCTCCCCGCCACAATCGCCAAATGGCCATAGTTGCCTTTGTGCGTCGCCGCCGCGCGCTGAGGCGGGTAACCCGCGAAATCCTCCGGCAAAGTCCACTGCACCTCGCTTTGGTGCGGGCAGGGCGCCAGACCCACGTCCGGGGCGACTTCGAGCCGCCCCACAAACGGCCAGGCCACCTCCCGCAGCAACCCGGTCTTGGGCGCGCCCACCGTAAGCGTCACTGAGGCTTCGATCGCCGCCTCTTGCGGCTCACCCGTGTCGCCATTCAAACCGGACGGCACATCCACGGCCAGCACCGGCAAGCGCGCGGCATTAACGCGCTCGATAAAACTGACCCAGCCCGGCCCCAGCGGCCGATCCAGGCCGATGCCGAACAGACCATCCACCGTCAGGGCCGGGCGCAATGTGAGCAGCGTGTCCAGCTTCGCCAGATCGGCGGCGGTCTCCGTCACGTCCAGCACCTCGACCCGGCGGTCGGCGAGGTGTTCGCGGGCGCTGCGGGCGTCCTCCCCGTTGTGGCCTTTGCCCGCGAGGATCAGGATCAGGTCCCCGGGCTGCGTCAACTGAAGGGCGCTGCGGGCGACAGACCTCCCGACACGGCGAATGACTTCCGCTTCCGTTTGACCGGCGGCCCAAGTGGCCTGTTCCCAGTCGCGCATCTGTGCAATGCTGATTACCGGTACTGGCATGGCGCGGGAAGATACACACTCCGGGCCGCAACGAAAGTGGAATCGTTGGGCTTATTCCCTTATTGACGCTCGTATTCGCCCTTGCTGACGCGCTTGAGGACGGTGAAGCCGGCCTTCTTGGCGTCCGAGATCGAAAGCGCCTTGGGCGAATTGAAAGTGGACCACACCCGGCGAACCGGCTTTTTGCACGCCGGGCATTGGGTCAACGGCGCCGCTGAGAGCGGCCGGCGCAAGGTGAACTTCCCCCCGCACACCGCACAGTCCCCTTGGCAGAGTTCGTATTCGTACAAAGGCATAGCTCTCAGTCTCTAATCCACCATCCAAAGTCCCGTGGCTGAAGTCAAGGGCGCAGAGAGCGGTTGAGGCGGGCAAGGTGTCGGTTCCGGGATTGGATTAAAAGCTCAGCAGGAGTTGCCAGATATACATGTTTCCGAAGGAGTCGATGTCTTCCCATATTCGGCGGACGAGCTCGGGGCTGCCGGTGATTTCCGGGAGTTCCTTGACGCGCTCCTCCCACGGGAAACAGACGCCGGGCCGGACGCGCGGCTGCGGGCGGCCTTTCATGCCGTTGAGCTTTTGGCGGTCCGCCACCGACGCCGGCACTTCGCAGGGCGGTGTGGGGACGGGCGGTTTGTAGGTGCCCGCGCTATAAACGCCGTGCTCGCGCGCCGTTTGGGTCATGACGCGGAGGTTCTCGATGCTGGTGTCGTCCTGCATGATCGCGCCGGCATCCATGATGTAGCCGCCGTCGCGGGCGACTTCGTCAATGACCCGCCGGCAGAAGGCGCGGACTTCGCCCGGTTGGCCGTAGCTGAGCAGCAGGTTGGGAATGCCGCCGCTGAGGGCGAACTTGTCGTGGAGTTTGCGGTGGACGTGGAAGATGTCGTCCTGGTCGCAGTGGAAAACGATGCTGCGGTCGGGCAGTTCGCGGAAGGCGTCGAAATGGTGGCGCCATTTGCCTTCGGCGTAGAACAAGGTTTGGTGGCCGTTCTTCCAGAACTCCTCGATAATGGGCTTGAGGGTCGGCCAATTGTGAGAGGCGAACGTCCTTGGATTGATGAAGGGCACGCACCCGCGGTGCATCCAGAAGCCGATGGGGACTTGCTTAGCCGCGTCAGCGGTGGTCAGGCCCACGTGGCACAGATGGGGCATGAGGGCCTCGCACGCTTTGAGGACGTTGTTGGGCTGCGTCTGCATGTCCATCGTGAGGCCGACATAGCCGCGCAGTTTGTCGGCAAGGATGTCGAAGGGGGCCTTGAAGATGCCCGCAATAGCGGAGGCCGTGCCGCACTCAGTGCGGAGCCGGGCGATTTGGGGGCCGAAGGCGTAGAAATAGGAGAGCATCGCCATGGCGCCCTTCACGAAAGAGAGGTTGTTGCGGTAGGTCGCTGGCCCGCCGATCTTGCTGACCTCGGTGGAAGCGCGGGGGAGCCAGACGTTGTAAAGGAACGCCGTGGGATCGGCGATGAGCGCGTCGTATTCGTCGGCGCGCATGAAGGCCTGGTCCTCGGGCGGCTCGATGTAGTTGAAGCCGCTTTCGTGCGGGATGCCGATGCCGGGGATGCCATAATAGCGGAGGCCGACCGCTTGCGCCAGCCCGGTCCAGACATAGACCATGTTCGGCACGACGGCTTCCCAGCCGAAATCCTTGGCAGTCTTGATGGCGGCCTCGAACGCCTTGTTGTAATCGTGGGCGACCTCCTGACAGGTGTAGCCCGCGTACTTGGCGGTGAACTCCGCGACGAAGGGCCGGAGGGGAACCATGTCCGGCTTCTCGTTGCGCAGGGCGGTGATGTAGCGGTTGAGGCGTTGCTGGTAGAGTTGTTCCGTGTTCATAAGGCTGCGGAGGAGCGTAGCGCCCGGGCAGTGTTCCGGGCTAGCAAAATCCGCAGTCTTCAGTTGCATTAACCGGAAGAACCCTGTATATCCGCGCCCGCAAAAGTTGACTCTGACACGCATATCACCATGAAAACACGCTTCCTTTCCTTCGGACTGGCGCTCGGTTTGTGCGCGCAAGCGCTCGCCCAACTTTCACCCGGCAACCCGCTCTCGGGGATCGAGAAGCTGAAGGATTTCGAGGCGATGCGGGCCTCGTCATCCGACCCGGACTGGCGCAATGGGAACGCTGACTCGCGCCCGATTGCGCCCGGCGGCACGCTGGTGCTGACGGACCTCAAAGGCCCGGGCATCATCACGCACTTCTGGAACACCATCGCGCACCCGGCGCCCTTTTACTCGCGACTCCTGACGCTGCGGATTTACTGGGATGGCGAGAAGTATCCCAGCGTCGAGTGCCCGATTGGGGATTTCTTCGGCGTCGGCCATGGACTGGACAAGCCCTTCGTTTCGCTGCCCATCAAGGTCTCGTCCGATGGGCGGGGGCGGAACTGCTACTGGCCCATGCCCTTCCGCAAATCAGCCCGCGTCACGGTGACCAACGAGAGCGACAAGCGGTGCAACGCGTTCTACTACTATATTGACTGGCAGAAGCACAAGTCGCTGCCCAGGGACACCGCGTATTTCCATGCGATGTATCGGCAGGAGTTTCCCTGCGTAATGGGCCGCAACTACCTCATCGCCGACCTCGTGGGCCGCGGCCATTACGTCGGCACCGTCCAAAGCGTCCAGAATATGTCCGCGGGCTGGTATGGCGAGGGCGACGATTTCTTCTTTATTGATGGCGAAGCCGAACCGAGCCTGCGGGGCACGGGCACGGAGGATTACTTCTGCGACGGCTGGGGATTCCGCCAGCATGACGGGCCGTTCTACGGCGTGCCGCTTTGGGAGGGTTATGCGGCGGGCAATCGCGGCTCGGCCTACCGGTTCCACGTCCCCGACCCGGTGCCCTTCAAGAAATCACTGCGCGTCGAGATCGAACACAAGGGTTCGCAGACCTTCCCGGATGGCACGGGCAGCGGCTTCATCGAACGCGACGACCTGATGTCCTCGGTCGCGTTCTGGTATCAGATCGAGCCGCACAAGCCCTGGCCCGCGTTGCCGCCGGGACCGGAACGGCTGGCGGAGCGGACGCTGCAACTGGTCACCGGCTGGAAGGCGGTGCCCACGGCCAAACACTCGGACCATCCGATCCAGGTGCAGGACCTGCCCGGCATTTCCAAGGAGGGTAAACAACTGTTCTTCACGCCCAAGGACGACCGGGGCTGGGTGGAGTTCGCGTTCAAGCTGGACAAGGACATCACGGCGCATCTTTGGGGCAAGCTGATCCACTCCTGCGATTACGGCATCTACCGTGTGACCCTCGACGGCGAGGAGCTGGCGGTGGTGGACCTCTACAGCCAAGAGGCCAAACGGGTGTCAGACCACTGGGGCGTGCACAAACTCAGATCCGGCCCCCACGTCCTGCGCTTCGAGTGCAAAGGCAAATCGGATCATGCCACCGGATACTATCTCGGGGTGGATTCCTTTGCCGCAGTGGTGCCCGCCTATGAGCGCCCGCCGGGGTTTGATCTGAGGAAGATACAGAAGTGAAGGCCGCCAACGACCAGGCGCATCTCCGGGACGTGTTGCCCAGACAGGTCCGTGGCGCATCCTCCGGCCCAGCCCCGCCGCCCACTCGCCTACCCGCCAGCTAAACGGGTTTACGGGGATTGGAACGCCCGGTAAAACCGCGAGGGGTAGTCGCCGGCATCCGGGTCGGCGTAGAACAGCCCATTGGTGGGCGTGGTGTTGGTCAATAGCGGCACCCAACCCGTCAGGTTGGTGGAGAGGTTCGTGGAGGCTTGGATCTCCAGCGCGCCGGGCTGGAGGTTATCCACCCGCACTTGGAAAGTGCCGTTGGTCAGTTTGAAGTCCGTAATAACCAGCGGGAACACGTACTTGATCGTCGCGTAGTCGTCACCGCTGCCGCTGCCATAGGAATACCCCGTCACGATCACGTTGCCGCTGTGGTCCACCGCCACGGCGGAGGCTTCGTCATCGCCGTTCCCCGGCCCGTTGTAACGGTTGGTCCAGAGCGGCACGCCTGCGCCGGAATACTTGATCGTCGCATAGTCGTAATTCGTTCCGTTGGATGAATACCCCGTCACGATGACGTTGTTGCTGCTGTCCATCGCCACAGCAGTGGCTCGGTCGTTGCTGGTCCCCGGCCCATTGTAGCGGTTGGTCCAGAGCGGTACGCCCGCGCTCGAATACTTGATCGTCGCGTAATCGTAATCCGTTCCATTGTAGGAATACCCCGTCACGATCACGTTGTTGCTGCCGTCCACCGCCACGGCGGTGGCGCCGTCATCGCTGTTCCCCGGCCCGTTGTAACGGTTGGTCCAGAGCGGCACCCCCGCGCTCGAATACTTGAGCGTCGCGTAATCGTAATTGGTTCCGTATCCATTGACATCCGAATAGCCAGTCACGATCACGTTGTTATTGCCGTCCACCGCCATGGCGGTGGCGCCGTCATCGCCGTTCCCCGGCCCGTTGTAGCGGTTGGTCCAGAGCGGCACGCCCGCGCTCGAATACTTGAGCGTCGCATAATCTCCAGCGGTTCCGCTGCCAATCGAATAGCCCGTTACGATCACGTTGTTGCTGCCGTCCACCGCCACGGCGGTGGCGTAGTCCGTGTCGTTCCCCGGCCCGTTGTAACGGTCGGTCCAGAGCGGCACGCCCGCGCTCGAATACTTGATCGTCGCGTAGTCGTAATTGTATTCGCCGCTATCTGAATACCCCGTCACGATGACGTTGTTGCTGCCGTCCACCGCCACGGCGAAGGCATAGTCATCGCCGTTGCCCGGCCCGTTGTAGCGGTTGGTCCAGAGCGGCACCCCCGCGCTCGAATACTTGATCGTCGCGTAATCGTAATTGGTTGCGGTGCCAGTCGAATACCCCGTCACGATCACGTTGTTGCTGCCGTCCACCGCCATGGCCCAGGCGTAGTCATCGCTGTTCCCCGGCCCGTTGTAGCGGTTGGTCCAGAGCGGCACGCCCGCGCTCGAATACTTGAGCGTTGCGTAATCGTTACCGCTGCCGTTGCCAAGCGAATACCCCGTCACGATCACGTTGTTGCTGCCGTCCGCCGCCACGGCTTTGGCTTCGTCAAGGCCGTTCCCCGGCCCGTTGTAGCGTTGGACCCAGGCTTGGACGGGGGTTTCGGCGTGCGTCAGTGCCGGGAGCAGGAGGAATATCACCAGCGGCCAAGGCACCGTAAGCTCTCGAAAGGTTGTTTTCATGGGGTTGTCCTTTTGGTCGAATCGCTGTTTGCCTGGATTATCCGGCCATTGGGCGCCGGGTCCACGTTGGTGCTCGGGGTCGTTTCTCACCATCGTTGCGCCATTATACCCCCGCCAGGCCTCGCGTCGAGACAAAACCGGCAAAGAAGTTGCCTGGACAGGTCGGTGGCGCGTCCTCCGACCCGCCACCGCCGCCGACTCGCCAACCCGCCATTTAATCGCGTTTACGGGGATTGGAACGCCCGGTAAAACCGCCAGGGGTAGTTGCCGGCATCCGGGTCGGTGTAGAACAGCACATTGGTGGGTGTGGTGTTGGTAAAGACCGGCGCCCAACCCGCCAGGTTCGTGCAGGCCTCGATTACTACCGTGCAGGCCTGCAACACATCGTCCACCCGCATCTGGAATGTGCCGTTGGTCAGTTGCAGGCCGGTCACCACCGGCGACGGGACGACGCAGACGTATTTCACGGTGGCAAAGTCGTAACCACTCCCGCTGCCAGTCGACTGCCCCGTCACGATCACGTTGCCGCTGCGGTCCACCGCCACGGCGTTGGCAGTGTCAATGTTGTTCCCCGGCCCATTGTAGCGGTTGGTCCAGAGCGGCACCCCGGCGCTCGAATATTTGATCGTTGCGTAATCGTAATAGCCTACGGCGCCAAGGGATTGCCCCGTTACGATCACGTTGTTGCTCCCGTCCACTGCCATGGCTCTGGCGTAGTTATCGTAGCCCACCGGCCCGTTGTAGCGGTTGGTCCAGAGCGGCGCCCCATCGCTCGAATACTTGAGCGTCGCGTAATCTTCAGAGCTTTCGGTGTCGTAGGAAGTTCCCGTCACGATGACGTTGTTGCTGCCATCCACCGCCATGGCGGTGGCGCTGTCATAGTAGTTCCCCGGCCCGTGGTAGCGGTTGGTCCAGAGCGGCATCCCCGCGCTCGAATACTTGATCGTCGCGTAATCCGAATAGCTTCCGCTGCCAGTGGACCACCCCGTGACGACCACGTTGTTGCTGCCGTCCACCGCCACGGCGTTGGCGTAGTCATTGCCCCCTGGCCCGTTGTAGCGGTTGATCCAGAGCAGCACGCCCGCGCTCGAATACTTGATGGTCGCGTAGCCGCCACCAGAAGTGCCCGTCACGATCACGTTATTGCTGCCGTCCACCGCCAGGGCGTAGGAGGAGCCGTTGGGGTAGCGGTTGGTCCAGAGCGGCACCCCCGCGCTCGAATACTCGATCGTCGCGTAATCGTAACCGCTGCCACTGCCAGTCGAATACCCTGTCACGATGACGTTGTTGCTGCCATCCACCGCCACGGCGGTGGCAACGTCAGCGCCGTTGCCCGGCCCATTGTAGCGGTTGGTCCAGAGCGGCACACCCGCGCCTGAATATTTAATCGTCGCGTAGTCGTCAGAGCTTCCGTTCCCCAAGGAATACCCGGTCACGACCACGTTGTTGCTTCCGTCCACCGCCACGGCGGTAGCTTCGTCATTGTCGTTCCCCGGTCCGTTGTAGTAGTTGGTCCAGAGCGGCACGCCCCCGCTCGAATACTTGATCGTCACGTAATCCGCAGAGCCTGGGCCCTGCCCCGAAAACCCCGTCACGATCACGTCGTTATTGCCGTCCACCGCCACGGCGTAGGCCCGGTCATCGCTGTTTCCAAGCCTGTTGTAGCGTTGGACCCAGGCTTGGACGGCGGTTTCGGCGCGCGCGAGTGCCGGGAGCAGGAGGAATATCACCAGCGGCCAAGCCACTGCGAGCTTTCGCGAGGTTGTTTTCATGGGGTTGTCCCTTTGGTCGAATCGCTGCTTGCCTGGATTATCCGTCCATTGGAAGCGGTGTCCGCGTTGGTGGTCGTGTTTCTCACCATCGTGGCAGCCATTATGCCGCTGCCGGGCCTCGTGTCGAGACAAAACGGGCAATGAATGCCGGGCAATCGCTTAATCTAAACCGCTCAACCGCGCGGAAGCGGTATTTCATCGCAGGCGGGGAGGCGGTGTCTCGTGGAGGGCGGTTTCCATGTCAATGAAACGCCCTTCCTTGGCATCCTGCATGGCTTGCTTGAACTCCTCGGGAATCCAGGAATCGTCGCTTTCCACGACGAACTTGGTCACCTGTGCCCGCTCGGCCAGCGGCAAGTGTTTGATCTGCTCAATAACTTCCTGTGCGTTCATGCCTTCAGTTATCCACAGGAATCCGCTTCGCGCAAGTCTGTGGTTCGGGCGAACCTGGTTTCAGTTCAGCCCTGGAACTCGCACAGGCTTTCGACGTAGGCGGCGGAGCCGTCGCGGAGCCAGCCGTCGAGCTGGGCCTGGTCCTTGAGCTGTTGGCCGCGCAACCGCGGCACCACGACGAAACGCGAGTTCACTTCCGGCAGCGCGGTCATGTCCACCCAGAGTTTCTCGAACTGGGTCACCGGGAAGATGTCTTCCTGTCCGTGGCCCCAACGCTTCTTGACATCCTTCAGCGTGATGTAAGTGGGCATCTTCGCCGCGAGATGCCGAATGGCGGCAGTGACCTTTTCCTCGTCGCCCAGATCGGCGCGGGCGAGGGCGAAGGCGGCGAGCAATTTATCGAGATCAATCCAGCAGGTGTTCGAGTTGTAGTAGCTCAAGGCGAACTCGGCTTCCTCGCGCGGCATGGCCAGCCCCTCGACGAGACGCACCCGGCCATTAACGCGCGCCAGGCCGCCACCGCGGTCCTCGAGGCGGCGGGTGATGACTTCGAAGGTGAGACATGCGCCGCTGCGGATATGCCAGCCCAGTAACGCGGGATCAACTTCGGCCCCCAGCGTGTCAATGTTGTGCAGGAGCAAATACTTCAATTGGGGCCGCTCCGCCAGGAGCCGCGTCAGGACGCCATTTCGCAGGAGATTCGGCACTTCATACCAATGGCCGACGGGGTGCAGGCATTGGAGCGGCAGGTTGTCTGTGTAGTCGCTGGCCTCCCCCGCGCTGCTGGCCCAATTGATGAGGGCGTGACGCAGGCTGTCGCGCACTTTCTGCTGCTGTTCGTCGAGTATCTGCTGCGGCATTTCCTCCCAGACAAAACGCAGGTCGCGGACGGTGGGGATCATGCGCAAGCCAACCGATTTGCCGGGCGAGAGAAAGAGCGGCCCGTCGTAGGCGTAGTGGTTTTGGCGGGCCAGGAACTCCTCGGTCGGCGCGTGCGTCAGGTAACTGGTGGTGAAAATGTGCGGAATGAGAGCCCCGGCCTGGCGCGAAACGCGCCGGCTCTTGGCGAGGTGCGTCTCGATGAAGGTGCGATGGCGCCCGGCCAATTTGCAGAAAGGATGCAGGGCCTTTACCACCCCCGCGCCTTGCGTCCAGCGGCTCCCGGCGCCGGCGGCCAGGGTAACGACCGCCAGTTCCCCGTTCTTCAACGCGTTAAGGCCAAGCAATGTTAAGGCTGAGGCGTCAGACTTGAGATTCCCGGCATCGGCGACATCCCCTTCCTGCACATCCTCAATGACCGCGCTGGCAGGCAGGCGGTTCTGGGCCAGGCCGATGCGGCCTTCTTTGAGGTCGGTGCGGATTTGCTCGTGCTGGACACGGTCGAAGCCGTGCTGTTCGAGCAACGCGGTAAGGGATTGGCCGGCAGCCGATTCCGCCTTGCCGCGGGGCAGCATGACATCAAACAGGGTCTGCACCACTCCGCGCAACTCGGGCTGATTGCGGCAGGCCGCGCCAAACTTATCCAATTCGGCGCGCCGCAAGGGCGAGAGCGCGTGGCGGTCCTGTCGCAGCAACGCCGGCGCAATCAGAGTATAATAGCCCGGCGGCATCAGCGCCGCTCCGCCTTCGAGCAGGTCGGCGAATGTGCCGCGCTCGTTGATGGCAAAATCATAGACCACAGGCTCCATGGCAAACGGCAAGGCGTCCTGGAGTTCGCGTTTGGTAGCGGACATGATTTCCTGCAGGCGCTGCTGCGCGCGCGCCTTCTGCTCCGGCGCGAAGATAAAGCCCATCCCGCCGCCGGACATGCCGCCGAGCATCCAGAAGCCCCAGAAGGCGTCGCCGAACTCCGCGCGCACCCGCGTGATCAGCGTTTCAGTGAAGTAATTCGTAGCCCAGGGGATGATGGATTGAATCGGCTGGCGGAAGTTTCGGGTGGTGGCGGCGCCGATCGCGCGCACGTCGCCGCGGCGCAAGGCGGAGAGAATCTCGTCGAGTATGCCCAACATGCTCTGGCGCGCTTTCCATTCCGCGTCACAGCGGAGCAGGTATTTCTCGGTGACCATCTCAAGGATAGGCCCAACATTTTGCGCCATGCCGCCGTGGACGAGGACGAGGCTGTCCTGGAGTTTGCAACGCGTCTCCGGCGAAGCATCTGTTTGGTCGAGAATGCGGTGTTGCGGCATGAGCCGGCCACGGCTGATGCCGGACTCCAGGTCGCCTTCGCTGGCGAGGACGCCTTCAATGAGTTTCATGCCCGGCCAGACGCCGCCCGAGTCCTGCCAGCCGCCGCCGGAGCCGCCGAGCCATTCGCCGAGCAGCGCGCGCGCCAGAACCAGCCGGCGCTCGTGCTCCTGCAACTGGCCCGTCAGCGAGGCGGCCTGCCCGGTGGCCCTCATGCAGACGCTGACCAGCGCGGCCAGCAACGTCGTCGAAACCGCCAGACGCGAGCCTTTGGGGATGTTGTTGACGCTGCTGGCGATTTCCAGCCCGCGCCCCGGCCCGACAATGCGCGCCAGCAGTTCGGCCAGACTCTGGCCCGATCCCTCGATGCCGGGCGGCACGATGCCGGCGGCGATGACCGCCGCCTTGAGCAGGCCGAGGTAGTCTTTGGCAAAGTCGAACACCTCGGCCAGGTTGGTGATGTCCGCCGTCGCGCCCAGATCGACGCTGACCAAGCGGAGCAGCGGTTCTTCGATGACGCGCAAGCAGGCCTCGACGGGCGGGCGCGGCGCGGCGTCACGACCGTGTATCCCGAGGTCGATGGAGACGTTGAGCACTTTGGCCCCTTCGGGAAAATCCATGCCGAGGAAGAAGATGTCGCTCCAACCGCAGTGCGTGAGGTCCATGCGCACCGGGGTGCATTCGCGCAGAATCGGGTAGGTGCCGTCGCTCGGGTTTGGCCGGAGCAGTTCGAGCCGGATGCGCAGGGGATGATCAGCCGGGTGGCCCATGCGGAACATCCATTGATTGCCGCGGACCGAGCGGACGCTGCGGCGGACCTGGTCAGCCAGCGTCTGAAACGCGAGCCGGTGGTACGCCGCCGCCAAGGCGCTCGAGATGGCGTCGCTGGGGCCTTCCGCCTGCTGCGCCGCCAGAAAATGATCGATGGCCTCCTCGAACCGGCGCTGGAGCAAGTGCTCGTAGCCTTTGAAGGGAATGAGGGAGCGTGAAACGTGAAACGTGATGCGTGATGCGTCTTCGAGCTTGGCGGGCAAATGGAAGCGATGGATGGCGTAGAGGAAGAAGAGGGCGCGCACTCGCTCATACAGGTTTTCACTGCGCCGGCGGAAGTCGTCCAGCCCGGCGCACGCCCGGAGCAATTCGTCCAGGGAGAGGCCGGCGCAGGCGCTTTCGAGCGGTTGATTGCGGAGACCCGGCTCCGTGGCGGTAATGATGCGAATGAGATCGGGCATAGCATGTGGAATGTCAGAATAACCCATTTAACCCCTGTAACCCCTTTAACTCATTTAACCCATTTAACGGTTTCACCGGCTCCCCTCATTTGACTCCCCGCCGCGCCAACAGTTCCACCAGGCCGTTCAGCACTTCGTCGCGGTCCTGGCCGTCGAGCGCCAGGGCCAGTTGGGCCGTGAGGAATCCGTACTTGACGCCGATGTCGTAGCGATGCGCCTCCAGCTCGCAGGCCAGGTACCGTTCGCGTTTGGCGAGCCGGGCCAGGGCGGTCGTCAGATGCGCGCCCCCCTTGCCCGCCCGCGCGACCTCCCCTTCGAGCAGCTCCATGACCGCCGGCGTCAGCACGTGCATGCCGAAGAAACAAAGGTAGTGGCCGGCCCGCAGCCCGGGGACGATGAGCCTTTGCTCGGCCTCGGTGGGAGTGGGCTTCTCGAGCACTTCCGAGATCTCATACAAACCTTTGCGCCCGGCGGCGAGACGCCCGCCAATCGTCCCGTAGTAAGGCAGCTTGCTCTCGTGCGTCGCTTGCACCGCGGAGACGGCGCAATTCTCCGCCCCGGCGATCTCGACCAGTTGTTGCGCGGCGCGCTTGCGGCCGCTGACGTAAAGATGGTCGCCGACCAGCAGCAGGAAAGGACCGCCGCCCGCGAATTCACGCGCGCAAGCAACCGCGTGCCCGTAGCCGAGGGCGGCGCTCTGTTCGACGAACCGAAGCCGCCCGCCCTGCCCGCCGGCGGCGGCGGCGTAAGCGGCCTGGTCTCCCGGGCAGACGACCACGCAGATTTCCTCGATGCCGGCTGACAGGATTTCCTCGATGAGAATCCGCAGCGCCGTCTTGGTGACGCCGTCCCGGTCCACCAGGGTTTGCAAAGGAAGTGTCCGCTGAGTTTTGCCAGCGGCGGTGATGATGGCTTTCTTGATGTCCACGGCTTTAAGGCTTTTCGTTGTTGTGCAAGGCGGCAGGAGCGTTGCAAAATGCCGCCGCACAGTCAACTGCGCACAGCTTATGAAATCGAAGCCGGGCTCCATGAACATTTGTCTTTCCTTCCGGTCTCCTTTGCTGGTCGCGGTTCTGCTGGTTGTGCCGCTGGCGATGGGCGTGGTGCCGGCGCCCGATGAACTCTCTGAGGCCCGCCAATGGGCCGCTGCCAGCTTCGAAGGGCGCCAAGAGGCCCCGCAACCTCAGTCCGCGTCATCCACCTCGCAACGGGCGTCGTACGCGGGCACCACGCCGTTCTCATTCAACTACGATGGCCGGGCATCGGGCGAATTGCTGAAGGAGTGGCAGTTGGAGCGAAGCTCGCGCGAACGCGGCCAAAGCCAGACCGAGCATACTTTGACCTGGACCGACCCCAAAACCAGATTGCAAGTCCGCTGCGTCGCCGTCGAGTATCACGATTTCCCGACCGTCGAATGGACGCTCTATTTCAAGAACACCGGCACCAACGACACGCCGATTCTCGAAAACATCCGGGCGCTGGACCTCGGCCTGGAGCGCGGCGCCAGCGGCGAGTTCCTGCTGCATCACAACATCGGCTCGCCGGCCAACGGGAGCGACTACGGTCCGCTGGAAACGCCGCTTGGGCCTCGCGCTACCAAGCGCATCGGCGCCGCCGGCGGCCGGCCCACCAACTCCGACTGGTCCTATTTCAACCTCGAATGGCCCGGGCAGGGCCTCATCGTCGCCGTCGGCTGGCCGGGGCAGTGGGCGGCGGAGTTGGCGCGCGACGACGGGCGCGGTTTGCACCTGCGCGCAGGCCAGGAGCTGACCCATTTCAAGCTGCTGCCCGGCGAAGAGGTCCGCAGCCCGCTGATCGTCCTGCAGTTCTGGAAGGGTGACTGGATTCGCGCGCAGAACGTCTGGCGCCGCTGGATGATGGCCCACTCGATGCCCCGGCCGGGCGGCAAATTGCCCCCGCCGCAACTTGTCGCCTCCAGTTCGCGCCAATACGAGGAGATGATCAAGGCGAACGAGACGAACCAAGTCATGTTCATTGACCGTTACCTCGAGGAACGCATCCAGCTCGATTACTGGTGGATGGATGCCGGCTGGTACAACCACCACGGCGGCGGCTGGCCGCGCGTGGGGACCTGGGAAGTGGACACCAACCGTTTCCCGCGCGGTTTGCGGGCGGTCTCCGATTACGCCCATAAGAACGGGATAAGAATCCTGGTTTGGTTCGAGCCGGAACGCGTCACCGCCGACACCTGGCTGACCCGAAACCATCCCGAATGGGTGCTCGGCGGGGCGAACGGCGGGTTGTTGAACCTGGGCAATGATGAGGCGCGCGCCTGGCTGACCGAGCACATCGACCAGCTTTTGACCGCGCAAGGCATTGACCTCTATCGGCAGGATTTCAACATGGACCCGCTCGATGCCTGGCGCAAAAATGACGCGCCTGACCGCCAGGGCATTACTGAAGTCAAACACGTCACCGGCTATCTCGCCTTCTGGGATGAACTGCGCCGCCGGCACCCGAACCTGCTAATTGATTCGTGCGCTTCGGGCGGCCGGCGCAACGATTTGGAAACCATGCGGCGGGCCGTGCCGCTCTGGCGCAGCGACTACGCCTTTGAAGCCATTGGCCACCAGTGCATGACTTACGGCATCTCGCTCTGGCTCCCGTATCACGGCACCGGCACCCTGGCGGCGCGCAACGCGCCTTACTACGGCAGCGGGTTCACGCCGGTCGAACCTTATGCCTTCTGGAGCAACGTGAGTCCCAGCCTCGGCTTGGGCATTGACCTGCGCGTGCGGGAGATCGATTACGCGGCCCTGCGCCGGCTCATCGGCCAGTGGCGGGAGCTGAGCCCGAACTACTACGGCGACTTTTATCCGCTCACGCCCTGGAGCCGCGACGACCAGGTCTGGATCGCCTGGCAATTCGACCGCCCGGAACAGGGCGAAGGCATGGTCCAGGCCTTTCGGCGGCAGAACAGCTTCTACGAATCGGCTCGCTTCAAGCTGCGGGGACTGGAACCGAAAGCACGTTATGCCGTAATTACCCTGGACGACCCCGCCGCCCGACGGGAATTCACCGGCAGCGACCTGATGGACAAGGGCCTGCGGGTCGAGATTCCCGCCTCACCCGCTGCCGCCGTAATCAGTTACAGCAAGCTGAACTGAAGCCGACTCTCCTTGACCGAGTGATCTTCCCCGCGTCACACGCGGCCCGCGCGTGCCTGCAAGATACCGGCACGTTGCGGCTTCGCGTAGTCGCGTGTTCGCTGTTCCCTTAGCGCTCAGGTTCCGGCCGGCTGGACCCCAATCACTTGCTCGTCATTCGTGGCAAAGACCTTTTGTCCGGGGCGCACGACGAGGAAATCAGGCTCCGGCCACTCGCCGTCGAGCAGTTTGTGGAACAAGCCCAGATCGCCTTGAATCTCGTCGTATTGCCAGCCGCGCTCCGCGCAGATCTGCCGCACCTGCTCCTGCAGCTTGAGATGTTTGACAAAGTCGAAGGTGATGAGTGTCCCGTGCGAGTAGGAGTCGGTCCACCGGCTCATCTCTTCCAGCAGATACTTGGCTTGGTCCTCACCGTATTTCCGCACCCACTGCTCGTAGGTCGCTTTGAGGCTCGCGTTGGCGCCGGCGGGCAGGGAGGCGCCGCCCCAGATGGGTCCCGTGCTGCCACGACGTTTGGCGCACTCGAGCCAGCCTGACGTGTAGTAATACGTGCCGGGCTTCGCATCAAAACATTCCCGGTAGCGCTCCTTCGACCCGAGAAAGAAGGTAATGCAATCGTGCGCGCGCGGAATGACCAGCGGCGTATGCGCCGTGGTCAGTCCCGCGAGGATGCTGCTGCACAGGCCGTAGCCGAGCAGGATGGCGTCATATCTGCCGGCGGGCACCGCGTCGATGCGCTTCTGAATCTCCGCGCGGCCCGTGACCGGGATGTCATGGTATCCCTGCGTGAGGAACTCCAGGTCAATGAGGTTCCGCGACCGGGCGGCGGCGTAGCAGAGTTCGCGAAAGGCGATTTCGCAGGCAATGACCTTGTAAAACATGACAGTCAAGGAGGTTAAATGGGCTACATGGGTTAAATGAGTTAAATGAGTTAAATGGGTTAAATGGGCCAAGCCCGCACTGGGTCTTCCTTATTTAACCGATTTAACCGATTTAACTCATGTGACGCCCCCTCCGATTCTCAACCTTTGCGCGCGGTCCAACGAATGGCCTGCCGGAGGAATTGCTGGTAGTTGGGGTTCTCGTAGGCGGTATGGTCGTGGCCGGACTGGATATAAACCACCCGCGCGCCTTTGTAAGTCTTGGCCCAGGCGATTACTTGGTTGCTTTCAGGCTCATCCGTGGTCAGCAGCGGGTGGCATTCCCTGGCCACGTCGAACCACTTGTAGGTCTCGTCGTGCATGTCGAAATCGGTCATTCCCCGGGTCACCGGATGCCGCGCATCCGCGACGTGGATTCGGAAGTCCATCCCGTGCTTGTACGCTGAGCGCGGCTTTTCCACGCCGTTAATGTTGGTCTTCGCGAGGTAGTAGTGCGCGCCGATGATATTCCAGTATTCCGGCCAGGTCGGGTACGTGGCGATGGCGTGGTGCAAGACCACCAACCCCTTCCCGTCCTTAAGCCGCGCCACAAAATCCGCCTTCGCTTCCTCGGTGATCTTCTGATTGTAGTCATACGTCACGATCACATCGTATTGTTTGGCGGCCTCGGCTTTGAGCAGCGCGTGCGCGTTGGGATGCTCGACCGCCTGGTAAGTAATATCGGGGTTATCCTGGAACAGCTTGAAGAACGGCTCCTTCTCGAACGGATGTCCGCCCGTCACGACCAGCACGCGGATCTTGTGGGGCAACGCCTTGGGTGAACCGGCCGCCAGGGGCAACGACGAGAGGAGCAAACCCAACAGGCAGCCGAACGTGAAGAACATGCGCGGTATTTTCATTTCTTGCTTATAACAGGGCGGGGCCGGCTGCCGAAAGGAAAAACCGCCCTGCGCCCGGGGGGGCGGATTCAAGAAATCGTAGCCGACGACGGCGGCGCCGGTTTTTTGCGACTGAGGAAAAGTGCGCCGACTCCCGTCGGCGGCTACAGGTTCCTGGATGAGAGCTATTTTGCACTTCCATCCTTTCCCCACCCGTGCCATGCTGCGGGCGCGGCGTGGGTGATCCCGCTGTGAACGATTCTGAAACACTGACCAGGCCAACCATTTCAATATGAACGACAGTTGCTCCACACGACGGCAATTCCTGAAGCAGACCACCGGGCTGGCACTCTCAGCCGCGGCTTTTCCTTCCATCATTCCCGCTTCCGCCCTGGGCAAGTCGGGCAGCGTCGCGCCGGGCAACCGGATTGCGGTCGGCTGCATTGGCGTTGGCCCGCAGGGACAGGGGGACATGGGCAACTTCCTCGGTCAGAAAGACGCGCAGGTTGTCGCCGTGTGCGATGTCATGAAAGACCACCTCGAACAGGCGCGCGACCGCGTCAACCAGCATTACCAGAACAAGGACTGCGCGACGTATGGCGACTTCCGCGAGCTGGTCGCCCGCAAAGGCATTGACGCGGTCCTCATCGCGACGCCCGACCACTGGCACGTGCTGACGGCGCTGGCGGCGGTGCGGGCGGGCAAGGACGTTTACCTGGAAAAGCCAATGGGCCTCAACTTGACCGAGGACTGGACCTTGCGGAAGGAAGTGCATCACCACAAACGGGTCTTTCAATTCGGCACCCAGCAGCGCTCTTCGCGCATCTTTCGGCTCGCCTGCGAGCTGGTCCGCAACGGCTGCATCGGCAAGCTTCAGCACATCAACGTCTGGGGGCCGGCCAGCGCGCCGGGCGGCTCAACTCAAGTCGTTCCGGTTCCCCCGGGATTGAATTACGATCTGTGGCTGGGGCCGGCGCCGTTCCGGCCGCACACGCAGGACCTGGTCGCCGGGCCGGGCGCGAAAAAGACGTGGTGGTATATTCGCGACCTGGCCGTCGGCTTCATCGCCGGCTGGGGCATTCATCCGATGGACATCGCCGTCTGGGGCGGCGGCGAGCTGCTCGACGGACCCGTCGAAGTGGATGGCCGCGGAACCTTCCATGCCGAAGGCATCTGCGACACGGCCACCGCATGGAACGTAAATATGAAGTTCGGCAGCGGCGTGACCTTGCGCTTCGAGGGCACGCCCAATCATCCCAATCCGGAAGCGCCGTCGTGCGACCTCTGGGAGCACGAGCAGGAATGGAAGAAGCGCTACCGCCGGATCACCGATCACGGCACTGCCTTCGAAGGCACTGAGGGCTGGGTCCACGTTGATCGCAGCGGGATCAACCTTCAGCCCGAAAGTCTGATTGACCAGCGCGAAGACTCGTTCAAGGTCCAGCTTACCAAGAGCGCCGACCATACGCGCAACTTCCTGGACTGCGTCAAGAGCCGCGCGGAAACCGTGTGCCCGATAGACGAGTCAGTCCAATCCGATTCGCTCTGCCATCTGAGCGAGATCGCTTTGCACCTCAACCGCAAGCTGGTGTGGGACCCGCAGAAAGAACACTTCCCGGGCGATGAAGAAGCCAACCTTCGCCTGCTGGGCCGCAAGATGCGGGAGCCGTGGAGGTTATAGCTGGCCGTATTGGCTATTTGGCTGTGCCGGGCCGGGATTCCCACTTGAGGGCGGGGTGGCGGCCTTCAGCAATGGCCTGCCAGAAGTCGGCTTGGACGGCCTGGCAGATGCCGAACAGCCCGCGCGAGTCGCGGTCGCGGTCCACGGCGATCCAGTAGTCGGGTTTAGCGGGTTTGGGGGCGTGGAGAAAACGCGGCCCTTCGCCGCGGATAATTTTCGTCACGGGGCGGTCTGTGCCGTCGGGGTTGATGATGCCGAAGTCGCTGTTCTCGCCGAGACGGAAGCCGCCGGGATACCACCAGAAGAAGACGCCGTCCGCGCCCGATTCGATCATCATGCGGTAGAAGTCCGCGTAGTAACGGCCCTCGAAGGCGAGTTTCTCCGGGTCGGGGGCCATGCGATTCATGTCCCATACGGTATAGCCCATTTCCGCCCACATCAGCGGTTTGCGGGCATCGCACAGGCGGGCATAGGCGGCGGTGAAATCGCCGGCCCGGACACGTTCCCAATCGCCGATGCGGCCATAGGCTTCGGGCGCCCATAGGTCCACGGCATCCGCGAGGCCGTAAAAATCGTAGGGCAGGGCGGCGTCCCAGTTATATGTGGGATCGCCGGCGCACGACATGCGGAAGCTGACGGCGTGATGCGGGTCAATGGAGTGCACGAGTTGTCGCGCGGCGGAATACTTCTCGCGCAGAAGGTCATCGAGGAAGAGGCGGTAATCGGCGACGAGCTTGCGCCAGGGGCCATCGTGGGTGAGCTGGGACATGGGAGGAGTGGAGAAGTCCGAAATCCGAAATCCGAAATCCGAAGGCTTCTCCGGGCGCGGGGCGGGTGCGGCCCAGGCTTTTTCGGCGGCGGCGAGTGTGCCGTAACGCTTGAGGACCCAGTCGGTCCAAAGTTTGGCGTAGGCCTGTTGCTGGTGCGCCTGGTCGCCGTGGCTTGGTTCCCAGGCCAGGTCGTAGGCAAATACCGTGTCGTTCTGCGCCAGCCGGCAGAACTCGATCAGTTCCTTCATCTCCCGCCACTGGAAGTCCATGGGTGTACCGGGCCGGAGGGATTGGTTGACGTGCAGGCCGAGCGCGTCGCAGCGGCGCAGGAAGTCGAGCAGGTGTTGCGAACTGAGCGATTCATGGTGAACGAACACGCTCACCGCGTTCAGATTCAGGGCTTTGACGCGCCGCAAATCGCGCTCGATCACCTCGGGATCATAGGCGCCGCGCCCCAGCCACGCCTCGAAGTAATGGCCGTTGGACAGGCCAATCCCACTGGAGGGCATGTAGTTCACCCCATGCGCCTTCCACGGTTTGTCGCGCAACCAGAACCCGCCGTCGCGCGCCTCGATGAACTCCGATTTCGCTTTGGGTTCCCACACGCCCAGCTCATGGCGCAGCCCGTCAATCGGCGCGCCGGCCAGGGTCAAACTGACCGAGACGCCGGCTTCACCGGCATTTCGGGAAAGGCCATCCTGCTCGACCGCCTTCGCTTCGCCGGGCGCGAGCGCCATTGCGCCCTGCTGGAGCACCGTCCGGCGCGGCGCGCCTTTGCCATCCAGGAACGTCACCGAAACGTGAAGGTTGCTGACCGTCTCTCGGCCGAAGTTCACCACGCGCGCTCCGGCTTTGAACTGCTGCCCCGCAAAGACGGTGAAGAACTCAGTCCCGCCTTCGCTGAGGAAGACGCCTCGTTTCATACGCGACAGCACCTGATGCAAGCAATTGGTCACGACCGGCTGCCGGTAAAAGGCCACGTCCGCCGGCGTGAAGGCCGCCCACACACTGCCGCGGAAGGGCGGTTCGACGTTTACCACCAGCGCCCCCACCGCCCCGCGATAATCCTGTGTGGCCGCGTCGTAAGCTCCCAGCAGCGGCTCCCATCGGAACGCCCGCTCTTGATTGAATCCCACGCCCCGCGCCCGCGGCTGGAGGCCCAGAAGGTCGAAATCCGAAATCCGAAATCCGAAATCCGAAGACAGCAAGGGAAAGTGTTGGCTTCCGGGAGTGCGAGCGCCGGGTTCCGACTCGTGGGTCTGAGCATTCTTTATTGAGCTTGGAACGGCAGGGAGCTTTTCCCAGTCCTCCAGTGCGGCCTTTTGATGGTCGGCGCGCACGAGCACAGGCGTCGTGATGGGGTAGCATTGGTAGCTGGGGGAGACGGACTCCAGCCCTGGAATCTGCGGTTCCGCCGGCGGCACGTCGTCGGCGAAGGGGTTCGGCGCGGTGCCCAGGTTATTGAACCAATATTCGTGCTTGTCCCCTTCCAGCGCCGTGTGCGACAGCGCGAGGCCGACACAGCAACTCACGGCCTTGTTCGGGTGAAAGCCGCGGCGTTTCTCGCCCGGGGCGGGCACCGGCCAGGCCTTGAACCGGTCCGGCAGCAACGTGTAGTCCTGCCACTCCGGGGTCAGATCCACCGTCGCAATCCAGCGCGACCCGTCCTCTTCCTTCCATTCGAAGGCGAGCTGGCGCGTGCGCGGGGCGCCCTTCGCGCGGAAACAGGTCAGCGTGTGACCCGGCGGAAACGGCCGCACCAACGCCGGAGAGCCCAAGGTTTCCCATCCGCCCAGATGCCCGACCTTCACGTGCAGCGCCTTGCCATGATCCGTATCGGTCAGTTCATACTCTGCTTTCGCGCCCGCTTCCCCCGCCGACCGCGTCCAGCGCGACAAATCAGCCCGCGCAAAGTCCTCCACAATATGTTGCGCCCGTTGCGTGGCGACTGCCTGCTCGTAACTGTCCCGGGAGACCCATTGGCCCTTGATCGGGTAGAGCGGTGATTGCCACGCCGGCAGCCCGAGGGCCAGCAGGCCGCCGCCCTCCTGCAAATAGCCCTTAATCGCCGGCGCCGCGGCCATCGGCAACGAGCGCGCCCCGGGCAGGACCAGCAGGTCATAATGCCTGGCCGTCAGCAGCGCCGGGTTGGTCAAGACGGTCGTGCCGACGAACTCGGTCGCGTAGCCGGCGGCGCGCACTTGACTGCTGATCTCCCGGGCCAGGGTCTCATTGCAGCCCGGCAGGCGGTCGAAGAAGACAGCGCCTCTTGATGGCACCGGTTCCGGCCCGGCCGGGGTGTGAATGGGGTTGAGAATGGAGAGGAACGCGAAAGCGGAGAGGCAGCTCAGTTGAAGCTGGAACAGACCGGACTTGCGGGGGTGCGCCAGTTGCATTCGTGTCAAACCAGACGAGGGAAACAGGGAAGCCTTCTTCAGGGTTTCGCGTGCTGCTTGAAGAACTTCACAATAATCGCCGGCGCCTTCGCCGGAAACTCGTGGCCGCCCGGGTGGATGAAGGCGACGACGGGCGCGCCGATCTTCGACGGATAGAGCGTACACCCCGGTTCCCACGGCTCACCGTCGCCACACTGGTTGATCCGCCGCAGCACGTCTATCGTCTGCTGCTGCCACTCGAATTTCACCAGTGAATCCTTCTCGCCCGCAAGATGCAGGACGGGTTTGGGCTTGAACCGCCGGGCCATCTGCGGCGCGGCCGCGGCGCACGGGGCGAAGGCCGCGAAGATGTCCCCCCGGGTTGCCCAGAGCAGATAGGTGAACGCGCCGCCATTCGAGAGGCCGGTGGCATAAATGCGCTTTTCGTCCACGCCGTAATCCTCCTTGAGACTCGCCAGCATGGCGTCGAAAAACTTCAGGTCGCGGTCGCCGTGGTCACCGATGCCGTACTGCCAGCCGGGCATCTTGCCCTCCAGATCGATCAATACTCCCGGCGTGGGAACGCCCTGCGGATAGACCACGATCGACTCGGGCCAGAGTGTGTGGTAGCCGAAGTTGCGGGCGGCATTGTGCATCGTCCCGCCGCGCCCATGAAACACGAAGACGACCGGCGCCGCTTCGCCCCGGGCCTGGGAGGGCGCATACACCAATGCCTGGCGGACGACGCCATCGACCGTCCATTCCCGCCGGACCGGCGAATCGGTAGCGTGGATGCTGGAGAGAGCGAGCAGGAAAAAACCGAGAACCAAGGCGGCGGAATTGAGATAAACGGACCTCTGGCCCAGGCCAAGGGCGTCCCTCTGCATCCCGGCTTCCGATTGTTCGTTTTGTGCCTGCTTCATTCCGAGTTCATCTTTCCCGCGCGTCTCCCCCACCGCCGGCCGCCATCATAGGATAAAAGGTTGCGGATGCAACCGAAAAGCCGCTCAGTTTTGCCGCTTTTCGCCACCCTGGCCCACGCTTGCCCAAGCCGACATGACCCGGATTATCACCTTGTTCCAGTTGGTCTGGGAGCCTACGTTGCGAGCCGATGAGCAGGGATAAGGATTCGCTTGCCAAAGCCTTTCCCGGAGCACAAACCATCCCTTGCCGTCTAATGAAGGAAAGTTTGCTTGAAACTGGACATGCTATGAACCGAACGCTATTGGTCGTTGCCTTTGTTGTTGTGAACACATTTGCCTCAACCACCCTCGCCGGCCCGCGCGACGCGCAATGGAAACAAGTCGAGGAGGCCATCGCGAAGGGCCTGCCCAAGACCGCCATCACCAACCTCGAACCCATTATCCAGGGCGCGCTCAAGGACCGGGCCTACGCCGAGGCGGTGAAGGCCATCGGGCAGAAGATCGCGCTGGAAGGCAATATCCAGGGCAACAAGCCGGAAGAGAAGATCACGCGCCTGGAGGCGGAGATCGCCAAGGCGCCGAAGGAGATGGCGCCGCTGATGGATACGTTGCTGGCCGAATGGTATTGGCAGTATTTCCAGCAGAACCGGTGGCGCTTCATGCGGCGCACGGCCACCGCCGATCCGCCGGGCAAAGATTTTATGACGTGGGACCTGCCCCGGCTTTTCCGGGAGATTGACCGCCAGTTCCAGAAGGCGCTCGCGGCGGAGAAGGTTCTCAAGGCCACGCCCATCAGCGCCTGGAACGACCTGCTGCGGAAAGGGACCATGCCGGACAGTTACCGGCCCACCCTATACGATTTCATCGCCCACGAGGCGCTGGAGTTCTACACCTCCGGCGAGCAGGCGGCGGCCAAACCGGAGGATGCCTTCGAGTTGTCCGCCGACAGCCCGGTTCTCGACTCCGCCGAGAAGTTCATGGGCTGGCAGCCCGCTGCCGGCGCCGACACCGACTCGCCTGTCCTCAAGGCCATCCAGCTCTACCGGGACCTGCTCCGGTTCCACCAGAGCGACCCCGCTCCGTCATTGGCGTTTGCCGACGCCGACCTGGAGCGGCTGACGTGGGGCTGGAACACCGCCTTCGGCGAAGAAAAGAACAAGCGCTACCAGGCGGCCCTGGAGACGTTCATCCGCGCGTATGCCGACTTCGACATCTCCGCACTGGCCATCGAGCGCGAGGCGCGGGTCGTCCAGCAGGAAGGCGACCTGGTCGCGGCGCGCAAGCTCGCGCTGCGCGGTGTGGAATTGTTCCCGCAATCGCCGGGCGGAAAGCTCTGCCGCAACCTGGTCACCGAGATTGAGGCCAAGTCGGCGAGCATCACCACCGAGCGGGTTTGGAACGCGCCTTGGCCGGCAATCACGGTTCGCTACCGCAACGTCGAGGCGGTGTATTTCCGTGCTATTCCCTATGACTGGGAAGTCTTCCTCGACAAGCACCATAACCGGCCGGAGAACCTGAACGACAAGGAACGCCGGGAAATCCTGGCCCGCAAACCCGCGCTGGAATGGTCGGCGAAGCTGCCGCCGACCAGCGACTACAAGGAGAAGACCTTCGCCACGCCGGCGCCGGACAGCCTCAAGCCGGGCTTCTATTTCATCGCCGCCAGCCACGACCCAAAGTTCGGCGAGGGGGACAACATCGTTTCCATGACGGACGTGTGGGTGAGCGACCTGGCGCTGGTGACTCGAACGCGCGAAGGCAGGATTGAGGGATTTGTCCTGAAGGCGGACTCGGGCGAGCCGGTCGTTGGCGCGGAGGTGTCCGTCTGGCATCTCGACAACCAAGGCCAGCGCGTTGCCGATCCGACGCTGACTATGGATGAGAACGGGTTTTTCTCCCTCAAGCCCTCGAAGAATAGGAGCTATCTGTTCCGGGCGCGTCATAACGGCCAAGAGCTGGCGACGGCGGCTGATATCTGGACCTACAACCGGCAGGACGAGCAACCCCACGGCCCGGTAACCCACACCTTTTTTTTCACCGACCGCGCCATTTACCGGCCCGGCCAGACCATCCAATACAAGGGGATATGCCTCTGGGTGGACGGGACCAAGGACAACTACGAGGTGCTCAAGGGCGAGCCGTTGACGGTGGTGTTCAAGGACGTGAACGACAAGGAGATTGCGCGCCAGAAGCAGCGCGCCAACGACTACGGTTCGTTTGCCGGCAGCTTTACCGCCCCGCGCGACCGGCTCATGGGGCAGATGTCGCTCCAGGTCGAGGGGCGAGCGCTGGGCGATGCCCAGTTCCGGGTCGAGGAATACAAACGGCCAAAGTTCGAGGTGACGCTCGACGCGCCGAAAGCCGCGGCGAAGCTCAACGAGAGGGTGAGCCTGAGCGGCCATGCGGTGAACTATACCGGCGCGGCGGTGGACGGGGCGGTGGTCAAATACCGCGTCGTGCGTGAGGTGCGGATGCCGTGGTGGTGGGGTTGGTGGCGCGGCGGCAGGCCCCGGGGTGAGAGCCAGGAAATCGCCCACGGCACAGCCAGAACCGCGACCGACGGCTCGTTCCAGATCGAGTTCGCCGCCCGGCCCGACCCGAAGGTGCCGGAGAAAGACGAGCCGACGTTTGTCTTCCAGATCAACGCCGATGTCACCGACAGCGCGGGCGAGACGCGCTCCGCCGACCGCGCCATCCGCGTCGGCTACACCGCCCTCGAAGCCATGATCAGCGCCGATGATTGGCAGACTGACGGTAAGCCGGTCGAGCTGAAGCTGGAGACCAAGACCCTGGACGGCGAGCCGCAGGTAGCCGAGGGCAGCGTTAAGATTTATGACCTGCAAGGGCCGGAAAAAGTGCGCCGGCCACCGCTGTCCGGTCCGCAACCGTGGCGTTACGGCGGTGAGTTCGGCGGCGGGGACGCCGATGAGGGCGAACCCGGCAAGGACTTGTCGAACCCGAACAACTGGCCGTTGGGCAAGGTGGTCGCGGAAAAGGGGTTCACTACTGACACCAACGGAGTGGCGAAGCTGTCGTTCAAGCTGGCGGCGGGGGCGTATCGGGCGGTGTTGGAGACGCAGGATCGGTTTGGCAAGAAAGTCACGGGCAAACTCCCCGTCCAGGTGCTGCAACCCGAGGCCACGAAGCTGGCCCTCAGGATTCCGCAACTGATCGCCGCGCCGGATTGGGAGCTGCAGCCAGGGCAGGAGTTTATGGCGCTGTGGGGGACGGGCTACGACGAGGGGCGGGCGTTCATCGAGATCGAACACCGGCACCAAATGATCCAGCGCTATTGGACTCGGGCCGGGCAAACCCAACAGCAGATCAAGCTGGCGGTGACCGAGGCGATGCGCGGCGGGTTCTTCGTGCACGTTACCTATGTCCGCGAGAACCGTGCCTACCTGGAATCGCGCAAGATCAGCGTGCCGTGGAAGAACAAAGACCTGGACCTGAAATGGGAGCACTTCGTTTCCAAGCTCCAGCCGAATCAGAAAGAGACGTGGACGCTGCTGGTGAGCAAACGGAGTGATGGAGTAATGGAGAAATGGAGTAATGGAACAACCAACCCTCCAGCACTCCAACCCTCCAGCACTCCAGAACGGTTGGCGGCGGAGATGGTGGCGACGCTCTACGACGAGTCGCTGGATGCCTTCGCGCCGCTGGATTGGCTGCATCGGTTCCCCATATTTCGCGAGGATGACTCCCTCGTGCAGTCGCAGTTCGCCAATACACCGATGGGGTTTCAGCAGGTTTTCGGAAGCTGGGGCCGGCCATACGAGCGCGTGGAGATTACCTACCGCTCCTTCCCGCCAGACCTGACCCGGAATCTTTGGCGCTTTCAGTTCTACGCCAGAAGGCGCGCCCTTGGGGTGACTTTTGGCGGTCTTGCCGATGCAAAAGATGAGATAGCCAACGCACCAATGGCGATGGCCGCCGCCGCGCCAGCTACGGCTTCGGCGGCGCCGGCGCCAGGGGCCTTTCTTTTGGAAATGGCGAACGCGGATCGCGCAACGGGACCGGAAGAAGCTTTGTTCGATAAGATGGGACCTAGCGTGGCGGGAGGCGCTGCCAAGCAGCCCGCGCCGCCGAAGCCCGATTTGAGCAAAGTCACCGCCCGCAAGAATCTTAACGAGACCGCCTTCTTCTTCCCGCAGTTGACCTCGGATTCCAACGGCGTGGTACGGATGACGTTCACCATGCCGGAGGCGCTGACGAAGTGGCGGTTCCTTGGTTTCGCGCATGACCAGTCAGTGCGCAGCGGCCTCCTCGAAGACCACGCGGTCACCGCCAAAGACCTGATGGTGCAGCCGAACCCGCCCCGCTTCCTGCGCGAGGGCGACACTGTCGAGTTCACGGTCAAGGTGTCGAACCAGACGGACAAGCCCTTGCGCGGCAACGTGCAGCTCACCTTTAATCAGGCGCTCGACAGCCAGCCGGCGGACCAACTGCTCGGCAACGCGAAGCCGGAGCAGGACTTCGACATCCCGGCCAAGGAATCGCGCAGTTGCGCCTGGCGCATCCACGTGCCGGACGGCTGCGGTTTCCTGACCTACAAGGCCGTCGGCGCGGCGGCCAACGTGTCGGACGGCGAGGAAGGCTATCTGCCGGTGCTCTCCAGCCGCATTCTGGTCACCGAATCGCTGCCGCTGCCGATTCGCGGCCCGGCGACGAAGCAGTTCGAGTTCACCAAACTGCTCAAGTCGGGGGACTCCAAGACGCTCCAAAACCAGAGTCTCGTGGTGCAAATGGTGTCCAACCCGGCGTGGTATGCGGTGCTGGCGTTGCCCTACCTGATGGAATATCCCTACGAGTGCAGCGAGCAGACGTTCAATCGGCTCTATGCCAACGCGCTGGCGCGCACCATCGCCAATAGCGACCCCAAAATCCGCCGCATCCTCGACCAATGGAAGAACACGCCCGCGCTGGAGAGTCCGCTCCAGAAGAATCAAGACCTCAAGGCGGTGATGATTGAGGAAACCCCCTGGCTGCGGCAGGCTGACAACGAAAGCCAGGCGCGCCGGAACATCGGCATCCTGTTCGATGATAACCGCCTCAACTACGAGACCGAGGCCACGCTGCGCAAGCTCACCGAGATGCAACTGGGCGATGGCCGCTGGCCGTGGTTCCCCGGCGGCCCGGGCAACGATTACATTACGCTCTACATCACCACCGGCTTCGGGCGGCTGCGACATCTTGGGGTGGATATTGACGCCGCCCGCGCCATCCGTTCGCTCTACCGGCTCGATGCCTGGATGACCGAAGAGTATGAGCGAATCCAGACGCGGCCCGAGCCGGATAAATACGTGCCCAGCGCGACGGATGCGCTGTATTTGTATGGCCGCAGCTTTTTCCTCAAGGACAAGCCGGTCGCGCCGCCGCACAAGACGGCGATTGAGTTCTTCCTCAAGCAGGCCCACAAGTTCTGGCTCAAGACCGATTGCCGGCAGACCCAGGGCCATTTGGCTCTCGCCCTCCACCGCTTTAACTCTTTTAACTCCTTTAACTCATCTAACTCAGTTAACGATTCCACCCCCCGCGACATTATGAAGTCCATCAAGGAGCGCAGCGTGTCGAACGAGGAGATGGGCATGTTCTGGCGCGACACCGAGTTAAGCTGGTGGTGGTATCGCGCGCCGATCGAGACCCAGGCGCTGATGATCGAGGCGTTCGATGAAGTCATGGGCGACCTGCCGGCGGTCGAGGACTGCCGCGTCTGGCTCCTCAAACAGAAACAGACGCAGGATTGGAAGACCACCAAGGCCACCGCCGATGCCGTCTATGCCCTGCTCTTGCGCGGCAAAGACATTCTCTCAAGCGAAGCCCTCGTGCAGGTGAAACTCGATGGTGTGGACGTCACCCCAAATCTCGGGAGGGTGAGCGTCCCCGCGAGCCCAAATAGATCCACTGCCGAAAAAGGCAAGGGCTTGTCAGGAGCCTCGCCCTCCCCTGCCGTCGAACCCGGCACCGGCTTTTACGAATATCGCTTCACCCCCACCGACATCAAACCCAAGCTCGGCGACATCACCGTCAGGAAACTGGATCAAGGCGTCGCCTGGGGCAGCGTCAACTGGCAATACCTCGAAGACATGAGCAAGGTCACGCCCTATGAAGGCACCCCGCTGAAGCTGAACAAGACGCTTTACCTCAAGGTCAACACGGCCAAAGGCCCGGTGCTGGAGCCGGTCAAAGGCCCACTGAGCGTCGGCGACGAACTGGTCGTCCGCGTCGAACTGCGCGTGGATCGCGACATGGAATACGTCCATCTGAAAGATCAGCGCGGCAGCGGCACCGAGCCGGTGAACGTGATCTCGCGCTACAAATACCAGGACGGCCTGGCCTACTACGAGAGCACCCGTGACACCGCCAGCCATTTCTTCATTGATTATCTGCCGAAGGGCGCCTACGTCTTCGAGTATTCGACGCGGGTCCAGCTCCGCGGCCAATACCAGACCGGTGTCGCTCAAATCCAGTGCATGTACGCCCCCGAGTTCAACAGCCACAGCCAGAGCCTGCCGCTCACGGTGAAGTGACCGGCCAGACGGGAACGCCTTGGCTCTCAGGCTACCGATTCATTCCGCAGCCTCGCGATGGAAAAGAGGAGTTCACTGCGCCATTGCCCGGTAGAACCGCCGGCTGCAGTTAGTGGCTCCAGGATCGGTAATAACCACGCTCGCAGTCTGGGCGACATTGGTGAAAACGGGGGTCCAGTCCTGGAGATTGGTCGAAGCCATAATGACGTAAGTGCACCCAACCGGCACCGCACACTGGAAGGCGAACCCACTGGAAGTCATCCCTGCCGCACCGAAGCACGGGGGAGTCGGGGGAATGACAGTCAATATCACCACCGCGCTCGTCACCGAACCCCAGGGGTTCGCTACCACCACCGTGTAGCTGCCGGCGTTATTTGTCTGAACACTGTTCAGCGTCAGGGTGGAACCGGTGGCGACGGACAAAGCCGTGCCGTTGAAATTCCACTGATACCCGAGCGGCGCCGCGCCGCTCGCCACAACGGAAAACGCAGCGCTCAGGCCTTGCGTCGCCGTCTGGCTTTGTGGGCTACTGACAATCCAAGGAGCAGGATTGAACGTTACGGCTTTGGAGACGGAAAGCTCAGAGGTGTTGCCGCCGACATCCGTGGCGGTCGCGGTCACATATTGATTGGTGATATTTCCGGTGACAAGGCAAACATTAAACAGAGCGAAGCCGCTACTGCTGGTGACGACGTTGGTCGCACCCAAGAACGTCTTGGCATCGGCCGAATTGGGACTGGCATAGAACTCGATCCGGTAGGCATCTCCCGGGTAATTGGTCAACGCGCCCTGGATCCGGGTCACGCCCGTGTTGTTGGTCACACCCGTTAGCACGGGAGGCACGGCGTTGGGGTTGCCCGCGTTGAGCAGGCTGATGTCCCCGGGATTCCCGGCATTCGAGAAGAGGGAATTGCCCAAAATGGCGCATTGACCGCCGCTCACAACGACTCCCCCGGCGTTGTTGAAGGCAATGGTGTTGCCGGCACCCGACGCCAGACCGCCGACGGTGTTGTTGATGGCGGTGGTCGTGATCACGCCGTCCTGACTATTCTTCAAGTTAAGCGTGCCGGTCAGGTCCGTGCCGATGAAATTGCCCTGGACGCTGTTATACACCGCGGTGAGGCCGCTAATGGCGATGCCGTTCTGGTTGTTGTAGGCAATCACGTTGGCGGCAGAGAAGGTCAGGCCGCCGATGGTGTTCGACGGCGCGTTAAGGATAGTGATGCCGTTGCCATTGCATTTCGCCGCGTTGGTGCCGGTGATGTCGGTGCCAATGAAGTTGCCCTGAACCACGTTGAAACCAGCCAAGCTGCCTGCGAGGTCCAGGCCATCGCCGCCGTGGCTGGAGATGAGGTTGCCGGCACCGGTATTCGTGCCGCCCACCAGGTTCCACGCGGCGTTCGAGACGACGACGCCGTTGCCGGACACACCTTCCTGGATCAGCCCGGTGTGGTCCAGGCCGATGATGTTGCCGAGGACCTGATTGCCGAAGGCCCCGGTTCCCTCAAGGTGAATGCCATCATTCTTTGAATCCACCACGACGTTCCGCGCGAGGGCGGTGGCGCCGCCCACGACATTACTCGCGGAATTGTAGAGCATAATTCCATGGTTGCCATTGGGAAGTTTGGTTGCCCCGTCCAAGGCACAGCCGATGAAGTTGCCCTGAATCACGCTGCCCGAGCCATTGGACAGTGTGATGCCGTTGCCGGGAAAGTCGGAGATGTCCAGACCTTTGACCGTACAGCCGCTGGCAGTGAGGGTCAGGCCGTCGCCTATCGTCCCGCCGGGCAATGACTTGCCGTCCACCTGGACGACTGGCTGGTTGGTGTTGGAATAGCCGGGCTGCGTCGTGGCGTCAATAATGACGGAGTTGGTGATGACCGGCAGCAGGGACAACACGCTGATGGTGAAGGGACCGGAACCGGGGATGTTGAAGACAATGGCGCGCGGGCCGGAATAGGCATTGGCGTTGAGCAGCGCCTGACGGAGGGAACCCGCGCCGCTGTCGCTGGTGTTGGTGACTACGCCGACCCAGCCGTTGATGACCGTCAGCGTGGCGGTGGAACTTTCCAGGATTCCGGCGGGGGTCGTGACGGCCACCGCGTAGCTGCCGCTGGCCGCTGTCGGCAGATTGGTGAGCGTCAGCGTGGAACGGGTAGCGCCGGCCAGGGTCGTGCCGTCGAAACTCCACTGATAACCGAGAGTCGCCGGGCTGCTCACCCCGACGGAGAAGCTGGCGTTCCCGCCCACACTCACCGTCTGGTTGAAGGGCTGCGTCGCCAACACCGTCAACGACACCACCGAGCTCGTCACCGTGCCATAGTTGTTGTTCACCACCACGGTGTAATTGCCGCCGTTATTCGTCCCGACGCTGCCGAGCGCGAGCGTTGAACTTTGGCTTGTTCCGCCGTTCAAAGACGAGCCGTTCAGATACCACTGATATTTCAAGTTCGCCGTCCCGATTGCTCCGACGGAGAACGTCGCGGTCTGACCGGCCACCACCGCCTGGGGCTGTGGTTGGTTGGTGATGGTGGCCGGCACGTTGACCGTCAACGTGGCCACCGAGCTGCTAATGCTGCCAGCGTTGTTCGTAATGACCACGAAGACGTTGCCCGCTTGAGCGGGTTGCACATTGCTAAGCGTCAGCGTGGCATTGGTGGCGCCGGAGATGTAGGCGCCGTTCACGACATTTGTGCCATTGACATTCCATTGATAGCTGAAGGGCGGCGTGCCGTTTGCATTGGTTACGACTGAGAACGAAACGTTCGTGCCTTGCAGCACCGTTTGGTTCTGCGGCTGCGTCTGGATTCCCGGCAGAACATAGACTGTCAGTGTCGCCACCGCGCTGGTCACTGAACCGCCCGGGTTGGCCACCACCACCGCGTAGCTGCCGTCTGAACTGGTGTCAACGTTGTTGAGCGCGAGCGTTGAGCTTTGCCCGCCCCCGCCCACGGCTGAGGCGTTGAAATACCATTGATAGGTGAACGGCGACGAGCCGCCGGCCACGACGGAAAACGAGGCGTTCTGATGCTGCGCCACCCCCTGGCTCTGCGGCTGGGTCGTAATCGTTGGCGGGACAAGGACCGTCAAGGTCGCCACCGCGCTCGTCGCCGAACCCAGGGAGTTCGTCACTACGACCGTGTAGCTGCCGGCGTTGGTCGTCTGAACGTTGGTGAGCGCCAGGGTGGCGTTGGTGTCGCCGGACAGGGCCGTGCCGTTGAAATTCCATTGGTAGTTCAACAGCCCGCCCGAAGTGCCCACACTGAACTGCACCGTGGAGCCGGCGACATTTGTCTGGGAGGCCGGCTGGGTCGTAATGAGCGGGTAATTGAAGATCTGGAGTTGAAAACCATTGAGAAAAGCCGCATAGGAATCCACCGCCGCTGTCCCGCCATTGACGGTGAAAACAAGATTGCTGCCGTTCAGGGTGCCGTTCGTGAAGATTTGGTAAGCGACACCCGCCCCGGCGGAGAGCATCCGCGAGGTGGAACTGGTGGTCAAGGCGCTGCTCGTGTTCCCGCCCGAAGCCCCGCCACTCACGGAGATCGTTTGAGTTCTGGCACTCGGCGCCCCGGCATAGACCACCAAATTAAACTGTTCACCCGCATAGGCGGACAAACCGCCGACGGTAATGGTCCAGACATCCACATTGGCGGTCAAGGCGAACTGTTGAATATCACTGGACATTAGATTGGTGGTGGCCGGATCCGTCGCCGTGGCGTTTGGATTCTGACCGCCAAAAACCGAGTTGGGGGATGAACCTACGGTGAGGGTGAGGCCGCTCGCAGCGTTGGCTGAATTAACCAGATTGGACGCGTAAATATCAGAGTTCGTTCCAGGATAGACATAATAGGTCAGGTCTTCCTGGTTCCAGGTATCACCCGAGGCACCCAAAATTGCCGCGCCGGTTTGAGGAGAACCACTGCCACTGGGCCAGGTGGTGTTGGAGGTGCCAAGAAATTGAACGTCAACGAGGAGAAGGGAGGGACCCACCTGCAGAATGGCCGGGCTGCTGGTGACCGCACCGGAAGCATTGGTAATAATCACCTGATAGAACAGCGCGTTATTGGTCGTCACATTGGAAATAATCAGGACGTTGGTGTTGGCACCCGATATTTGGCCGCCATTGGTCAGGTTGGTGAAGCCGCCGCTGGCGGTGTTGGTCGCCTGCCAATGGTAACTCAACGGCATCGTGCCGGTTGCGACGACGGAGAACGAAGGGTTCTGGCCCTGCGGCACGGTCTGGTCCTGAGGCTGGGTCGTAATCGTCGGCGGAAGGAGTACGGTCAAGGTCGCGCCGGAGCTGGTGACTGTGCCGCCGGCATTGCTGACTTGCACCGTGTAAGTGGCCGCATCGGAGGCCTGGGCACTGGCAATCGTAAAGCTGCTGAGGGTCGCACCGGAGATGGACGCGCCATTCTTGAGCCATTGATAGCTGACCGTGGTGAGGCTGTAAACGCTCACCGAAAAGGTCGCCGTGCCCAGAATTGGGACAGTTATGCTCAAGGGTTGGACAAGGATGGTAGGGGGCGGGGTGGCAAAACAGGGTCTGGGCAGGAGCAGACTGAGCCAAAGCAAGCCGAGCGCTGCTGGTCGCAGCCGGCAGCTTAATGCAGTCATATTTCTCATGCCAACGTCCTAAAATGGGAGCAACCCGCGTGCCACTGTCTAGAAACGGTACGTCAATTTGAGACGAAAACTGCGCCCGTCCTGCCCGATAACGTCCTGTACATGGAATTGGGATGCGGGATCCGAATACTGACGATCCAACAGGTTGTAAACGCTGGCCGAGAACTCAAGGTTCTTAATGAGCTTCTGGCTGAAGAGCGTCAGGTTGACGATGCCAAAACCGCCGGCCTCCTCGCCTTGCACGGTAATGGGCTGACCGCTGTTGGGGTCCGTGGTGTTGTGGAGGCTCCGGCGGTCGCTCGTGTATTGGAATTCCACGCCGGCAAAGACTTTGTCTCTGACCAGCGGCACACTGAGATTGAATTTGAGCAGGTGGTTGGGCGAATCCGGCGCCTCCCAGCCAATCCCCGTATCCCGGGTCTCTTGAAACGAATAGCTCGCCCGGCCGCGAATTCCGCTGGGCCAGAACCCTTCCAGGGCCAGTTCCACGCCTTTGGTTTGCGCGTCAAAATTGGTGAAGCTCCCGCTGCTAAAAACGATCAAGTCGTTCATCTGATTGTAAAAGCCCGAGACGGAAGACCGCAGATGCCGTCCGATGTCCTGCTCGTACACCAGTTCATAACTGGTGATTTCCTCCGGCTTGAGGACCTGGCCCGGGGCTGCCTGGGTAAACTCATAAAAGCTCGGCGCGCGAAAGGCGGTGCCGTAAATGGCTTTGAACGTGGATTTCTCCCAGGGATTGTAGATCAAAGCCACCCGCGGATCGATGGCGGGAGCGAAATCGCCGTATTGATCGTAACGCACGCCGCCGTTGAAATGGAGATTGGTCAGCACCTCGAAATCACCCTGAGCATAGACCCCGTAACTCTGCCGGTTTGTCCGGGTGTTGGAACCCGCGTCCGGCATGTTCTCAACGTCAACCCGCGAATCTTGCAGGAAGTCGTCCCGGTATTCTGCGCCCAGGGTGATGACGTGCCGGTCCCATAAGCGTTTATTCAGTTGCAGTTCGGCGCCCCACCACTCGCCAATGTCTCTCTCGGAAGAGAAGCTGCTCGATACGATATTTGTTCCAACGAGCACGGTTTGCGGATAACCAATCTCGTGAGTGTAACTGTCGCAATAGACCTGCGCGGTCACATCCACCACCTCGGGAAAACTGTGGGCGTATTTCAAGGCGCAATAACTCCGCTCATCGATCGTGCGCAAGCGCGGGTCGTTGAAGGTCGTCGCGAGGATTTCCGGCGTTGAGTCCACCACTTGGGAGTATTGCCCCGTTGGATTAGCTTTGTCGCGGCGGTTGAACCCGCCTTCCAAGGTGAAATCCCTGTAGCCCAGCGAGCCAAAGAGACTCCCATAGGAATCGCCATCCTTGTTCTGCGCCACACCGTTATTCAAAGCCGGGTAATCGAACTGCTGGTAAAACAGCCGATCTTGGCCGCCGCTGTCGTAATACGTCCCCGAGAGCAGCAACTCGACGCCGTTGGTAAAGAGCTTTCCGTAAGTCTCGCGAATCTTGTAGGCGTTAAATGAGCCGTATTCGGCGGAAGTCTCGAAGCCATTCAACTGCTGGCCCCGCCGGGTCACCACGTTGATCACCCCCAAGAAGGCGTTGTTACCGTAGAGGACCGAGCCGGGGCCGCGAATGACTTCGACATGGTCAATCAGATCAACGTCCAGAATGAAGTCCGTGCCAATGGCCGCGCCGTCATTGTAGTCGTTATTGACTCGGTGGCCGTCAACGAGCAGCAAGATGCGGTCGTTAAAATCACCCAGGCTGAGACCTCGGACTCCCAGGAAATCGTAGTTGCGGTCATACGAGACGTTGAAACCCTGGACGCTCTCCAAGACATCCGCCAGAGTGCGATCGCCATACTTCTTAATCTCGTCCGCCGTAACGACCGTAACCGAAGCGGGGGCTTCCGTCTCGCTTTGCTCGAGCTTCGACGCCGCGTACACCTTCGGGACCTCAATATTCATCAGCGCCTCCAGCGGCAGTTCGGTCAGATCCGCCGTTTTGGGCGGCGGGGTCGTTTCCACCGCCGGCGCGCCAAGGGCGAGGGAAAGGGCGAGGATTGGGAACACTCGTCGCATGAGCCGGGAACACGCAAGAATTGCGCCAGCAGGGGTGGGGCAGAGGCAAATTGGCTTGTATTACTGACTGATTATTGGACAAGACACCCTGCGCCATCAGCCCCCGGTGTTCCGTTTCCCGGCCCCCAGCACGCACTCCGCCAAGCTTGGCCCTCGCAGTCTGCGCAGGCCTTGGCGCGAAGTTTGCCTTGCGTTTTCAGACGAACTAAGAGGAAATGAAACTGAGCGAACCGAAGAGCGAGGATTGCCCCGCCAAGGCGACTCAACCGTTCATGCGTTTGCGCGCGACACGAATTTTATGCCTGAGTCTGCTCTGGCTGCTGGCCGTCGGCGTTGGCCACGCGCAAGAGTCCCCGCCGACCGAGTATCAACTCAAGGCCGCATTCCTCCTCAATTTCGCGAAGTTCGTCGAATGGCCGCCGAAGGTTTTCGCTGAGGCCACCTCACCCATGGTCCTGGGCATTCTGGGCGAAAATCCCTTCGGCGATGTGCTGGAACGAACGATCCGGGACAAAACCATCAATAGCCGCCCGCTGGTGATCAAAGAGTTTCGTTCGGCGGCGGAAGCGACCAACTGCCACCTGCTTTTCATCGGCGCCTCCGAAAAGGCGCGGCTGCCGGAGATTGTGGCGGGCCTCCGCGGAGCCTGTGTGCTGACCGTAGGCGAAACGGACCGTTTCACCGAAGCCGGGGGCATGATCAATTTCGTCCGGCAAGGGAACAAAATCCGCTTCCAGATCAACGAGGTCGCGGCCAAAGGGGTGGGTCTGAAGATCAGTTCCAAGCTCTTGAGCCTCGCCGCGCGTTAGGCGCAGTAACACCACCCAGCCTCCCACTTGGCTATCCGGGGCACCGGACGTGGCACAGGTCTTGCAAATATACTAATCCTCCGTGAAAACATGCTTAAATGTACGAAAGAGGCGGCGGACCTGTCCGATTCCGGGACAGGAAACGGCGCTGATCGTCGTATTCAGCGAGTTGGGCTGCCGTGAACTGCTGAACACGCGTTGGACAACTTCAGCCTCCAACGCGCCCTGGAGAATGAGTGGCAAGTCATAGCGCGCGCAAGCAACCCCTGGAACCATGAAGCCATCCCGCGACCTCCCCCTGCAACAGAAGATGCTCGTGATGACCCTGCTCATCTGCGGGGCGGTCCTCTGCGTGGCCATCGTTGCGCTCTTCACCTTCCAGGTCCTGAACTTCCGCTCCAACTTCCAGCGCGACACCGCCACGCTGGCGGCCGTCATCGCCAACAACAGCACCGCCGCAATGAGTTTCAAGGATGAGGAAGCCGCGACTGAGGTGGTGCGTTCCCTCCAGGCCAAACCCACCGTGCTGGCGGCCTGCCTGGCTTTGCCGGACGGCTCCTTGTTCGCTCACTTCGGCAAGCCGGAGGATGCCAAAACGCTGTCGCAGTTTCCGCCCCCGCGAGGATACCGTTTCACCGGCGGACACCTGTTGGTCACCCAGCCGGTCACGTGGAAGGGGGAACAGGTGGGCACGCTTTACCTGCGGTCGGACTACCAGCGAACCTTTCTGGCACTGCTCCGCTTTTACGGGCTGGTCGTGGTGGGCATCGTGATTGTGTCCTTCATTCTGGCGGCGTTCCTTTCCAGCCGGCTGGGACGCCGGATTACGGGTCCCATTCTCCAGTTGGCGCGGACCGCCCAGGTGGTCGGTGAGAAAAAGGACTACTCGGTACGGGCGGTCGTGAGCAGCCGGGGCGACGAACTGGGCCGGCTGACGGAGTCTTTCAACGAGATGCTCAGCCGCATTCAGAGCCAGGATGCCGCGCTCAGTTTCTCGCAACAGAAAATGGAAGCGTTGATTAACTCGATTGATGGCATCGTCTGGGAATGCACGCCGGATAGAACCCGGTTCACCTTTATCAGCCGCCAAAGCAAAGACATTCTCGGTTATGAACCTCAGGCGTGGCTGGACACGCCCGGCTTGTGGGAGGAGAAACTGGAGCCGCAAGACGCCGCCAAGGCCATCCAGACCGGCCACGACCTGGCGGCCGGTCGCGAGCCCTACAGGTACGAATACCGGATGATGGCCGCCGATGGCCGGACGGTGTGGATTCGGGAGAGCGGCACGGTGCTGGTGGAGAAAGGCCAACCCGTCGCCATGCGGGGCATCTTCCAGGATATTACCCGGCACAAGTTGGACACGGAGAAACTGGACAAGCTCAACCGGCAGTTGATGACCACCTCGCGCCAGGCGGGCATGGCCGAAGTGGCCACGGGCGTGCTGCACAATGTCGGCAATGTGCTCAACAGCGTCAGTGTTTCCGCCACGCTGGTGGCCGACCGGCTGCGGCGCTCCAAGGTGGATAAGTTGCGCCAGGCCACCGCCCTCCTGCGCGAGCAAAACGGCCGCCTGGTGGAATTCCTGACCACCGACCCGAAAGGCAAAGTCCTGCCCGCGTATCTCGGCACGGTGGCCGACCAGTTGGCCGGCGAGCAGACCAAATTGATCACGCTAATGACCACAGTCGGCCAGCACATCGAACACATTAAGGAGATTGTGGCCATGCAGCAAAGCTATGCCAAGGTGTCCGGCGTCTATGAAACTCTGGCCGTAACCGGATTGGTCGAAGATGCCCTGCGGCTCAATGCCGCGGCCTTTGACCGGCACCACATCGAACTGATTCGGGAGTTTGATGAAAACCTGCCGGCAGTCTGTGTGGACCGGCACAAGGTGTTGCAGATTCTCATCAACCTTCTCCGCAACGCCAAGTATGCCATGGCCGCCCGGAGCGGGAACGACAAACGACTCGTCATCCGCGTGGGGATGGCGTCTCCCGAGCGGGTCAAGATCACCGTCTGCGACAATGGTGTCGGGATTGCCCCGGAGAACCTGACCCGGATTTTCAACCACGGTTTCACCACCAAGAAGGACGGGCACGGTTTCGGCCTCCATAGCGGTGCCAACGCCGCCAAAGAAATGGGCGGCACCCTCACGGCCCACAGCGGCGGCCCCGGCCAAGGGGCCGAGTTTACTCTCGAATTGCCGGTGGCCGTAGCCGCCCCGCAGGAAGAACCCCTCGTAACACAAGGCAAAACATGAAAAGCACCGACCTTAAACCCAACCGTCGCATCCTGATCGTTGACGACAACACCAGCATCCACGCTGACTTCCGGAATATCCTCTGTCCGGACAACTCGGACGAGGCTGCGGCGAATGAAATGGAAGCGGTCCTGTTCGATGAAGACGAGCCGGATGAGATGAGTTTTGAGTTGGACTCCGCTTACCAAGGCCAGGAGGGTTTCGAGATGGTGAAGCGGGCGCTGGCGGAGAATCGGCCTTATGCCCTGGCCTTCGTGGACGTGCGGATGCCGCCCGGTTGGGATGGTGTTGAAACCATCGCGCGCATCTGGGAAGTGGATCCCGAACTCCAGGTCGTCGTTTGCACCGCCTACGCGGATTATTCGTGGGAGCAAATGCGGGCCAAAGTCGGCCAACCCGACAGCCTGCTCGTCCTCAAGAAGCCGTTTGACAACATCGAAGTGCAGCAACTCGCCCACGCCTTGACCAAAAAGTGGCTCCTCAACTTCCAGGCCCGTCTCCAAATGGCGGAACTGGCGCAGGCCAACGAATCACTCGCCTTGTCCGAAGAGCGCTTCTCCAAGGCCTTTCACGAAAGTCCCCTTCCCAGCGGCATCCTGAGCTTTCCCGATCAACGTTTTGTGGACGTGAATCAACGCCTCGCCCAGGTCAGCGGGCACAAACGCGAGGAGATGATTGGCCGCACCCCGGCCGAGTTGTTCTTGTGGGAAAAACCTGAGGTGTCCGATCTGTGGTATGAGGGTTTGGCACGGCAGCAGTTGGTGCGGGATCAGGAGGCCAAGCTCCGCAACCAGACCGGCGCGCTGATCGAGGTCCACGTATCGCTCTCCCCGATCGCCCTGGGCGGACAGCCCCACGTGCTGCTGCTGGCCCAGGACATTTCCCAGCGGGCTTTGCTGGAGCGCCAACTGCGCCAGGCCCAGAAGATGGAGGCCATCGGTCAACTGGCCGCCGGGGTGGCCCACGATTTCAACAACATCCTCACGGTCATCCAGGGGCACGCCGGCCTGCTGCAACAGAAAGTGGACTCCGGCAGTCCCCAAAAGAAATCGGTGGAGCAGATCACCAGCGCGGCGGCCCGTGCCGCCACGCTCATCCGCCAACTCCTGATGTTCAGCCGCAAGCAGGTGATGCAATTCCGGCATCTGGACCTCAACGACACCTTGCGCAACGCCATTAAAATGCTCGAAAGGCTGGTGGGCGAACACGTGCAGATCGACTTCCGTCCCCAGAGCCCGATTCCCGCCATCCACGCCGACAGCAGCATGGTGGAACAAATCGCCATGAACCTCGCGGTCAACGCCCGCGATGCCATGCCCAATGGCGGGCGGGTTTCCATCACCACCTCGCTCGAGACCATTCACCGCGCGCCCACTCCGATGGACCCGGAGCGCCGGGACGGGGAATACATTTGCCTGACTTTCCGCGACAATGGCACCGGGATGGACACGGAGGTCCTGAGCCGGATCTTCGAGCCGTTCTTTACCACCAAGGCTGTCGGGAAGGGCACCGGCTTAGGCTTGTCCACGGTTTTCGGTATTGTCCGGCAGCACCAGGGCTGGCTCGAGGTGGAAAGCAAACTCAACCAAGGCACCACCTTTCGAATCTATTTTCCGGCCAGCCGGCAAGCGGCCGAGAAAACGGAACTGGTGGCCGATACCACTCTGCGCAGCGGTCGCGAAACCATCCTCGTGGCCGAAGATGAAGACACCTTGCGCGAAATGGTGGTTCAGGTTCTCAAGATCCAGGGTTATACCGTGCTGGCGGCTGCCTCCGGCCCCCATGCCCTCGAGGTGTGGGAACAAGCCACCCGCCCGGTTGACTTGTTGCTGACCGACATGGTCATGCCGGGCGGCCTCATGGGCAGCGACCTGGCGGAACGCCTCTCACGTCAATCTCCCCGCCTCAAGGTGATTTACACCAGCGGCTACGGTCCCGGCATGGCGGGCAAGGATGCTTCCCTCCTGGAAGGGCGAAACTTCCTCCCCAAGCCCTACTCGATTGGCAAACTGGCACAATTCGTCCGTGAGTGTCTCGACGCCCCGTTGCAGCGAAATTGATATTGGTCTGGCCCAAATCGACTCCCTGCCCTGATTTCCGACCACGACGACTGGCCCCTGCGTTGAGCGGGGCCATCCTGAGGGCGTGTCGCCCAATCGGGGCATTCTCTCCCGGGGAAGAGAATGCAGCGGTCCAGGGCCAGTGGTGATTGCACGAACGAAGCCAGCACCGCCCATTGGTGCCTCCCCTCTCCACATCAGCACTCCTAATGCCGACGCCATCCTCGACCAAAACCCTGACCCTGCCCTCTCCCTCCAGGTTCAAGTTCCCAAAAACGCTCACCAGAACCGGACTCAGCCCAACTGCGGCACTACGCCCACTGGGTGAGTCATTTACCTTAAGTCGCCCCTGGCCTCATCAGCGCCGGCCTTGGCAGCCTACACCCGCAGAAGTCCATTTAGCGGCTGAAGAACGGCAACGGGAACCGCAACGGCAGCTCCAATTGGATAAGCTCGCCTACTGGCCCGGGAGTTTCGGCCCGACCTGCGATCCGAGAATGGGTTAGTCCGATGGGCTGCTACTGCGCTGTGGTAGCTGTGGATTCGGACTTCGGACTTCGGATTTCGGATTTGGCACGGCCCGGGGCAATCGCTCCTTGCCCAATCGGAGACGATCCTTTAGATTGGCGGCGTGGCTCCGAAAACCCAAGTTTCCCAAGCGCGCGTCTCTTTTTGGCGCAGGGTCGCGCACCGAAAAGCATTATGGTTGCCGATCGCTCTGGCCGGCCTGTACGTCGGCAGCACTCTGGCCCAGCAGCAAAAGCCCCCGGCGACGCTGGCCGAGCTGCGGCAACAGTTGGCCGAACACATCGGGCAGCCGAAGTACGCCGCCGCCCTGTGGGGCGTGAAGATCGTCTCGCTCGATAGCGGCAAGACCGTGTTTGAACAGAATCCGCAGAAGCTGTTCAGCCCAGCCTCGAACTCCAAGCTCTACACCGTCGCCCTGGCCCTGGACCGGCTGGGGGCCGATTACCGGATCAAAACCTCCCTTTACGCCCAAGCCAGACCCAACCGGGCGGGGACGCTCAAAGGCGATTTGATTGTCTATGGCCGGGGCGATCCGACCATCAACGCGCGCCTGCACGGGAACGATGTTTACCAGGCGCTCGAACCGCTCGTTTGCGCCCTGACCAACGCCGGGGTGAAACGAATCGCCGGCGACCTGGTGGGCGACGAAAGCTACTTCCACGGCCCGCCCTTCGGGTCGGGCTGGATGTGGGATGATCTGGAGTATTACTACGGCGCGGAGATTTCGGCCCTCACCATCAATGACAACACGGTGCAAGCCACGGTCAAGCCCGGGCCGCGCGCGGGCGCGCCGTGCCAACTGGCGCTGCAGCCCGCCACCGCCTGGCTCACGTTCAGCAACCGGACCGAGACGGTGGAAAAGGGCGCGACGCGCAAGATTCATCTCTACCATCCGCTCGGCCAAAACCTGATTTACGTCTCCGGCCAAATGCCGATTGACGACGCCGGCTACACTAATGAGGTCACCCTGCACAATCCGGCGGGTCTGTTTGTCTCATGGTTCAAACAGGCGCTGGCGCGCCAGGGAATCAAAGTCACCGGCAAGCTGCGGACCATGAATTGGCTTGACCGGGAGGCGCAGCCCCTCGACCGCGACCAGTTGGTCGAGTTGGGCTCGGTGGCATCGCTGCCGGTGCGAGACCTGGCGCGCGCAGTGGAGAAGCCCTCGCAAAACCTCTACGCCGACTTGTTGCTGGCGCAGGTCGGCGAGCAGGCGCGGACGGCCGACACGCCCGCCGACGAGACTTCGGAAGACCTCGGGATTCGCGAGCTGAACAAATTCCTGACCGAGGCCGGCGTCAAGCGGGGCGAGGTGATATTCAAGGAAGGCTCCGGCCTTTCACGGGACAATCTGACGACGCCCAACGCGACAGTGACCTTGCTCGAGTTCATGCACCGGCACAAATGCGCTCAAGCCTATCTCGAGGCGCTGCCGATTGCGGGGGTGGACGGCACGCTCAAGAGCCGGATGACCGGCACCCCGGCCGCCGGGAACGCGCGCGCCAAGACCGGGACCCTCCGCTGGGCGAACACGATTTCAGGCTATGTCACCACGGCTGCCGGGGAGCCTCTGGTCTTCTCCCTGATGGTCAATCGCTACTACGAAAGCCGCCCCGCGCGCGGCGACCTGGACACGATCGTAGTGTTGCTGGCGGGCTTCACGGGGCGCGCCAGTGAGTAAAGGTTAAGACGAGGAGTCAGAGTTGCACGTCCTCGGGCCGCACTTCGAGGCACTCGTCCTGGTCTTCCCAGACCACAGCGGCATAGAACTCGAGCAACTGGGGCGCAAGCTGGCGACCGGCTTGGGCGAGCAGTCGCTCGGCTTCTTCAGCGGCGTTTTCGTAGGCGTGGTCGTAGTCCCCGGCGGCTTTGCGCTGGCGGTCGTCCCAGTGGGCGACGGCATGGACAGGGCCATACTCGGCCGCCCAGGCCGCGAAGCCGGCTTGCAGGGTCGCGGGGAGATCGTCGAATGGGACGAGCGTTTCGCTGCAATGCTGGCAAATCAACCCGGCCTCATGCACGTCCCGCGTGAGCAGCGGCAGCATCGGCGCGCGGCAGCAAGGCGATTCGGAATAGGCGGGCGGGGGCGTGACCAGGCGCTGGAGCCAGATCTGGCGCTCGTGGGCCAACTGCGCGGCCAGGCGGTGGGCGCCGAGCAGCGGATGCGAGAGCCGCCAGGTTTTGCCCGCAAGCTGGCCGAGCGTTTGGGCCAGCCAGCGCGCGAGCGTCAAATCGTCGAAGTCGCGGAAGCCCAGGCTGTATTCCTTCCAGAGCAGGTCGAGCGGAGCATCGGCGTTAGTGGCCATCGGTCGGGCAGTGTTGCGCGGCGGGGGAGAATTGTCGAGCCTCCCGTCGAGGTTCCGCCGGCGCGCCGGAAGGTGGGGAGGGCAGACGCCAAATGCGGGCTTTGAAAAGGGCGCCCACGGCCCTATAGTGCGGCGCAAACTTGATCCTTTAGCTTATTATGGCCGTTGAAATCAACCTCACTTACGAAGGCGGGCTTCACTGCACCGCCATACATGGACCGTCCAGGCAAACCTTAACCACCGACGCACCGGTGGATAATGGCGGCAAGGGCGCTGCCTTTTCGCCTACGGACCTGGTGGCGACGGCGCTGGGCGCCTGCATGGCGACGATCATGGGACTGGTGGCAGAGCGGAACAACTTGAACCTCGACGGCCTCCAGGTCCAGGTCATCAAGGAGATGGCCGCTGCGCCGGTCCGTCGCATTGGCGCGCTCAAGACCCGGTTGGTCTTCCCCCGAGGCAAACCGTTATCCGCTGCCGATCGTGCCAAATTGGAAGCTGCCGCCAAAGCCTGCCCGGTCAAACAAAGCCTGCATCCCGAGCTCCACACACCGGTCGAGTTCGTGTATCCGGATTAGTTCCAACTTACTCGTAAATGTCATAGACCGTGTGATCCAAAACGAACTGCACGTTTTGCCCCAGCGCCAGCCAGGGCAGCGCGTTGGGCTTCTGCGCGACCAAGGCGAAGTATTCCGCCGAGCCGAAGTGGATGCGCACGTGTTGGGCGTTCGGATGCTTCTGGACGGCGGAGTCAATCCATTGCTGGTCGTTCTGGAAGAAGCTCTTGCCGGCGACGAACTGCGCCTGCTGCGAATACTGAACCAGCCGCTCTTTGATGCGGTCAGCCGGTGAAGCTTCGGGCGTGGCGCCTGCGACGGTGGAAAGCCCCAGCGCCCGCCGCGATTCGAGAACGCCATTGGCCGCCGTGGGCGCCGCGGCAACCGCTCCTTTGAAGACCGAGTCGTACCGCGCGCCCGCCACGGCCCTCTCGCCGTCACGCACATCTTTGAAGTCGCTCCAGGCCTTCTTCGCTTCTATGCGCGCGCCGCCGTCGCCGCCAAATTCTTGCAGCGAGCGCAGGGCCATCGGCACATTGCGCTGGGTTTCGTCTTCGAGGATCAGGTAAGCGGTGTAAGGCGTTACGATGCTGTACTGGCGCGCCAGTTCGGTCACTTCGTCGCGCAGCTCGGAGTTTTCGCCGTGCAGCCGGATTTCGTCCAGCAGGCAGCCCACGCGCCGGGTGGCCCACAGACGCGGGATGAATTCGTTTTCGGAAGCTTCCTCCGGGAATTTCACTTCGCAGGCAAACTTCCTGGCCGCGCCGTTCACGGTCCCTTCGACGATGACCGCCGCCTCGCCCTGGCCGGAGTAGCGCCCGACCAATACCAGTTGCTCGCCTTTGAACAGGTCGGGCAGCGGCGAGGGATAGAGCCTGGTCGCGCGAATGCCGCCGGTGAACTTCAAAGTGGGATTCGCGAGGACCGGCTCTTTGATCTTCGAGAAGAAGCTCGAGACCTTTACTTCCAGGTCCTCTTCGGGCAGGACGTACTGGCTGACGGCGCGGGTGTCCTCGGTGATCCGGTCCAGCAAATGCGTGTTGACATCCGTGCCGATGCCGAAGCAGAAGACGCGCGTGTGGCCGTCGCTCTCCTTTTTCACGTTCGCGACGATTTGGTCTTCATCGGTGGTGCCGATGGTCGGCTGGCCATCCGTGAGGAAAATCACCGCGAAGGGGCGGTCGCCCTGGCCTGGCCGCAACGCCAGCGCCGTGCGCAGCGCGTCGTCAATCGCCGTGGCGCCAATAGGTTTGAGGTTCCTGACGAAGTCGTTGGCCTTGGAGCGGTTCTGTTCGGTGGCCTTGACGAGCTGGTTGAAGAGCGGCTCGACCTCGGTGGAGAACCGGATAATCTCGAAGCGGTCGCCGTCATTCAGGTTTTCGACGCAGAACTGCAGCGCCTTCCTGGCCTGCTCCAGTTTCTTGCCGGCCATGGAGCCGGAAGTGTCCAGCACGAACGCGATGTCCTTCATCACGACCTGCTGTTCTTTCACGTCCACACCCGGCGAAGCGAGCAGCAGAAAATAGCCGTCCTCGTCGCTCTGGCGGTGAGTCAGCAGGTTGACGCCGATCTCGTCCTTCTCCGGCGCGAAATAGAGCGCGAAGTCCGTGTCCGGCTGAACCTCGGTCGCCTCATAGCTGGCGGTCGCCCGGGTCGGGTTGTGCCGTTTCACCTCGACCGCGTGGCTGGGCGAGTAGATCGACTTGAGCGGACGCTGGCTTTCCAGCTCGACCTTCACGCTGACGTTCCGGATGGGCTTCGCGGAGAATTTCTCCGTGTTGAGCGGCAGCACATAGCTGACGAGGCCGTCATCCGCCTTGAGGAGTTCGGTGTAGGAGAGGGTGATGCGTTTCTTGCTGTTCGGCTCGATGGGGAAGATGCGGACCTTGAACACGTCGCGCCCCGCATATTCGAGCAGCGCCGGGTCTTTGAGCTTGCGGACGATGTCCTCATAAATCCGCCGTGCCTTGTCGGCGGGGAGCAGCTCGGCTTCGACCTGTTTGCCGTCGATTTCCATCGTGAACTTGTCAATGTGCGCGCCCCTGGGGACGGGAAACACGAAGGTGCCTTCAAGCCTCGCTGAATTCGGGTTGTAGAATTCCTGGTCCACGGCCGTGACGGCCACCTGCTCGGTAATGCGCGTGTTGACCTTGACGTAGTTCACGTCCAGCGGGGCGAAGCGGTAGGGGCGGGGCGGGGGGAAAGCGCGCGGCGGTCGCGGCGGGACGAAAGGGGGTGGCATTGGCCCTGGCTGCCAATGCGCGTCCTCCACAATGATGAGGCCGGCCCCCAACGCCGGCGCAACTGCCCAAAACAAACCGAGCCAAGCCGCCACAATGGTCCATCTTTTCATAAGCGGTTAGACGGGGAAGGGCAGGAAATGCTCCCCCCCGAAAACCTCGCCGCCTTTCCGGAGCGGATAGCTAACCTGGGCCTCTGTATCTTATTCGACGATCTTCGGGACGATAAACAGGCCGTTGGCTTGGGCCGGCGCGTTGCGGAGGGCGTCTTCGTGGCTGATCGACGGGCGAACCTCATCCAGCCGGGTCACGTTGACTAGCGGAAAGGCGTGGGCCGTCGGTTCGACTCCGCTGACATCGACTTCCTTCAGCTTCTCGATGTAGCCGAGGATGTTGCCCAATTGCTCGCCGATTTTCCGCTCCTCCTCGGGCGAGAGGGACAGGCGGGCGAGGTGGGCGACATACTTTACGTCAATTTCGACTGCAGCCATAGGGCGGTTATGATGTTGCCAGGTTACAAAGTTGCCTGGTTACATGATTGCCTCGTTGCATCGTTGCCCGGGACTGGGCCTTGCAACCATGTAACGATGCAACCAGGCAACCCATAGGCTCACTCTTCGTCGAACTTACGGTTGATGAGGGTTTCCAGTTCGGCCAGCGCCTGGGAGGCATCATGGCCGCTGGCATGGACGGTGACTTTGCTGCCGGGGCCGGCAGCCAGCATCATCAGGCCCATGATGCTCTTGCCGTTAACCTTCTCGCCGTCCTTCTCCACGAATATGTCGCAGCTAAAACGGTTGGCGGTTTTGACAAACATGGCCGCGGGCCGGGCATGAATGCCCAGCTTGTTCGACACATGAAAATCTTTGGTCATTACGGAACCGCCGTCGGCTATTGCTTTCGCGCTCATTCGGTCTTGCGATTATAGTTACCCGAAGACGAGCGACTGCGCTACTGAATTCTAAAGTTTGGCCGCCGCCGCCATCCGGGAAATGAGCCGGTCATTGAGCTCCTTGGCCGGATTATAGCCGGCGGACTTGAGCTTGGCCTGAAAGGCGGCCACTTCGATCAACCGCGCCAGGTCGCGGCCGGGCCGCACGGGAATGGTAATGTGCGGCACGTCGATGCCGAGGACTTTGACGAATTCCTGCTCCAGACCGAGGCGGTCCACGTCTGCCACTTCATTCCACGACCTCAAGGTAATGACCAGGTCCACCCGCTTTTCGTGCCGGATGCTCTTGACGCCGAACATGGCGGCGACGTTGATGATGCCGATGCCGCGCACTTCCATGTGATCGCGCGTGACTTCGGCGCTGGTGCCCACCACTTCCCGGCCGTCCACCAGGGTGACTTTGGTAATGTCGTCGGCGACGAGGCTGTAACCCCGTTCGATGAGCGCCAGGACACTTTCGCTTTTGCCGATGCCGCTTTCGCCGCGGATGATCACGCCCACACCGAGGATATCGACCATGCTGCCCATCTCGGTCCCGCGCGGGGCGAACATCATCTCCAGCGCCAGCGTGGCCAGGTTGATGAACTTCATCGTCACCATCGGGCAGCGGAAGATCGGCACCCGGGCCTCCTCCGCGGCTTTCATGAACAGCTTGTTCGGATGCAGGTTGCGGGAAAAGACGACGCCGGGCACTTTGTAGGAGAAGAAGATTTCGTACCGTTTGGCCTGCTCCTCGGGGGAGAGGGATTTCAGAAAGAACGCTTCGGCATTGCCGATGACCTGCAAGCGTTTGTTGGCGAAGTAACGCGTGAACCCGGACAGGACCAGGCCCGGGCGATTGACCGTGGGCTCGCGAATGATCCGCTTGAGCCCGGTCGCTCCGGCGACCAGGTTGAGCTCCAGGGCGCTGGCGTGTTCGGTGTAGAACCGCTCGACGGTTATGGTGTCACGTTGCATGGCGGGAAGTGGGGTAATGGAGTGGTGGAGTGATGGGGTGATGGAATAATGGAGTGAGGAGGTAACGGGACGGAGTGGCGCGAGCCCCTTGCTCGGAGGCAAACGTTTTTGGCAGTACTCCCATACTCCATCACTCCAACACTCCATTTCCCGGTAGGCCGCTTCATAGATTGAATTCGGGGCCTAAATAGATTTCGCGCGCTTTAGGGTCGTTGACCAGTTGCTCGGCGACGCCTTCATAAACGACTTCGCCCTTGTGGATCAAGTAGGCCCGGTCCACCAGCTTCAACGTCTCGCGCACGTTATGGTCGGTGATCAAGATCCCCAGGCCGCGCTCTTTGAGGCGGCGGACGATCTTTTGGACTTCATAGACGGCGATGGGATCGATGCCGCTGAAGGGCTCGTCGAGCAGCAGCAGCTTCGGGCTGGTCACCAGGGCGCGGGTGATCTCCAGGCGCCGCTTTTCGCCGCCGCTCAGCGTGTAGGCCATGCTTTTCGCCAGCCCGGTCATATCCAGCTCGTCCAGCAAATACTTCAACCGCACGGCGCGCTCCGCCCGGCTGAGCCGGCAGGTTTCCAGGATGGCAAGAATGTTCTGCTCGACGGTCAGCTTGCGAAAGATGGAGGGTTCCTGCGTCAGGTAGCCCATGCCGAGGCGGGCGCGCTTATGCATCGGCAGGCGGGTGATGTCGCGCGCCTGGAACCTCACCACGCCGTCGTCCGGTTTGATGACGCCGACGACCATGTTGAAGGTGGTGGTCTTGCCGGCGCCGTTGGGGCCGAGCAGGCCGACAATCTCTCCGGCTTCCACCGTGATGGAAACACCATTGACCACGCGGCGCTGGCGATATTCTTTCACCAGCTTCTCCGTGGCCAGCAGCTTGCCGTTGGTCTCGGGGGCGGGCGGGTCTGGCGGAGTCGTTTTCAAAGCAGGCGTTATGTTAACTTGCTGGTCCGTTTCTTCGGCGGCTGAAACATGTTCGTGCTGGCGGCGGGCAGCGTGCCCCGAATGTTATACTTTCCCGGGGCCATAAGCTTGTGGCTCGTGAGGTCCAGGGTGAAGACCTTGTTCCGGCCCACGAAATTGGTCGCTTCCAGAACTGCCGGATTTCCGGTCAGGTCCAGGATGTCATTGGTTACGGTGGTGGTCAGGCGGCGAGTGTAAACTGTCTTCTCGCCCGTGCCATGAAAGTTGCGGCCCTGGTCATCCACGACGTCGAAGACGACCGCCGGTTCGGCGATGATCATGCGGCCGTCCTTCCCAAGCTCGGGCGGCGTGAGCATCGTCAGCTCTTCGCAGGTCTCCTTCATCTGCGGATGCTCGATCCGCACGCGGCCCCGGAACAGGGCCGCAGCCGGCGTCAGGAGATACTCTTCGGAGAAGATCTCCGTGAACTCATTCGTCGTCCCCTTTGCTCCGCCGGGTCCAGGCGTGCCCAACGCGGTGACCGCGGATTGGCCCAGTTCGGCGGCCGGCAATCTCATGAAGGCGTTTCCGCGCACGAGCATTTCCTCGCGCGCGAGATTGGCCCGCACCCGATCGCCCTTCCCTTCGCGTGGACCGGCCCGCCAGGCGGGGTTCCCCGTCAATTCCAGCACACCGTTGGTGCCAGTGTACTCCGCCGTGTCCGCCGTGAATTGGCTGTCCACCCGTGCGATGACGACCTGGCGCTCGGCCACCATTTTCTGCAACTCATTGGTGCCGGAGAAAGTGAGCGTCATCAGGCTACAACTCATCTCTCCTTGCAGTTGATCGCCGAGGCGTTCGCTGACGCGCACCTGGTCGTGAAAGACCGCCAGGTTGGTCCGCAGCTCGTAATGGTCGCACAGGATATCGACAAATTGATTGGTCGGCGGGAGCGAAGCCGCGGAGGCGGACTCGGGCTGTGAGAAGAGGCCGGAGGCTCCCATGCTCTGGGCGGGCATTTTCAGCCGGGCGTGGCCGCTGGCACGAAAAACCCGGTTGGTCCGGTCGAACACAAGCTCGTCCCCGCTCCCGTCTTTGTCCTCGATCCGCCAGGTCGGCCTAGGCAGGCCGCTCAACTGAATCAGGTCCGTGTCCGCCGAGTAGAACGCCCGCTCGCCCGTCGCGTGGATCTTTTCGTAGTCGATGATCACATTTTGCTCGGCCGTGAGGGTTTGCATCCGGTGCTCAGCCACCGGTAATACAATGGTCAGCCGGCTTGCAGTGGCGCTCAGATTCGTCCCCGCCACGCGCACGTTCCCCTGGTAAACGCCCAAGCCGGAAAGCTGCGCGTATTCGAACCGATCCGAGAAGATATCGATGCCCGGCGTCGCCTCTGCGGGCGCATTCGTAAGGGGGGTGGCGGATGGCGGGCCGAGCAACTCAGGATGGACTATCGTATGGACGCGATTCGAGACCAGGAGAACGGAATTGGTCTGCCGCCACAGGAACCCCTCTCCGTCGATCGAGAATTTCCCATCGGCGGTTTCCACGTGCAGCGGCCCGGAGGAACTAACCGTCCTTTGGCCCTGATCATAGAAGCATTGGGGAGCTTCCGCGGCCAGTTCGCCCTCGCCGCTCACGCGGAAGGTCCGCCATTTGGCTTCGGTGACCAGAACCCGCCCGTCTGGCTCACGTTGGGCTTGGGCGCCTTCCAGCAATGATTTCATTTGGGTTTCATGCGGCGGGTCATAATACTCGGAGAACTTGAACCGTTGCCCTCCCACAATGGGTTGCGCGCGCCCGGGCCAGGGGAGCATCGCCAGGCCCAGCGCGAGCACCACCAGCGCGACGCGGACATAACGATGATTTCTCCGGTTCATTACTTGGCTCAGGCTGCGTGTTCCGCCACGAGGCGCGACCACTTGTCTTGCGCCTTCAAAATCAGTTCCACAACCTCTCGCACCGCCCCATGCCCGCCGCCCGCCCGGGTGACGTAATCGGCGGCGGCCTGCGTTTCGGCCACGCCGTTGGCGACCGCCACGGCCACCCCCGCGCGTTTCAGGACACCCAGATCGACAATGTCATCGCCCACATAGCAGACCTCGTCCCAACCGAAGCCAGTTTGCGCGAGAAGACTTTCCACGGCACAGACTTTACTGCCCTTTTCCTGCCGAAGGAAATCTATTTTGAGTTCCCTGGCCCGCCGCTCGGTAGCGGCCGAGGGCCGGCTGGAGATCCAGCCCACCTTGACGCCCAGGCGCCGCAACGTCACCAGGCCCAGGCCGTCCCGGATGTTGAATTGCTTTATCTCCTCCTCTCCGCTGATGAACACGGACGCGTCGGTCAGGACACCGTCCACATCGCACAGGAGCAATCGGATGCGCTTGAGCGCTGCCTCAAGGGTTGCGCGCCGGGAGCCGCGGGCAGAGCGGCCACGAGCAGGCCTCCGGCCCTCGACTCTCGACTTTCGACTCTCGACTTCAGCGCGAGGCATTTTACTGAACAGCGGAATAAACCTTTAGCAGGCTTTTCAGCAAGGCGTTCATCCCTGCCAGGGGGATCATGTTCGGCCCGTCGCTCAAGGCTCGTTCCGGGTGGGGGTGGGTTTCGAGGAAAATGCCACTAGCCCCCGCCGCCAGCGCGCACCGGGCGAGCACCGGGGCGAATTCGCGCTGGCCGCCCGAGCGGTCGCCGCCGCCGCCGGGAAGCTGGACGGAGTGGGTCGCATCGAAGATCACCGGAAAGCCAAACCGGCGCATGATTGGGATCGAGCGCATATCCGCAACCAGGTTGTGGTAGCCGAATGTCGTGCCGCGCTCGGTCAGCAGCAGCTTTCTGCCGCCGGCGGTTTTTGCCTTGCCAATCACCTGCCCCATTTCCTCCGGTGAGAGAAACTGCCCCTTTTTCAGGTTCACGATCCTGCCGGTGCGGACGGCGGCGGCAATCAGGTCGGTTTGGCGGCAAAGGAAGGCTGGGATTTGCAAAATGTCCGCCACTTGGGCAGCCATGGCGGCTTGGGCTTCCGTATGGACGTCAGTGAGGATGGGGACGCCAACCCGAGCCCGAACTCTGGCCAGCGCCGCCAGCCCCTGTTCGAGTCCGGGGCCGCGGAACGATTTGGCCGAGGTGCGATTCGCTTTGTCGAAGCTGGCCTTAAATACGTAGAAAACGCCCAGCCGGTCGCAGATTCTCTTCAGGGCCGATGCCACCTGCAGGCAGAGGCTCTCGTTCTCGATCACACACGGCCCGGCGATCAGAATCAGCCGACCCGGCGTGTTCAGGGATTTCCAAATGGCAGATTCATTAAGCACACCAAGGTTTTACCAGCCGAGGCGGTGAATGTAAATGCCGCTCAACTGCGGTGGGGCCTGGAGGGCGCCAAACCGGAATTGGAAGCCGCCTGACCCGGAGCTAGATCACCATTCCGTGCGGGATCACCCCGTTCTTGGGGATAACAACGATACCGTCGCGGATGTAGTAATTCGGATGGTCCGCCTTGTCGGGCTTGCCCGCGGGCGAGATGACCACGTTGTTGCCGATCCGCGCGTTCTTGTCCACAATGGTGTTTTCGATGCGGCAGTTGGTGCCGACACCGATGGCCGGTTTGCCGGCTTTCTGGTGCTCCACGATTGACTCCAGCGATTCATAGTAATCGCTGCCGAGAAGAATCACCCGGTTCAACACCGTGCCGCTGCCGACAATGGTGCGCAGGCCGATGATGCTGTGGGTGATGACGGCGCGGTTGAGAATGCAGCCATCCGAAATCACGGCGTGATCGATTTGGGCGCCGTTGATTTTCGAGCCGGGCAGAAAGCGCGGCCGGCTGAAGATCGGCGCGGCCATGTCAAAGAAGTTGAAGCGCGGCAATTCGTTCGTGACGTCCAGGTTGGCCTCGAAGAAGGCGCGGATCGTCCCGATGTCTTCCCAATAGCCCTGGAACACAAACGAGAACACGCGCAGGTTCTGGATGGCATTCGGAATCACATGCTTGCCGAAGTCGGTCAGGGTGTTCTCCAGCAGACGGCGGATGATGTCGCGGTTGAAGACATAAATGCCCATCGAGGCCAGGAACAGTTCGCCCTCCCCCTTGATACCCAGCGGGGCATACCATTCGCGCGGGAGCTTAAGCGAGTCCTGAAGCGCGGGCTCCTTGGGCTTCTCCACGAAACGCGTAATACGGCGCTCGGCATCAATCTGCATGATGCCCGACGCCTGCATCTCGCGTCGTTCGACCGGGATGGTCGCCACCGTGATGTCAGCGCCCGTTTCCGCGTGCTGGTTGATAATGCGGCGAAAGTCCATCCGGTATAGCGCGTCCCCGCTGAGGATGAGCAGGTAGTCCCACTCGTGGTTCATGAAGTGAATCATGTTCTTGCGGACGGCATCCGCCGTGCCCTGATACCACGACGTGTCGGCGTCCAGGCGTGCGGGCTCGGCGGCGAGGATTTCGACAAACCCGCCGGTGAAGTGGTCGAACTTGTACGATTGCGAGATGTGCCGGTGCAGGGAGGCGGAGTTGAACTGGGTCAGCAGGTAAATGCGCCGCAGACCGGAGTTGATGCAGTTGGAGATCGGGATATCAACCAGGCGATACTTGCCGGCCAACGGCACCGCTGGCTTGGAACGCTCCTTGGTCAGCGGGAACAGGCGCGTGCCCTGCCCGCCGCCCATGATCACCGAAAGCACATTGCTGGTGTTGGCGGACTGCCGGCTGGTGTGTGACATAACAAAGCCTTTCTTCGTTCTTTACATTCTATTGCCCCTTATAGCCCCTCAGGCGCCAAAAGGGCAAGCAGCATCCGAGCGGGCAGGAAGGAGAACCCAAGCCCTCGCTCTGAACCGGAGTCTCATTCCCGGCGGCGGGCAGTCGGCGCCATCATTCGGGACTGAGAATCAGCGCCGACTGCCGTCGGCGGCTGCACGCTGGGAAGTTTCCCGGCTAGCGGTTGATTTCGAGTTCGGCGAACGGGTTATTGATAAAACCGCTGGGCTTGGGCTCCTTAGGCTGCGGCCTGGGGGTTCGCTCGACCGTTACAGGAATGCCCGGACGATTGTCTTCGACCCGCGGCGGGGAGAGGGGCCCTTCTCCGCTCCCGGTCTGGCGTGCGGCTTTGGCCCTCTGGTCGCGTGGCAGCGGGCTAATCATCACGTTGATTCCGCGCCCGATCAGCTTGGGCTCAAAGTCCGGGTGCCCGTAAGCGGCAATGTCGGTCAGGAACTTCTGGACCACCTCAAAGCCGAACTCCCTGTGCGCCATTTCCCGGCCGCGGAACTTCAGCGTGACCTTCACCTTCATATCCTCGCACAGAAACCCGATGGCGTGCCCCAGTTTCACACTGAGGTCATGCGGATCGATCTTCGGGCTAAGCTGAACCTCCTTGACCTTGGTCGCGTGCTGGTGCTTCCTCGATTCCTTCTCGCGCTTGGCCAGTTCGTAGCGGAACTTGCCGTAATCCACTATCCGGCAAACGGGGGGCGCGGCATTGGGGGCGATTTCGACCAGGTCCGTGCCGTTGGCGCGCGCCAGGGCGAGGGCATCCCCGAGCGTTAGAATCCCAAGCTGTTTGCCTTCGGTCCCCACCACCCGCACCTCGCGGGCGCGGATTTTCCCATTAACCCTGACGAACGGACCGGAAGGAGAAGAATTGCGCGAGGAAAAAGGGCGACTCAAGACACCCTCGTGGGTTGACTCTTATTCATGCAGTTTTTGTCTGAACCATGCAAACATTTGGACCGCTGCAAATAACAACCCGTCATTAACCCCTAAGTCCAGTATTGGCAAGCAAATAATTGCGCCAAGTCGTAGGGCGCGTCTGTCCTCAGCGCGCCGAGCTACGCGGGAGCTGCCGCATTCCGCCGGGCCATGATCGCGTTGACGATCTTCTGTGCCAGCTCCGGCGCTTCCGCCAGGGCCTTCTGCGCGGCCTCCTTGCCTTGGCCGATCAGTTCGCCCTCGAACTGCAGCCAGGCCCCTTTCTTCTCCACCGCGCCGCTTTCGATGCCCACGTCCAGGATGCTGCCTTCTTTGTTGATGCCATGATTGTAGATGATGTCGAACTCGGCCTCGCCAAAGGGCGGCGCGACCTTGTTCTTCACAATCTTCACCTTCACGTGATTGCCCACCGCATTGCCGGCGGCGTCCTTGAGCGTGTCCTTGCGCCGGATGTCAATGCGGACGCTCGCATAAAACTTCAAGGCCTTGCCGCCCGGCGTGGTTTCCGGGTTGCCAAACATCACCCCCACCTTCTCGCGCATCTGGTTGGTGAAGACGCAAGTGGTCTTGGCCTTGGCGAGAATGGCCGTGAGCTTCCGCAGCGCTTGGCTCATCAGCCGCGCCTGCATCCCCATCGTCGCCATCCCCATCTCCCCCTCCAGTTCCGCCTTGGGCACCAGCGCCGCCACCGAGTCAATGACGATCACATCCAGCGCGTTCGACCGGGCCAGCGTCTCGCAAATCGACAGCGCTTCCTCCCCGCTATCCGGCTGCGACACCAGCAAATCCTCCAGGTTCACCCCCAGCTTTTTGGCGTAGCCTGGGTCCAGCGCGTGTTCGGCGTCAATGAACGCGGCCAGCCCGCCCGCCTTTTGCGCGTTGGCGATCACGTGCAGCATCAACGTGGTTTTGCCGGAGGATTCCGGGCCGAAAATCTCGACCACGCGGCCCCGCGGGATGCCGCCGACGCCCAGTGCCAGGTCCATTGCCAGCGAGCCGGTGGGAATGACCTCGATTTGCCTGAGAGCGCGCGCGTCGCCCAGGCGCATGATGCTCCCGTCGCCGTAGGCCTTGGTAATCGAGGAAATCGCGGCATCCAGATCCCGCTGGCGCGTCGCGGACACCTTGGCGGCTTCCGCCGCTTTCGGATCGGCCGCCACCGGTTTCTCAACAGTCTTTTCAGCAGTCTTGGGAGGCATATTCGTATTCGTGTGTTTTGGAACCTTAATTTTAACCGCGGCGCATATTGGGCAATCGCCCTCGATTCGTCAACTGCCACTTTGTTGCTGCCACTTTGTTGCCTGCCGGCAAGTCATTCACCTGCTGCCACACCCGGATAAACACCCGCGCACCTTCCAAGGGCACATGATACCTCTTGCCCTTCAACTGCCTTCACTCCCTCAGCTTCTTCATCAGTCTTTTCATGGTATCATCTGGCTTCGCTTGCCGGTTGCCCGGCCCGGACCCTTGCTCACCCAAGCCTGCGCCCCGGACACGGATGTCATTGCCAACCTCCACACTACGCCCCTCACCTTAACACACCCGCCCCCCCGCCTCGCAACCCCCTACTTGTTTCGCTTCGCCTCGTTGGCGCCTTCGCCGGCCGACCAGATCAGCCGGTCCGGCTTGCCCTGGCCGCCGCCGGGAAACTCAATTTGCACGTCGGTCGTCTTCGCGAAGAACTTCGTCGGGGATTCGGCAAACAGGACGAACTTCACCCCGCCCAGCCTCGCCGCCAGTTGCTCGCCCTCGCGCCAGATGTCAACGTTGTCATACTTGCCGACATAACTGTCCAGCAAAGCGGTTGGCAGCGTGAACTCCCTCTTGCCCGGCTTGCCTAGCTCGCGGACCCAAATGTTGCGGAAGCGCACCGGGTTGCCGTGGTCTTGCAGCGAGATCGGTTGTTTCTCCGGGTGCGCTTGATAGGGCGCCCGTTCCAGCCAACTGGTCGGCCCGGTAAGCTGGACGTTGTTCTGGATCAGCACCCCGTTCTGGAACACCGTCTCGCGGGCGGGGGAAAGCAGCTTGCCTTCCGCGTCGAACCGCGGCGCGGTATAGACGATGTCGTACGTCTGCCATTGGCCGGGCGGAAGGCTGACGTTGACCAGCGGCGGGTATTGGCCATAGATGGCGCCCGCCGCCCCGTCCGCGTAGGTCTTGTTTTCAAACGAATCCAGCACCTGGAGTTCATAGCGGTCCAGGCCGAAGAAGACGCCGCTGTTGCCGCGCCCCTGGCCCTCGCCCCGGCCCGGCACCGGCGCCGCCCACTCGACATGAAGCTGGCAATCCCCGAAATTCTGCAAGGTGCGGATGTAGCCGCTGCCTCTCACGCATTCCATGTAGCCATCCCGCGTAATCCATTTGGTCGGGCTGCCGTCCATGCTCGACCACTGTGAGATGTCCTTGCCGTCGAACAGCACGGTGGCATCGGACGGAGGCTTGCCGGGTTGCTCCTGCGTGCTGGCGGTCGCCGGCGTCACCAGCGGCGGTTGTGGCCGGTTGCGGTCGTGATCGATCCAGTTCGGATCAGGTTGCGCGAAGCAGGCCGGTTCACCGGCCAACTGCAGCGCGCCGATGACCGCGAAGCTCAGAACAGTCGTGGTCAGAACAGAGTTTACAAGCTTCATAACAAGGTATCCGTAGTTGAATTGCATCTGAGCAACCAGCCTACCCACTGCATCCGTGTGAGGGAAGCAATGATTTTGCGCGGTCGGCCTGCATTCCACGTTCATCGGGCCTGCCCCCGCCCGTCACTAATCACTAATCACCGGTCACCAATCACCTGTCACCGACCGCCACCACCCGCCCGGTCCTCACCGATCTCGCCTCCGCCTCGCAAATCTCCACCGCGCTCAACCCGTCCTGAGCCGTCACCACTTTCGGTGCCTTGCCGCTTTGGATCGCCTCCAGCATATACCGGATTTCACCGCTGTAACCGTCCGACCCGCCAAGCTCAACGACTCGCCGCCCTTTGCCTTGCGCGCTCACCACTAAAGCCTCCGCGCCGCGCGCCAGATCGTAGTCCAGTGTCGCCCGTTCGCACAGCACCGTGTACGACATGTTGAAATTCCCCGTCAGCAGCCAACTGCCTTCCGCATACACCGCCGGGCCGCCCGCGTAATTATACTGGGTGACCACGTGATCAATCGAATCCCCCGCGCGCATCACGCCCGTCGAGAACACGCTCGCCGGCCGACCAAAGAGGAACTGCGCGAAATCCGTGTCGTGGATATGCAGGTCGAACAGAGCGCCGCCAGACTCTTTCCCGCTCGCATACGTGGCCTTGCTCCAGGTCGGCGGGGGCGACATCCGCCGAAACCGCGCCGCCTGCACCTTGCCGTAACGCTCTTCCTCCACCACCGGCTTGAGGCAGGACCACCCCGGCCAGAACCGCAGGCACATCGCCGGCATGAAAAAGCCGGACGCCGCTTGCGCCGCCTGCACAATCTGGCGCGCCCGGGACGAACTGATCGCCAGCGGCTTCTCGCACAGCACATGTTTGCCCGCCTTGAGCGCCGCAATGGACTGCTCGGCATGCAACGGCGTCGGCACGCACAAATCCACCACTTCTACCTCGGGATCGGCGAGCACTTCGCCCAGCGCCCGATAAACCTTTACGGCCCGGCCCAGGTCGATGTCCCCCGACCCGGTGATATTGCCCGCCACGCCCGCCAGCACGCCGTTCACCGGCAGCCGCACCGAGTCGCACACTGCGACGATCCTGGCCGCCTTGAGCTGCTGGTAGGCCTTGATATGCGTCACCCCCATGAACCCGAGGCCCACCACCGCCACATTCACTTTCCGATTCGATCTCTTGGATTTCATATTCGTCATAAGCCGGTCAACCGCTCTTGCGCAGTTAACTCATTTAACTCACTCAACCCATGTAACTCATGTAACCTGTCTAACCGGGAGATTTCATAGTGTGTAGCCGCCGACGGCAGTCGGCGCTGATTCTCAGTCGCGAAAGATGGCGCCGACTGCCGTCGGCGGCTACACACTGTAGGCTGTTTGTGCGAGGTATGAGAATTCCGGGCTAACCCTCGCCCCTGCCGCCCATTCCTCACTCCAACTTTCACACTACGCATTCTGCATTCTGAAGTCTGAATTCTGAATCCCCCCTTCACTCCCCCATCCTCGCCACCATCTCCCTCGCCGCCCGCACATCCGCCACCCGCTGGCTGCCGGCCTCGCGTTCGACGACGAAGTCCCCGGTGTAATTCAACTCCCGCAGCGTCGCAAAGAACGCCGGCCAATCCACCTCGCCCGTGCCCGCCACGACCTCCTCGCCCCAGGTCCCCGGCGCCTTCGTCCGCCGCGCGTCCTTGATATGCACCTGGCGAATCCACGGCCCGAGCACCCGCAGCGCCGCGATCGGGTTGCCCTTGTCATAAAGGATCATGTTGGCCGGGTCAAAGTTCACTCCCACATTCGGACGCTTGAGCTTCTGCAAGAGCTGGACCAGCACCGGCGCGGTCTCCTGCCCCGTCTCCAAGCCCACCGCAATGTTCGCGGCCTGGAACACATCCGCCGTCTCCGCCAGCCGCCGCAGCATCTCGCGGAAGCTCGGGTCTTTCTCCTCGTGCGGCAGAAACCCCGCGTGGAACGTGACCAGCTTCAGCCCGAGCTGCTGCGCCAGCGCGGCGGTGGCCCGGATATTGTCCCAGTTCTGCTTCCACGTCGCATCCGGCGCAATCCCCCCTGTCACCCGGATCGTCTCCAGGGTCGAGTAATCCTCCCCTACGCACCCGAACATGCCCGAGACCGGTGTAAGGCCCTTCTGGCGGAATAAGGCCGCCGTCTCCCCCCACACCCCGGGAAACTCGCGCAGCGGATCGAGCGCAAGCTGCACGCGCCGGATGCCCGTGCTCTCCAGTTTGGCCGCCAGGTCCGCCGGACTGGCCGGCTGCAACGACCAACTGCAC
>JBEKJO010000001.1:0-103415 GCA_050011195.1 Verrucomicrobiota bacterium | reverse complement strand
TGCGGATTGCGAGGGAAGTTCACGAGATGCCCGAGATTGACGAGGAACGTTCGAGAAGCGGAGCAGGGCGGCTCTGCCGCCTCCCAGCTTTCAAGCCTCCGGCTTTGCCGGAGGTCGCTGACTCAGACAACTGCTGCGCGCCCGATCGAGAGTTTCACCGCCTCGCCCGCGCGCGTATCTGCAAAAGTGCGACCCGGTTTGGAACACGGTGGGACACATCACTTTTCATTTGGCGGAGAACAAACGCAACCTGGCCTATCCGTTCGCTTCCCTGGTCACCTATACACATCGCGTTTCCGAGCGAGGCAAAGTACAGCATCTGCCGTTGGGCCGCGCTTTGGAGGAACACGCCGGGACGAAGAACCGCGCGGAGCTGGCTGCGCTGTTGTCGCCGGTGCATCGCGCAGCGGAGCAGAGCAAACTCGCCTGTGAGTTGTTGGATGGGACACCACGCGCATCTCTGGATTATGCCGGCAATGTGGCCGGAAGCTTGGTCGGATCGCCAGGGTTCTGGTCGAACACAACTTCCGGACCCAGCACCTTGGCTGGAGTCAAATCCCAGAATTGACTGACCAGCGGTTCCTTGACCAGGGCGCGGTAGTTCTTGAAGACAACGTCTGGCGTATTGCCCATCTCAGATGCGGTCGAATTCTCGTTGCGGTATTTGGCGTAGTGAAAGGTGCCAAAGGTATGCCGCAACCCGTTGCGCGGCCAGGGAACGATCTTCGCCGCAACCGCCACCTCGTGCAGTTGTTCCCCAAACCAATCAGGGCTCGGTTTGATCGTCAGGTGCTCGGAGTCTGGAAAGCCGGCGAAAGCAAGCCATTCCAAGAGCAGGTCATTGATGGTGATAATCCGCCTTTGGCGCGTTTTGGCCTTGATGCCTTTGATTTCGATCTGCCGCGTCTCCACATCCATCTCGCTGCAGAGCAGTTGGCACAATTCCGACCTTCGCGGGCCGCCGAACAGCCCGGTCACAATGGCTGGCAACAGGTCTCGGGCTCGCCAATACGCCTGTCGCAGCAATTCCGCCGCTTGGTCGGGATGCAGAAACCCAGGGGGGCGTTCCTCCTCGTTGGGCAGTTCGATCAGCTTCGCCGGGTTGTCGCTCCGCCATCCTTTGTTGACGACAAAACTAAACAGGGTGCAGAAAAACTTAATGTAGTTCCGCTGCGTCCGCGCCTCCCATCCCGGATGCTCTTCAACCCAGTCTTCAAGGTCTTCGCGGAGGATCTCCCGAACTGCAAGCTTGCCGAACTCCTGCGACGTGATTCGGCGGTAACTCTCATACTGAACAATGGTGCGCGAGCGGCGCTTCTTTTTTCGGCGCGATTCGATAAACGCGTCGCACGTCAATTCGTATTTCTGATCCTTTCCCGGAATGGGCGCCCGTTCCAGGTAATAATCGGCCGCCATTGTCAGAGTGGCGCCGACCGCCTCCAACCGCCGCGAGCAGTCTGCTGCCTCCAAGCGGAGCTTGGTCGAAATGCAGAATGCATCCTGGCCCCGTTGTTCCCGGTCGATCTGGGTCCGGTTAATGAATCGGGCGGCGGCCTTGCGGCCTGAGAAATAATGCGCTTTGCCCTTGCTGCCGGTCAACCGCTTGCCCAGCCAGACAACCCAATAGACTTTGCCATGGACGATCTTCTTCCTTGGCCTCACGCCAAAGCGCCGCCTGAGCTTCTTCTGTTGCTTGCGACTCACTTCAGCGACGTGTTTGGCCGCTTTTTACCGCAGGAACGGCGAACCTTTGTCGGTTTAGGAGCGCGTTCAGCGCTACTGGGCGGGACGCCTTCGCGCTCGACGCGGTGCCAGCAGGCCAGAACATCCTCGAAGGAGTAGATCACACAGCGGTGTGCTGCTTTGCGGGGGATCAGCCAACCGGCTCGGCGACAGCGGAGGTAGATTTGACGACTGGTGAACAGCGCTGGCAGTGCGGTCGCCCGGACCCAAGGGTTAATCTTCTCACTCAGAAGCTCGCTGACAAGGACGTTGATTTCCTTTGCGGAGTTTTCGCAGCCCTCTAGTTTGCGGCCAGCAGCATCATCTGGGGACACGCAGTCCTCGTGATGAAGCATGCACGCAACGACATCACCCAGCCGATAGAGGGTGCAGCGGGACGTCCTGATGATTGCGCAGAGCCGACCAGCCTGCCTGAAACCGTCGTAGATTCGGCGGCTGGTCACCAAACTCTGCGCCTCAGCGGCACGGATCCAACGACGCGGATACTGGGCGACTACCGCGGCCACACGGCGACGAAGCAGCTGCTGGGGCGCCTCGCGCCCTGCTGCGCAGGCTGATCCTTCGAATGGCTGAATTCCAATCATCGCCATTCGTGGTAACACATCCCCGCAGTTTGGACTTTACACTCCAGGGTACGGCTCGGAACGTAATCTCGGTGCTGTAGGCGACGAGGTTCCCCGGGCCGCGACTGCGGATGTGATTCGCCTTGCGCGGGGGGTGATCAGTTCCTGGGATCAGAGGAACGGAGCTGCTCAACCGCGGTGCAACATTCCTTGTACATGGCTGCCGCCGCAGGTGTCCGCGAAGAATTCTGTACCCAAATTGTACCCATATTCGGTGCGGTTCCGTGGGGTACATTGCAGGTGCATGGGGTTTTGGCTCAGGCGGGCCAAAACGAAGAAACCCATTGCAACTACGTAAGTTGCAACGGGAGAATTGGTTGCGGGGGCTGGATTTGAACCAGCGACCTTCAGGTTATGAGCCTGACGAGCTACCGGGCTGCTCCACCCCGCGATTTAATAATGCCTGAGCTTTTCTCTTGTGCAAGTGCTTTTGTGTAGAATCATTCCGTCCAGGGAATGGGGAGAAGGCCGGTTGGCTTCAGGCCGTGGCCGGGAGCCAAGCCGGGTTCAGTTGCCGGAGAGCATTGAGCATGAACTGAATCGCCACTGCCGCGAGGAGCAGGCCCATGATGCGCGCGGTGACATTCAATGCAATCGGGCTGAGCCAGCGGGCTCCGCGCGCCGAAAGGCGGAGGATCAGATAGCTGGCCAGGCAAACGGCCCCGATGCACAGATACAGGGCGACGCGTTGGCCCAAGGTGGCGGCCTGGTGATGGAGCAAGACCGCCGTGGAGATGGCCCCGGGGCCGGACAACATGGGAATCGCCAGCGGCGTTACGGCGATGTCCGTCTTTGCGATGCCGGCAGTGGTTTCCTCCGAGGTTTCCTGAACGCGCGAGCGCTGCGCCCGCAACATGTCGAGCGCGACCAAAAGCAGAACCACGCTGGCGGCGAGCTGGAAGGCGGGCATGGTGATGCCCAGGAACTTGAAGATCCACTTCCCCGCGATGGCGAAGGCCAGCAGCACTCCCGCCGCCACGCAACAGGCGAGCCGGGCCATTTTGATCCGCTGTTCCGGCGTGTCCGTCGGCGTCATGGCGAGGAAGGCCGGCACCGTCGCCAGCGGGTCCACGATCACGAACAGGGAGCTGGTGGCCAGAAGGATGTATTCGGGGAGAGACACGGCGGTTAAGTTACATGGGTTACATGGTTAAATGAGTTGAATGAGTTAGATGGAGCAGGGGCTGAAAACCGCATCCGTCATGCCGTGAATGATCTTCTTGTCGGGTGGGCAAATCGTGGCCAGTACCCCGCCGAGTTGGGCGCGCGCGGCGTCGCCGTCGCCGGCGACGAAGTAATAAGGACAAAGGCGCACGCGTCCTTTCATGGGCACAAGCTGGTGGTGCTCGAAATCGAACCATTGGGCCTCGACCAGGCCCGGCTTGTGATAACGCTGCAGGACGGAGGGGGAACGCCCGAAATTGGCGAGGGCCTCATCCACCGCCGCCGCCCAATCCGCGTGCGAGAGGTCGCTGCCGAGATAGACGCCGCGCGCGCCCCACGCGCGGGCCGAGAAGCCGGAGACTTTCAGGATCAGGTCGCGCTCCTTTTGGGAGAGCGCCTTGAGCTGGCGCCAGTCGGTCAGGTTCAACTCGGGAATGGCGGCGTGCGGGGGCAGGGGAGCGGGATCGACCAGCCAAGTGTAAGGAACCAGGCTGAGCAACCGGTGAAAGAAACCGTCGCCCAGTTCCTGCCGCCAGAAACCGCGGAGGTTTCGGTTCCAGAGCAGCGCGAAGAGCATCTTCTCTTCAAAGAGCGGCTTGGGCGGCGGCGTGAGGCGAATCCGCCTGGCGGCGGCAAGGTCGAAGGTCCTCTTGGCGTTCGGCACGTTGGCGAGGTCGAACAACTCGAAGAAGCGGTAGGCGGCGTCACCATCAGCGAATGCCTCGAATCTGGAGTCTTGAACCTTGAACCTCGTGCTTCCCAACTGGCTGGCCAGCCAGATCATTTCCGGGCGATAGGTGGCCGCCTCTTCGGACACGACGATATGCACCGTGGGGGCATCACCGAAGATACTGGCGAACCCGCGCAACATCCCGTCCGCCCCGCCGAGGACTTCCGCGCCCATTGCCGAGTAAGTCTGGTTGAGCCAGCCGGTGAGGCCGATGCCGCCGGGCACGGAATCGAGTTCCGTGACGCTGAGGCCGTGTTCCGTGAGCAAGAGGTCCGGGCGGATGACGCGCGGCACTTCGTTTTTGAGGGCAGGGGAGCGCTGGAGTGCGACAAGGTCGGCGGGCTTGCCCTGGTCGAGCCAGCGGGCGACCCACTCGGGCTGCTGGCCCTCGGCGCTCTTCCGGTAAAGCAGGTTGACGGCGCGATAGAACTGCAGCAGCACGCGCCCGAGCGATTCCACTTCCTTCGCCAGGGCCGGTCCGAGAGGGCAAGGGACCGGCGAGGTCCGCCAATCGTGATTGGCGAACAGGCCTTCCGCCGGCAGGCGCTCGCGAACGAAACGAGCGCGCTCGGCTGCGTCAGCAGGTGGAGAGGTTAGGATTGCTGAGGTCACTTGAAGGTGGGGCGTGCTGTCCTCAGCGCGCCGTGGGAGGTCGTAAAAACCGGTGCGTAGCGGACATCTGCAGATGGTCGCGGCGCGCTGAGGATAGCACGCCCTACCACTGAGGGGTTTGGGCAACGCGCCCTCAAGAGGCGCCCTCCTCCTCCTCCCGCCGCGGCAAGACCACCTCGCTGAAGCGAGGTGTTAATGAGATGCTGTGGTCTCATAAACGCGTTCTGAAGCGTCCGGCTTCAGCTCCTCACTTGCCCAGTGCCAATGCCGATCCACTTGTAGCTGGTCAGTTCCTCGAGGCCCATCGGACCGCGCGCGCCGATCTTGTCGGTGCTGATGCCGATTTCGGCGCCCATGCCGAACTCGCCGCCGTCAGTGAAGCGGGTCGAGGCGTTCCAATAGACCGTGGCGGAATCCACTTCGTTGAGGAACTGCTTCGCGCGCGCCTCATCGCGCGTGACGATGCTGTCGGAGTGGGCCGAGCCGTAATGGTTGATGTGGTCAATGGCCTGGCGCACCCCATCGACCACCCGAACGTTGAGGATGTAGTCGTTGTATTCGGTGAACCAATCCTGCTCGGTCGCCCGCCGGATTTCGGAGTGCGGAGAGCGGAGTGCGGATTTCAGAATCGCTTCGGCTTCGGCATCCGCTCGGAGCTGGACGTTCCGCTCGGAGAGGCGTTGACCCATCACGGGCAGAAAGGCAGAGGCGATTTTGCGGTCCACCAGCAGGGTTTCCATCGCGTTGCAGACGGCGGGGCGCTGGAGCTTGGCGTTGAGCACGATGGCCTCCGCCATCTTCAAATCGGCATCGGCATCCACATAGACGTGGCAGACGCCCTTGTAATGCTTGATGACGGGCACCTTCGAGCACTCGGCGACGGCGCGGATCAGGCCCTCGCCGCCGCGGGGCATGCACAAATCCACGTATTGCGTCAGCGAGAGCAGCTCCTTGATGGCCTCGCGGTCGGTCGTGGGCACAACCTGGATGGCGTGCCCGGGAAACGCCGGGAGCGTGCGCTGGCCGGCCTCGATCATGATTCGCGCGATGGCCAGGTTCGAGTTCAGGGCCTCTTTGCCGCCGCGCAGGATGGTGGCATTGCCGGACTTGAAGCAGAGGCTGGCGGCATCGGCGGTGACGTTGGGGCGCGACTCGTAAATGATGACCACGACACCTATCGGCGTGCTGACCTTCTGAAGTTTCAGGCCGTTGGGGCGGACGCGTTCGTCGAGCACGCGCCCAACGGGGTCGGGCAGGGCGGCGACTTCGCGCAGGCCCCTGGCCATAGCCGCGATGCGTTGGTCATCAAGTTTGAGCCGGTCGAGCATGGCGGAGGAAAGGCCCAGCTTCGCGCCGACCTCCATATCGAGGGCGTTGGCGTCTTTGATGGCGGGAGCGCTTCGTTCGAGCGCGCCGGCCATAGCGAGGAGGCAGGCGTTCTTGGCGGCGGTGGGCAGCCGGGAGAGGTCGCGCGAAGCGGCCCTGGCTTGTTTAGCCAGATGGGTCATTTGCTCGGTCAACGTCATGGAGGGACAGTAAGCGAAATCTGGAAACTGAAAAGGGTGAAATGAAGCCAACAACGGCGGTTCAAACCACGAAATACACCAAACACACGAAAAATGAACGGTCGGCGGGAACAAATCTCTGTATTTCGTGGTTCCAACTGCTCGTTGCCGGGATGAACAAAGTCCTTGACTCAGGCGTCTGATACCACTTCCGGCTCGAAGATGCACTATTTCCTGTAAGGCAAACAGGCACAGTAGCTTGCGCCATATTTGTACAAACCTCACGGGCAACCGAAGGCACGAAGACTGCGGCGGGCGGCGGTGTGGAAGGGATTGGGAGGATCATCGGAGGGGCATCATGCCGACACCAGTGTTCCTGCCGCAAAACCGCGTCTTCGAGCCGCCCGGACGTAAGGGCGCAGGGGTGTTTTCGGCCCCTGCGCCGGTAGTCGTGTCGGGTTCGACGCTACCAGAACCGCTTCTGAGTGAGGGTCGCTGGTGCCGTGGCCTGGGTGGACCACAAGGCTGGGGGGTACTTATACCATTTCTATCACACTGTCAAGTAGAGAGTTAGACCCATTGCTTCCTCGGCTGAGGGCGAAGCCGCCAGCAGGACTCAGTGAATAATAGCAGTCCTTGATTGAAAACGCACTATTCCTGAAACGGAGTCACCCCGGCCCTCCCTCGCGTCGTTCTCCCGTGTACCACATGCCGGGGGCAATTGCGTCGGGTTGTCTCGTTTGGGGGCCAAGGCACTTCTGCCTGCGGGCGGGGAGGCTGCGGCGGTGGGAGGGCGAAAGTCAGGGCTCGCGGGGACGCTCGCCCTCCCTCAGTCGGGTTTTGAGGCGGTCTCTGCCGAGACGCCGTTACGCTGGCAGTGTGGGGGATGCGTTCCGGTGCGGCGGGGGGTATCCTGCGCCCGGGACAGAATATCCGAAAGGTCGCTATTGACGCCGGTGGTGCGGTCGCATACGCTGCCAGGGGTATGACACGCTGTTTTCCAAGAGTCAGGGGCTGGATTGCATTCCTTGCGGCTCTATTGGCCAGCGTGTTTTATTCAGCTTTGCTGCCGCCGCGCTATTCCACCTTGGGCGACTGGCGGTACCGCGAGCCGGTTTCGCCGGCTGCACGGATCATAGGCGTGATACTCATTGTTGGATGCGTTGCAGCGTGTGTCGAGGCATTCAGGCGCGGCACTCGTGCTGATCGGATAGCTGCTTGTATCGGCGCGTGCTTTACGTTTTGCTTGGTTTACGAGTTCCTCAAGTCGTTCTTTTATGGGGTTGGCTACTAACGCGCGCTTCACTGGACGCCGGCATCGTGTCTTGGTTGCATTCCGGGGGCACTCTGGCCGCCATGCCTGAGCAGCATCCTTAGTTGAATCGAACCGCGTGAGAAAAATACCCATCATAGTCGGTTCGCTGCTTTTGGCGGTTGGGGCCGTGATTCTCGCTTACGACGTGTTCTTCATCGTCAGTTATGGCTGTGATGCGAACGACGTGGCCGGAGTGACAAATGACGGGTTCATCATTGATTGGCCGACGGGAGAGAGGCCCGTTTGGGCACAGGTCCCCGCGTTTACTTACTCCTTCGGTTTTTGGCTGCTTGCCGCTGCGGTTTTCGCGGTGTGGCGGGGAATGGGGAGAGTCTATGCCGGAAGAATTTGGCGGGGAACAGCATGAGCATCCGAAAAGCCAACCAAAGCTGGAGCGGAGGGGAGCCAGTCGCGTGGAAACCGCTGAAGCGGTTCACCCCTCCACCACGCATTGTCCCACCCCGCTGAAGCGGGGTGTTAATGAGAGGTTCCACCGCCACTCTCAGCGGTCTGGTTTGGCGGACTTCGAGTGGGAGGGCCGGTGTTGCGTCGGGGGTCAAGGTTGGGTGTCGGCGTGTTCGAGGACGGTGAGGATTTTGTCGAAGGCGTCGCCGAGGTTGGCGTCGTTGCTGAGGTCCACGACGAACTGGTTGTTGCGGTTGGGGCGTGAAACGGAGTGGCCGTCGGAGAAGAGGATGTCGGCGGCGCGCTGGCGGTGGTGGGTGCTGGGGGTGATGCCAAAAATGGCCAGGTCGGGGGAGCAGAGGAACTGGGTGTCAATGGCCAGGGCGCGAATGGGGAGGCCGTTGCGGTTGTAGCCGAGGTTGTCGAGGTTGATGTGGTCGGGCGGTGGGACGCCGAGGTTGGGGTTGTCGAACAAATTGGTGTTGCCGGCGTGGCGGTAGTAGAAGCTGCATTGGGCCTGGCGGAGGCCGACGTTGGCGAGCTGGGCGCTGGCGTCGAGGGGTTGATCGCTGCTGGGGCAGAAGAGGACTTTGGGCTGGTTGCAGAGGTGGTTCTGGAGGAGGAGGCCCAAACCGACGGGGGCACCGTTCGCGAGGGAAATGAGGCTGGTGGGCGCGCCGGAGGAAGGATAGAAGTCGTCCGCGCTGGTGAAGGGCGGGGCTTTGGGGCCGTAGGGGATATTGCCGTTGTTGTCGCCGGCATAAGCGCGTATGGCGATGCCGATCTGACGGAGGTTGGAGAGGCAAGCGGTTCGCCAGCCTTCCTCGCGCGCCGAGGCCAGGGCCGGCAGCAGCAGCGCCATGAGGATGGCGAGGATGGCAATGACGACCAGCAGCTCAATGAGCGTGAAGGCGGGACGGCGCATTTACGATTTGCGATTTGCGATTTGCGATTTACGATTTATGAGTCGCATCGTCACAGTACTACGGTAACTGGCGGGCCTGGTAGAAACGGCGGTTGAGGTTTGTGGCCGGGTCGAGGAAAGGAATGACGCCGGTGAGGTTGGTAAGGGTCCCGAGGCTGGTCCAGTTGGACAATGGCAAAGCGAGGTTGGTGCTGGCCAGTATCTCGAAACTCAGCCCCGGCTGGCTTTGCAGGGTGAAGGCGCATTGGCTGTTTGTGACTCCGGGATTGGTCAAAGCCGGGAGGGCGGTTTCGGTCAGCCGCACGTTATCGAGGTCCCAATATCCGCCGGCGAGGTCGGGACTAACGGTGGAGGCAATTTGGACGCCGATGTTCTGGCCGGCCCAGGGGTCGTTCGTTCGGACGCCGGGGACATAGACCGAGAAGTCAACGAAGTGTGTGTTGGTGGGGAATAACTGCCCGCTGTTGGTGATGGTGGTGGCGGCGACGATGACCATGTTGCTGGAGGCATCGCGGTAATAGAGGCTGAGTTGCAGGGTGGTGCCCACCTGCATGGGATAGGTCAGATTGGTGCCGCCGAGGACCGCGACGGTGAGGGTGTAAGACTCGCCCACGTCGAAGGTGGCGTTGAAGGCGTGGGTCGGCACCGAGTTGGACCAGTCGGTCGAGTCATAGTCCTGGAACAACGCCGCCTGCGGGGCGGCGAACAGAAACGCGGCCTGGCTTCCGTCGCAGTTGTCGATGTAGGGCGGCAGGTTCAAGAACACGCCCGACTCCTCGTTGGTCCAGGAGGGCGTTTGCTGCCAGGAGTCGATTTGGGGCCAGGCATAGTCGGTCACGGGCGACTCAAACGACGCGTTGGGGATATAGATCGTCCCGGCTTGGAGGGGAGCAGTCCAAGCCGCCAAGGCCACGAAGCCCAGCACAAGTTGAGACAGAATGAGAGCCGCCCTGCCGCCAGCAAAGCTTGCCTGGGGCGGATTCAAAGTGTCGTGGAGCGGGGCACCAGGCCCCGCCACACCACGAGTGGCTTGGGGTAAAGACATGCAGGGGAATGTTCACTTTTGCGCCGCTGCGCGCAAGTGCGTTTCAATGTTCGTGACTGGTGATTGGTGACTGGTGACTGGGGTTAACCAAAGCCAATGCTGATTAGCGGCTGGACGAGGGAGATTAAGATTAAGATTAGGATTAGGAGCGGCTGCCCAAAAAGTGAAATGCACCTTCGTTTACGGGGCGATGGGCTTTTCTCCGAGCATGGCGGCGAGGTCGGGTTCCATGGCTTGGGCCCAGAGACGGTAGCCGGTGGGGGAGAGATGCAGGAAGTCGCGCATCATGTCCTTGGAGATTGTGCCATCGGGCTGGATGAAGAGGTGGCCGAAGTCGAGGAAGCGAATCCACTGGCCGTCGTCGAGCTTGTGCAGGGCCTGGTTAACCTGGAGGGCCTTGGCGCGCTGGGGGCAGAAATCCTCGCGGAAGGGGAAAATGCCCAGGAGCAGGACTTTGGTTTGGGGCAGGAGTTCGCGGAGCTTCCTGACGACGGCGGTGACGCCTTCCAGAACCTGCCGAGGTGAGTTGTGGTCGTCGGGGATGTTGTTGACGCCGATGAGAACGACGGCGACTTTGGGTTTAAGGCCGTCGAGGTTGCCGTGGTCCAAGCGCCAGAGGACATGCTGGGTCTGATCACCGCCGATGCCCAGGTTAAGGGCATGGCGGGGCGCGTAATACTTGGCCCAGACCTCTTTGCCATCGTCTTCCCAGCGCCGGGTGATGGAGTCGCCGACGAAGATGACCTCCGCTTGGCCGTGGCTTTCCTTGACGCGCTTGTTTAGCTCGAGGAACCGCTCATAGGGCTGGCCCTCGCGGGGGATGGGCTTGATACATTGATGAAGCTCCGGGGCAGGGTTGGTCTGGGCGAAAACGCTGGCGGCCAGCAGGCCCAGGGCGGCGACAAGGAAGTTCCGACACCTGCTTAAAGGGCGCGGTTCCTTCCCCCTCACCCCGGCCCTCTTCCCTTCGGAAGGGGAGAGGGGGAACCGGCGGCAGATTTCTAGCGAACCGGGGTTCATGAAGAGGGGGAAAGCTCGCCCGTTGGTCGGGGAATTGGAGATAACGGAATTCATGCCGGGAGTGTTGGCGCGCCAGGCTTGTTTTTCAAGTCGGCTCAGTTGGGGCTGGCGGGCAGGAGGCGCTGGAGGGCGGCAATGCCGCCGATGTCCTCGAGGATAAGCACCACTCGTTCATGGCCCTGGTAGCTAAAGGGAGAGGCGGTGAGCAGGACATGCAACTTCTTAACTCCGCGCCCGGACCACAGTTCCATGCGGACCTGGCGCCGGATGCACTTGTTGCCGGCAAAGGCTTCGTTGACGGCTCCCCGAACGAGACAGTTCCGGCAGAACGGACCGCGTCCGCAGCCCGTTGTCACATCCCTGGAATGAAGGCAGTGGAAGACGTCACCGCCGCGGTGGCGGAGGATGCGGCGGCGCCCGATGCCCAAGAAGGCCCCGGCAGCGGCGTTGTAGTCCAGGATGGTCACGTCCCGATCCACCAGGAAAACGTACGACGGAATGGCGTCCAGCAACTGGCGGAGCAGGACTTCGTTGCTCATTTGCGTGACTGGGATACGCATGGGCGAAGTTTTGCGAGCTTGAGGGCAGCCTGTCAACACCAATTCCCACGCCAATCCCCACGACTCACCCATTCGGATGGCAGTTGTTTCAGAACTTGTAAGCGGTGCCTGCCATCAGGCGAACGTCATTTTTCTTTCTGTTGTTCGCCGGTTCGCTGGCGAACATGTCCTGGAATACCACGCGCAGGCTCCAGTGCTTAGTGATGGCGGTGTCGATGCCGGCCTCGAAATTGAGGAGGTAATTCTCAGCCCATTGGTCCACCTTGGGGAGGTACTCGAGAGACTCCCAGACTTTTGTGGAAGCGGTCAGCTTGTACTCAAAACGTTCCGCCAAACGAGCTGCCCAATAGGAATCGGGAGGCCGGCCTTCCAGATGCTCAGAGATCAGCGATGGGCCGCCTTCCACAGCCAGCGTCATGTTGGTGTTCTTGATCAGGTAATAACCGGCCATGGGGCTGAATTTGAAGCGGTAATCAATGCCGGCGATGCCATCGTACTGTCCGTCCAGGCGCAGGCCACCGTAGAACCGGTCGGTGAACAAGCGGTTATACTGTCCGTAGCCCTGCACAAACTCCGTGTTTTTGGTGTTGACGCCATTCACCGTGCTTTCGCCGTAACCGCCGGAAATGCCGAAGCCGACTTCGTCCTTTACCCACTTCCGCTTGGTGTCCAGGCTCAGGGTCGCGAGGAAGGTATCGCTGTTGCCGCGGGTAAGCGTGAGCGCTGCCGCCGCAGTGCTGTCCCATCCTTGTTTGGGCGTCGGGGCCGCCTCGTCGGCCGCAAAGGCCAAGCCCGAACCCACGCACACCAACGCAGCGGCCAGGGCCATCGCCCGGCGGCTGCCCGCATATTTCTGTTTAGTAATCATGGCTCTACTTATCCAGTTTTTCACTATTGACGAGTGTATTAGTTATTGTTGTTTGTAATTTGAAGCGTCACCCATAGGCCCAAACCTGCATTGTGTCAAGTGGCAGGTTTCAGATCCCGCACGGATTCCCCAAATCAAGCGCCTCAAGTCGCAGCCGCCGATGGCAGTCGCCTGGGCCGCGAAGGAGAAGAGCGCCGACTGCCGTCGGCGGCTACGACTTCGCGGATTCAAATCTCCAGCACCTTCTCGAACTGGGTCAGGTTGCGCGGGCGGGTCCTGGTGACGAGCGCGACATCCTCGAGACGCACCCCGCCGAGTTCCGGGTAGTAAAGCCCCGGTTCCACCGTGACCACGTGGCCGGCCTGCAATTCCCCAGCCGAGTTCGGTCCCAGGCGGGGCGCCTCGTGGATTTCCAAACCCAGCCCGTGGCCGGTGCCGTGGAAGAAGCCTTGCATGCGCCCCTGGCGCCTGGCGGTCCGGTAACCTGCCCGCTCGAAGAATTCCTGGACGGCTCGATGCACGTGCGCCGTGGGCACCCCGGGGCGCATCTTCTGAAACGCCAGCTTCTGGCCCTGGAGCACCGTATCGTAGAGTTTCCGAACCGGCTCGCCGGCGCGCCCGCGGACAACCGTGCGGGTGATGTCGCCGAAGTAACCGGTCTTTTGGGAGCGGGGAAAGATGTCCAGGATGATAGGTTCGTTGGCGCGCAGGGGACCATAGCCTGCTTCGTGCGGGTCGCAGCCTTGTTTGCCGCCGGCGACAATAGTGTGGCTGGCGAGTCCGCCCGCTTGAAGGATCGCGGTGTCAATGACAGCCCGCAGCTTCTCGGACGTCAGCGGCACATCATGGTACAGCAGCCGGCGGTCTTTGGCGATCTTCGCGGCGTGCAGCACTTGCATGGCCTCGGCCATGCCGATTTCGGCCATGAGCAGCGCCGCGCTAAGTTTCTTCACCTCCGCGGCGGATTTGCGCTCGCGTTCGGGAAAGAAGTTGCCGGGCCGAGCGGCCACGCTGATGCGACGGCGTTGCAGGTCGGCCGCCAGGCCGTAAGGAAAATCCTGCGGCACCACGACGCGCCGAATGCCTCGCTCACGCAAGAGGGCGGGGATGACCTCGGCAAAGCGGGGCTGTTTGATCCCTTCACGCCGGAGTCTGCGCTGGTAGCGGCTGAGCGACAGGACGGAACAATGCGGGGCGTGCTTCCGGGCGCGGTCGATCTCCAGGTCGCTCATCACGACGCAGTTCCGCCCGCGGCTGCGCAGAAAGATGAAGGGGTCGGGCACGAACATGCCGACTGCGTAAAACATGTTGGCGTCATGCTCGCTGTCAGCCACCATCAACAGATGCTCGCGGCGCTTCATCTCAAACGCCGAAGAGCCGGTCGCCGGCATCGCCCAGGCCGGGGAGGATATGACCTTTCTGCGTGATGACGGTGACCCCGTTCACCGTTAGTGGAGGAAGGTGGGTGAGAGGAAGTAGAGCTGGCCGGCCTGGAGCTTGGGCATTTCCATGCCCAAATCCACCTTGACGACCTTGCTGTCGGTCTGGCCGAAGAGATGGAACAGGTCGGATAAATCATAACGCTGCTGGTACTCGATGAGGTTGGCGTTATGGATGCCGGTGATGTTCTTGGTCCGCTTGACGGCGTCGTCAAAGGCGCCCAGTTCATCCACAAAGCCCAGCTTGAAGGCTTCGGCGCCGGAGAGGATGCGGCCGTCGGCGTAATCGGCCCAGTCCTCGGTCAGAGCGCGGCCCTTGTTCTTGTTCTTTTCCTGCGCCCGCTTGCGGCCGGCTTCGACGACGTTCTTGAACTTCCCGTAAGTCTCATCAATCAGCGACTGCACCATCTCGCGTTCTTCCGGCGTAATACTGTCCGGCTCGCGCGAGCCGCTGAGCATGTCTTTATACTTCCCGCTCTTGAAGGTCTCTGGGCGCAGCCCGACCTTGTTCATCAGGCCGCGATAATTCCAGGTGCTTAAGATGACGCCAATGCTGCCGGTGATGGTCAGGTCATTTGCCACGATCCAGCGGCACGGGGCCGAAACATAGTAGCCGCCCGAGGCGGCCAAGCCCCCCATCGAGCACACGACCGGCTTGCCGTGGGGTTTGGCCTGGAACTCGGCCACCGCCCGGTAGATTTCATCAGAGGCCAGCACCTCGCCGCCCGGCGAATCCACTTTGAGGATCACCGCCTTGACCTTGTCGTCCTCTTCCGCGCGCTTCAACTGCGCCTTGATCACATCGACCATGTTGTAGCCGCCCTGGTCCATGGCCCGGCTGGTGATGATGCCATCGATCTCGACGACGGCGATCTTGGCGGCCGCGTCGTTGTCCTCGGTGACGACTTCCTCCAGGCGCGGGCCGGCGGGCCGGGCGCGGGCCATTTTCATGGGACTGAAACTGCTCAGCAGATGGCCCAGGTTGGCGAGCACGCTGACCCCCAGCAAGACCAGCAGCACCAAGGCAAAGATCATCCAGCCCCGGCCGCGTCGGCGCGGCGGTGTTGGCGACGGCGGTACAATGACCGGCGGGGGCGTTAAGGGTGGCGGTGGCGGCGCAGCGGGGGGCGGCGCGCAGGATAGCGGCGGTGCATTCTCTTCCATATCGAGCGCAAACTAGCCTAATTGCAAAAGCCGAGCAAGCGGATTAGAAGTATTAGAAGTATTCCCTCCAGCGCGCCAACCCCGGGGGCTGCTCACCTCCGCCAGCGCCGGCGGCGGTCCATGTCAGCCGCGCAGCGTCACGAAGCCAATTTCATTTAGGTTGTTCGCCGATAGACTTTGTGGATGGCGGCCTGGTCCACGGGCTTGACGAGCAGCTCGTCGATGTTGACGTGCGGGGGCCGGCTGGCGACCCAGACCAGAATGTCGGCAATGTCTGCGGCGGTGAGGGGGCGAGTCCCCTCGTAAGCCTTGTTGGCCCGGGCGCGGTCGCCCTTGAAGCGGACGATGGAGAACTCGGTTTCGGCCAGGCCAGGATCGACGGTGGTGACGCGGATGCCGGTGCCATTGAGCTCGAGGCGCAGCGTGCGGGTAATCTGCAGCTCGCCGGCCTTGGCGGCGCAATAGGCGGCGCCGCCTTCGTAAGCGACATGACCGGCCAGGGAACCGATGTTGATGAGGGAACTGCCGGGATTGTGGAGCATGAGGGGCAAGGCGGCGCGGGTCATGCGCAAAATGCCCAGGACGTTGGTCTGCAACATAGTTTCCCAGTCAGCATCCTTGCCTTCGACTACGGGGTCCAGGCCGTGAGCGCCGCCAGCGTTATTGATGAGCACGTCGAGCGTGGCGCCGGCTGGCTGGTGAGGGGAGATGGTTTGGCGCGCCCAGGCGACAAAGGCGTCCACGCTGAAGGTTTTGCTAACGTCCAGAGCATGGAAATGGGCTTCGGGTGCGCCGGCCTGGCGGGCCTCAGCCGTGACCTTTTTGAGGCGATCAACGCGCCGGGCGCCGAGCAGGAGTTTGGAGCCTTGTGCGCCAAAAGCGCGGGCGGCGGCCGCGCCGAACCCGCTGGACGCGCCGGTGATTAAAACCCATTTGTCTTTGAGTGGCGAGACCATGCAGATTATCCAAGGCGCGCAGCAACAGGACGGTTCAGTGAAGCGTCATATACCAGGCCCACAAGGCGACCAGCAGCACTGGGATCAGGCCGCCGAGGGCGCCGCCGAGATACTCTGCGCGTTCAGAATAGAACTTCTCGCCTAATCGGGGACCGATCTGGCCGCCAAGCAGCCAGCCGACCGTCCCGCAGACGAGCCAACTCATGAAGCTGAGGATGGGCGCGCTCAAGAGCAGGGCGATGTTCCGGCCGAGAATCGCCCGCACCAAACCGATGACGAACAACCCGCCGATGGAGCCGACGACTGCTCCGGCCAAGGCACCCAGATTGTATTCACCTAAAGAAGGCTTGGGCATGTGCGGGGAGAGCTTTTCATAGACGGGGAATAAAAGCAATGGGGTGATCAGGCAGAAAATCAGATTGTCGGCATCGCCCGGCCGGCTTTAGGGTATGGCGTATGATGAAATATTCGCGCCGTCTGGCTGCTGGGGCAGGCCTTTTTTCTCTCGGTTTCCTCGTGTGCTTGTGCGGTGGCAGCAGCAGGCCCCCGGCGCGCAGCGGGGCGGCGCTGTTCTACCCGGCCAAGCTGGCGGAGATGGACGCCGCCATCAACCGGGCCATAGCGGACAAGAAATGCCCCGGCGGCGTGTTGTGGTTGGAACATCGCGGGGTAACCTATCACAAGGCGTACGGGCATCGCGCGCTGGTTCCCGTGGAGGAGCCGATGACGGAGGATACGATTTTCGACGCGGCGTCGCTGACGAAGGTGGTCGCGTGCACTCCGGCGGTGATGCTGCTGGTCGAGCGCGGGCAGGTGAACCTGGATGAACGCGTGCAAGCCTACATCCCGGAATTCCAGGGTGGGGGCAAGGAAGCCGTCACCGTGCGACAACTGATGCTGCACATTTCGGGCCTGCGCGGGGACATTGAGACGAAGACGGATTGGCATGGGCAGCAAACGGCGATCCAGAAGGCGTGCGCGGAGAAGTTGCAGAGCGCGCCCGGGACGGCGTTCCGGTACAGCGATATCAATTTCTTCCTGTTGGGCGAGATTGTGCAGCGCCTCAGCCACAGGCCGCTGGAGGAGTTTGTGGCGCGCGAGGTTTATCGGCCGTTGAAGATGGTGGACACGGGTTACCTGCCGCCGCAAACAAAGCTGGGGCGGATTGCGCCAACCGAGGTGGCAAACGGCAAACCTTACCGGGGGATAGTGCACGATCCGACGGCCCGGCACATGGGCGGCGTCGCGGGCCACGCGGGCCTGTTTACGACGGCGGCGGACCTGGCGCGTTATGCGCGGATGCTGCTCAACCGGGGTTCGCTGGACGGGGTGCGCATTTTCAAGCCGGAGACGGTCGAGTTGATGACGAGCGTGCAGATGCCGGCGTCGGTTCCGGTCCGGCGCGGGCTGGGCTGGGACATCGATTCGGGCTACAGCGGTCCGCGCGGGAAGCTTTTCCCGATCGGCTCCTACGGCCACACCGGTTGGACCGGCACCTCGCTGTGGATTGATCCCTTCTCGCAATCGTTCGTGATCTTTCTGTCGAATCGCAATCACCCGGATGAAAGCGGGAACGTGGGGGCCTTGCGCGCGAAGCTGGGGACGCTGGCGGTCGAGGCCATCACGGATTTCAACTTTGCATTCGTGCCCGGGGCGCTGGGGGCGGAAGCGGACTTGGAGAAGGGCGGCTTGCGCGAACGGAGTGAACCGAAGACGGCGCAACTTAATGTGCTCAACGGAATCGATGTGCTCGTGCGGCAGAAGTTCGCCCCGCTCAAGGGATTGCGGGTCGGGCTGATCAGCAATCATACCGGTGAGGACCGGGACCGCAACCCCACGATCGACCTGTTGAAGAACGCGCCGGGGGTTGAGCTGAAGGCGCTGTTTAGTCCGGAACACGGCATTCGGGGGGCGGTGGACGAGGGCGTGGCCGACAGCGTGGATGCCAAGACCGGCCTGCCGGTTTACAGCCTGTATGGCGAAAGGTCGAAACCGACCCCTGAACAACTCAAGGACCTGGATGCGCTGGTGTTTGACATCCAGGACATCGGCTGCCGGTTTTACACTTACACCGCCACGATGGGCCTGACACTGGAGGCTGCCGGCGAAAACGGGAAGAAGTATTTTGTGCTCGACCGGGTCAACCCGATTAACGGCGTGACGATCGACGGGCCGGTGCGGATGGGCAAGGGCAGCTTCGTGGCGTATCACGAGGTGCCGCTGCGTTACGGGATGACGATGGGGGAACTGGCGCGGATGTGCAACGTCGAGCGCAATTGCAAAGCCGACCTTACGGTCCTGCAAGTCGAGAACTGGCAACGCGAGGCGTGGTTCGACCAAACGGGGCTGCCGTGGACCAACCCGTCGCCCAACATGCGCAATTTAACCGAGGCGATTCTGTATCCCGGCGTGGGGCTGCTGGAGAGCGCGGTGTCAGTCGGCCGGGGGACGGACACGCCGTTCGAGGTGATTGGCGCGCCCTACGTTGACGATGTGAAGCTGGCGGAGGCTCTGAACGGAGCCGGCCTGCCCGGCGTGCGCTTTGTGCCGATCCAGTTCACGCCGACTTACAGCGTGCATAAAGGCCAGCTCTGCCAGGGGGTTTACATCCTGCTGACGGATCGAGACCGGTGCAACGTCGTGGATGCGGGCCTGCTCATCGCGGAGACGATGTATCGCCTCTACCCGAAGGATTTTGACCCCGACAAGATGCGACACCTGCTGCTACACCCTCCCACACTGGAGGCCATCAAAGCAGACAAGCCGCTTAAGGAAATTCGCGCCTTGTGGCAAAAGGACCTGGATGAGTTTCAACAGCGCCGCGCGAAGTATTTGATCTATTGAGAGGGCGGCTTTGCCTGGCCCGGCGCCGCTGGCGCGCGGGGCAGGGTGATAGTGGCATCCGGCTGCCACGGATGGTCCCGGCGATCGATAATGAGCGCCCGGGGGAGCAGTTCAATTTCGTGACCGAACAGCTCGAACGTGAGCGTGCCGGGCAGGAAGGTGGTATCCATGAAAACACATCTGCCGAAGGGAACCTCGCAGGGCACGGGCCGTGGCTGGTCGAAAAGGAGGGTGGTGGCTGGTGATCGGTGATTGGTGATCGATGAATTCGGGCGTGAGGGATCGGCAGGGAAAGGGCCCGGCGAGTTTGTGGCGGGGAGGTTTTCGACGCTAAAGATTATTTGCACGTTGGTGATGGCGAGCCTGGGCTGGGCGATCACGATGGCCGGGGCGCCGGCAGCGCTGTGGGTGAAAGTCACCTGCCAGGGCCCTTTGCGGATGCGCCGATGTTCGATGCTTTGGTAGAAAAGGACGTAGCCAGCCAACGCAAGCAAAAACGCCAGGATAAAGTGCTTCGCTGGGCCTTTCGATTCCATGTTCCAACCCAGACTTGGGGGGTGACAGCTTCTTGTCAAGCGGCCCGACACGCACGTCTGCGGGCGCTCCGACCCCGAATATCGGGTAAAACGTCCGGTTAACCCGCAGGTGATCAAGGGTGGGACCATGGAGGGCGAATCCTTGCAACCCCATTTCCAGCAGGGGGTTGGGCCCGCGAGGGCGCTCGCCCCCGTGGCTGTTTTTGGTGTGTTGCTGGCACTGAAATATTTTTGAAAATACCTGTTGCACTCCCAATTGCCTTTGCTATATTTCTCGCTCCGTTTGACCCGATTGGGCACGGACAGCATAACCTGCGGAACCGATAACTGACCACCCGTCCGGGGGCAGGATTAATGGCTCCGCTCTCCAAGTAGCTGACTTGGGAAATGTTATTGATTTATGCCAGTACAGACATTTAGACCGCTGACGCCGTCCTCGCGCTACATCGCGTATGCGGACTACAGCGACATTACGAAGACCAAGCCGGAGAAAAGCCTGGTCGAGACGCGCAAGCGTACCGGCGGGCGTAATGTCTATGGCCGGGTGACGGCACGGGGCATCGGCGGAGGACACAAACAGAAGATCCGCCTGGTGGATTTCAAGCGGAACAAGCACGGGGTCGAGGCCACGGTAAAGGCCATTGAGTATGATCCGCGCCGCACGGCCCGGCTGGCCTTGCTGGAATACAAGGACGGCGAGAAGACTTACATCATTGCGCCGGGCGGCCTGCAAGTTGGCGCGAGGCTGATGAGCGGCCCAACGGCCCCACCCGAAGTGGGCAACAGCTTGCCGCTGCGGACAGTGCCGGTCGGTCTGCCGATTCACAATATTGAGATCATTCCCGGGCGGGGGGCGCAAATGGTGCGTACGGCGGGCGGCTCGGCGACCTTGATGTCACGCGACGAGGGGTATGCGCAGATCCGGCTGCCTTCCGGGGAAATCCGGCGCATCAACGAGAACTGCTACGCGACGATCGGTCAGGTCAGCAACGCCGAGCACGAAAATGTGGTCCTCGGCAAAGCCGGACGTTCGCGCCACTTGGGCATTCGGCCGATCAACCGCGGCGTTTCGCGCAACCCGGTGGACCATCCGAACGGCGGCGGCGCCGGCAAGTCGAAATCCGGAGGCGGCTGGCAACAGCTCACTTCACCGTGGGGTCTGCTGGCCAAAGGCTACCGGACACGCAACAAGAAGAAACATTCCAACCGGTTCATCCTGATCCGGCGCGATGGCCGGCCGATGAAGAACAAGTAGTTTTGACGTTATATGGGACGCTCAATTAAAAAAGGCCCGTTTATAGACGGCCATTTGCTGGAAAAGATCACTCAGGCGAAAGAGAGCAAGTCCAAGACGCCGATCAAGACCTGGTCGCGGCGTTCGATGATTACGCCGGATTTTGTCGGCCTGACTTTCAATGTGCACAACGGCAAGATCTTTAACCCGGTGTTCGTGACCGAAAACATGGTTGGCCACCGGCTCGGCGAATTCTCGCTGACGCGCACGTTCAAGAAGCACGGGGCGCATACGGCCAAGGCGGAAGCGAAGTAAGAATATGGAAGTCCACGCTATAACCAGGAATGTGCGCATGTCGGCGCAAAAGATGCGCGAAGTGGTGCGCCAGATTCAGGGGTTGCCGGCGGCGCACGCCCAGGCTGTCCTCGCGGTGGTGACGCGCAAAGGCGCCCGGTTCGTGGCCAAGACACTGAAATCGGCCATCGCCAACGCGGAGGACCTCAAGGAGCATAAGAAGGAATATAGCGGGATGAGAACCGACCGGCTGGTGATCAAGGAAGCGCTCGCCCAAACAGCCTCCACCCTCCGGCGGTTCACGCCCAAGGCGCGGGGCTCGGCCGGGCCGATCTTGAAACGGAATTGCCACATTAGAATTGTTTTGTCAGACGAATAAGGTATGGGACAGAAGACTAATCCAGTCGGTTTGCGCATCGCGGTCAATCACGATTGGCGTTCGAAGTGGTACGCCGGCAAGAAGGAATTCGGCAAGCTGCTGACCGAAGACCGCGAGATTCGCGACCTGCTGAAAAAGAAACTCGAATCCGCCTCAGTGCCCCAGATTCTGATCGAGCGGGCTGCCAGCCGGTGCCGGATCACCATTCTCACCGCGCGGCCGGGCATTGTGATTGGCCGGAAAGGGGCGGAGATCGACAAGCTCAAGGAGGAGCTGAGTTTGATGACGGGCAAGGAGATTTATGTGGATATCGTCGAGGTCAAGACGCCGGAAATCGACGCGCAGCTCGTGGCGGAGAATGTCGCGCTGCAACTGGAGCGCCGGGTTTCGTTCCGTCGGGCGATGAAAAAGGCGCTGCAGACGGCCAAAGATTTTGGCGCGGAAGGGATCAAGATTCGTTGCGCCGGCCGGCTGGGCGGCGCGGAACTGGCGCGCGTTGAGCAGTATCACTGGGGCCGGGTGCCGTTGCACACTTTGCGCGCGAATATCGATTACGGATTTGCGGAGGCCAACACGGTTTATGGCAAGCTGGGCATCAAGTGCTGGATCTGCAAGGGCGACACCAAGGTGGAGAAGCCGCAGCCGCAGCCGGCAGCAGTCACGAATTGAATTGGGATAGAAGGATTCTGTTATGCCATTGATGCCTGAGAGAGTGAAGTATCGGAAGATGCACCGGGGCAACCGCGCCGGTTTGGCGACGCGGGGCCAGACGGTGGCCTTTGGCGAGTACGGATTGATGGCGCTGCAACGCTGCTGGCTGGACACCAAGCAGATCGAGTCCGCCCGCGTGGCGATCGCGCGCAATATGAAACGCCACGGCAAAATGTGGATTCGCATTTTCCCGCAAAAGTCTTTCACGAAGAAGCCGCTGGAAACGCGCATGGGCAAAGGCAAAGGCCCGCTGGAATCCTGGGTCGCGGTGATTCGTCCGGCCAACGTACTGTTCGAGGTGGACGGGGTGACGGAAGCGGTGGCTCGGGAGTCGCTGCGCCTGGCGGCGACGAAACTGCCGATCAAGACGAAATTCATCTCCCGGCACCGAATGGGTTAAGCAGAGAGAACCGGAGACTTTGGCTATGAAGAAGACGCAACGGAAAGAGATACAGGAAAAGACGCTGGCCGAGTTGCTGGCCGATGGACGTAACTGGCGGCAGGAGATTTTCAACCTGCGTTTGCAGCAGGCCAGCGCCCAGCTCGAGAAGCCGGCGCGTCTGCGCACGCTGCGTCGCGACATCGCCCGCATCGAAACGCGCATCTCGCAACTGCGCAAGAAGGCGGCATAGACTTTTTGTATGGCTGAAACCACCACTACTTTAGACGCCGCGCGCGCCAAGCGCAAAGAGCGCGTGGGCGAAGTCATCTCCAACAAGATGGCCAAGACCATCATTGTGCGGGTCGAACGGCGCTTTCCGCATCCGAAATTCAAGAAGGTCGTCACCGGCTACAAGAAGCTGTATGCCCACGACGAGAAGAGCCAAGCCAAAGTAGGCGACCGTGTGCGCCTGGAAGAAACCCGCCCGCTCTCCAAGACCAAACGCTGGCGTTTGGTCGAAGTAGTGGAGCGTGGCTCCGGGGTGGCTCCTGTGGCTGTCTGAGGTGACGCACAACGGATCACCAGTCATCGATCACTTGATTTATGTTACAGGTACGTTCCATCTTAGACGTAGCGGATAACACCGGCGCCAAGCGGGCCGCGGCGATCGGAGTGCTTGGCCGCAACCAGCGCTACGCGCACGTGGGGGACATTATCAAAGCCCATATCAAGGAAGCGGCGCCCGACGGCACCGTCAAGAAGGGGGAAGTGGTGGATGCGGTGGTGGTGCGCACCCGGCAGGTGATTCGCCGCAACGATGGGTCGTATCTGCGTTTTGACAGCAACGCGATAGTGCTAATCGACAAAGAGCTAAACCCGCGCGGCACGCGCATTTTTGGCCCGGTAGCGCGCGAGCTCCGGGACAAGAAGTTCATGAAGATCGTCTCGCTCGCGCCGGAAGTCATCTGATCAGTCATCACCAGTTATGCGCACATTTCATGTGAAGAAGGGCGACGAAGCGGTCGTTATCGCGGGGGCGGACAAAGGCAAGCGCGGCCGGATCATCACTGTGGTCGGAAAAAAGCAGCGGGTCATTGTTGAAGGGGCGCACATGATCAAAAAGCACATGCGCAAGAGCCAGCAATACCCGCAGGGCCAGATCGTGGAACGGGAGGGCTCAATCCACATCTCAAACGTGATGAAGGCCGAGGAGTACGATGCGCGGTCCGCCCGGCGTGGAGCGGCGGCGCCGGCGCAGGCATAAGGCGAGATCCGAAACCCGAAGTGAAATGAAAGCCAGACTTTACGAAAGATACGTCAAAGAAGTGATGCCGGTGCTGAAGGAAAAGCGCAAGTACACCAACGTCCATGAGGTGCCCAGGATGGAGAAGATCGTGGTCAACATGGGTGTGAGCGCGTCGCTGGAAAAGAGCGCGGTGGACGACGCGGCCAAAGACCTGGCGCTGATCACGGGCCGCAAGCCGGCGATCAGCAAATCGCGGCACAACATTGCCAACTTCAAGCTGCGGCAGGGCCTGCCGATTGGGTGCCGGGTGACGCTGCGCCGCGACGCGATGTATGAATTCTTTGATCGGCTGATTGCAACGGCGCTGCCGCGCATTCGCGATTTCCGCGGGCTCTCGCCCCGTTCCTTTGACGGGCGCGGGAATTATTCGCTGGGGGTAGGGGACCAGACGATATTCCCGGAGATTGACTTGGACAAGATCAAACGGCAGCAAGGCATGGACATTACGATCGTGACCAGCGCGCGGACCAACGAGGAGGCCCTGGATTTGTTGAAGCTAATGGGCATGCCTTTCGCTGAGGCCAAGCAGACCGAGGCTCAGCGAGCCAAAGCAACTCAGGGTGAGCAAAAAGAAGGCAAAGCAGAGTAATTGATTATGGCTAAAACAGCATGGATTGAACGCAACAAGAAGAAGGCCGAGACGGTCAAGAAGTACGCCGCCATCCGGGCCGAGTTGAAAGCCAAGCGCGACTATGCCGGTTTGGCCAAACTCCCGCGCAACGCCGGCCCGTCGCGGTTGGTCAACCGGTGCTCGATGAGCGGTCGCCGCCACGGCTATTTGCGCAAGTTTGGCTGCTCGCGCCTGACGTTCCGCGAAGCCGCTTTGAGCGGTTTGATCCCGGGCGTGACCAAAGCCAGTTGGTAAATCTATGAACGATCCGATTTCCGACTTGCTGACCCGGATTCGCAACGCCAATCGCGCGCTGTTGCCGGCCGTCGAGGTGCCGCACTCCAAAATCAAGGAAAGCATCTTGGGCATCCTGAAGCGGGAAGGTTACATTGCCGATTTCGCTGTGGAAGGGAAGCTGCCCAGGACGATCAAGGTGAAATTGAAGTATCAGGGCAAGAAGAGCATCATCGAGGGCCTGTGCCGTGTGAGCACCCCGGGTTTGCGCCGCTATGTCGGCGCGACGGAAATCCCGCGCGTGCGCGGCGGTTTGGGGGTGGCCGTTGTCTCGACCTCCGAGGGCCTGTTGACCGACCTGCAGGCGCGCCGGAAGAAGATCGGGGGCGAATTGATTTGTTACGTGTGGTGAGAAGATGAAACGGAGTATCGGAGCATTGAAGTGTCGGAGTCATGCGAGTGGGCGGCGCCCCAGCGGCCCATCGCTCCGTCGCTCCAGCGCAGTTTGATTTTATGTCACGAATTGGAAAGCAACCGATCGCCATTCCTCCCAAGGTGAAAGTGGAGGTCAAAGGCCAGAAGGTTTTCGTTGAGGGGCCGAAAGGCCAGCTCAACTGGGAACTGCCGCGCCGCACCAGCCTCAAGGTGGAGAACGGCAAGGTCGTGGTCAGCCGTGAGGGCGATGACGCGCGGGCCAAGGCGTTGCATGGCCTCAGCCGCGCCCTGGTCAACAATATGGTCCGCGGCGTGAGCGAAGGTTTTGTCAAGAAACTTGAAATTCAAGGTGTCGGCTTCAAGGCCGCCGTGGCGGGCAACAGCGTAAACCTGAGCCTGGGCTACTCGCATCCTATCGTGTATCCGATTCCGGCCCAGATCAAAGTGACAGTTGAAGAGAACACCAAGCTCACCATCGAGGGACCGGACCGGCAGTCAGTGGGCCAGGTCGCGGCGGAGCTGCGCAGCTTCTACCCGCCGGAACCCTACAAGGGCAAGGGCGTGCGCTACTCGGATGAGCGGGTGATTCGCAAGGAAGGCAAGACCGTCCAGTAATGGGCTAAATCAGTTACATGAGTTACATGAGTTACACGTGCTATCGAAGCGCGGGCACCACGGCCCGCCCGTCACCCGTCACCTCTCCCTCTCCAGATGAGAACTGAACAGAAACAGAAACTGGCGCTGCGGCGCCGCTGGCGCATTCGCCAGAAGATCAGCGGCACGAACGACCGTCCGCGCATGAGCGTTTGCTTTACCAACAAGAACATCCATATCCAATTCATCGATGACGCGGCGGGGGTGACGCTGGCGGCGGCTTCGACGACGAACAAGGCGATCCCGGACCGGGACAAGCTGGCCGCCAATGCTGCGAGCGCCAAGACGCTGGGCACCCTGGCCGCACAAACCGCCTTGGGCAAGGGAATCAAACGGGTGATTTTCGACCGCGGCGGCGCGCGTTACCATGGGAAGGTGAAAGCCCTGGCGGACGCAGCGCGCGAAGCAGGTTTGCAATTCTAACGCATCATGGAAACGAATACTGTGGCTGAACCAACCAAAGTCGAGAGCGGTGAGCACCGTGCTGGACGCGGACCAGGCCGCGGGCGGCGCAGCCGGCCTGAGCCCGAGCCCACTTTTGACGAGCAGTCCGGGCAGGAACTGACTGAGAAGGTGGTGTTCATTAATCGCTCGGCCAAAGTCGTCAAAGGCGGACGCCGTTTTAACTTCAGCGCGCTGATCGTCGTCGGCGACAAGCATGGCCGCGTGGGAGTCGGCATGGGCAAGGCCGGCGAGGTGGCGGATGCAATTCGCAAGGGCGGGGAAATGGCCCGCTCGGAAATGGTCGGCGTGTCGTTGAGGGACGCGACCATTCCGCACGAAGTGTTCTCGCACTACTGTGGCGCAAAAGTGCTGCTGCGGCCAGCTTCGCCGGGCACGGGTATCATCGCGGGCAAGACAGTCCGGGCCGTTCTCGAATCGGCAGGCGTCAAAGACGTCCTGACCAAGTCACTCGGTTCCAAGAATGCCGCCAATGTGGTCAAGGCCACGCTCCACGCGCTGTTGAGCCTGCGCCTGCGCGAAGACATTTACCTTGGCCGGGGTTTGGAAATCAAGAAGGTGGAAGCGCCGAAAGCCCCGGAAGCGGCATCGCCGGCAGCTTCGCTTCCTTCGACGCCTCCACCAACCGCCTAGCTTTTTATGCGATTACATGACCTCAAACCTCGTCCCGGTGCCCGGCACCGTCGCAAACGATTAGGCCAGGGCGAAGCCAGCGGCCACGGCAAAACCAGCGGGCGCGGCGGCAAGGGCCAGACAGCCCGGTCGGGCAGTTCGATTCGCATCGGTTTCGAGGGCGGCCAGATGCCCTTGATCCGGCGCATTCCCAAGCGCGGATTCAACAACGCACGCCATGCTACACGGTACCTGCCGGTGAACCTGGAGGCGCTCAACCGCTTCGAGGACGGCGCGCGCGTGGACGAGGCCGCCTTGCGGAGCGCGGGGCTGGCGAATGGCCGGGGGGCAGGCGTCAAGATCCTCGGGGACGGGGAACTGACGCGGAAACTCACGGTGAGTGCGCACGCATTCAGCTCGGCGGCGCGGGCCAAAATTGAGGCCAAGGGCGGAGCATGCGAGATCGTTACGCTCCAGAAGGCCGAGTCTGCCAAGGCATAAGGTTTCATGCGTTCCCCAACAGCAATATCGTCCTTTGCAATTTGGACTTTAAACTTCCGACTTCGGACCACGGATTTCGGATTCTAATACCACCATGCTCGCCGCCATCTACAACACCTTCTGCAATTGCTTCAAGATTCCGGAACTCAAGTCCCGGCTTTTGTTCACCTTGATGGTGCTGGCTATCTGCCGCCTGGAGGCGGTGGTGCGCATCCCGGGGCTCAACGGCACGGTGCTGGCGAATTACTTTGCCAGTAAGGCCGGCTCAGCAGGCGGTTCCTCGGTGCTGGGCATGTACAGCCTGTTTACCGGCGGCGCTTTGGAGCATTGCGCAGTGGGCGCTTTGGGCATCATGCCCTACATCAGCGCGACGATTATCATTCAGTTGTTGACGGCGGTGATTCCCACATTGAGCAAGCTGGCCCGCGAAGAGGGGGGCCGCACCAAGATCATCCAATATGGCCGCTACCTTACAGTGATTCTTTGCCTGGGGCAGGGCATGGTGATGGCGATTGGCTGGGAAAACCCGGAAAAGCTGTTCCCGGGGTGGAACCCGGTGGATCGGTTGGTGCTTTACTCGGACGCGCACATCTGGTTTTATCGTCTCCAAACGCTGCTGATGTTGACGACGGGGACGATGCTCTTGATGTGGCTGGGCGAACAGATCACCGAACGCGGGATCGGCAACGGCGTTTCACTGGTGATCACTATCGGCATTCTGGCGCGTCTGCCGCAAGCGGCGGTGGCCCTCAAAGACATGTTTTTCCCCGAGGGCGGGGTCGAGGCCAAGTTCAACTTCGGGCACGCGATCGCGCTGGTGTTTTTGCTGGCCGGGGTGATTGCCGGGGTCATCGCGATTACCCAGGCGCAGCGGAAGGTCCCGGTCCAATACGCGCAGCGGGCGGTAGGCCGGAAGGTCTATTCGGGGGGCACTTCTTTCATGCCGCTGCGAGTCAACTACTCCGGCGTCATGCCGATTATTTTTGCGCAGGCGATTCTGATGTTCCCGCAGAAGATATTTCTGTTCCTCGGCCAGAGCTTCAACGTGAAGTTCTTCGGCGAGATCGCGCGCGCGCTGGGAGAGGGGGCAATTCTCTATATGACGTTGTACGGCTTAATGATTCTCTTCTTCTCCTATTTCTGGGTAGCGACTCAGTTCAACGAATTGCAAATCGCCGATGATTTGAAGAAGAACGGCGGTTACATTCCCGGGGTGCGCCCGGGGCAGGCGACGAGCGATTATCTGCACAACGCCATGAGCCGGATTACCTTGGCGGGCGCCATCTTTCTGACCATCATTGCCTTGATTCCGATCTGGTTGTATCGGGAGCTGCAAATTCCCTATTCGGTGGCTACGTTCTTCGGCGGCACGAGCATGCTGATCCTGGTCGGCGTGCTGCTGGATACCATGCGCCAGATGGAAACGCACCTGTTGATGCGCCACTACGACGGGTTTCTGAAAAAGGGGCGGCTCCGGGGCCGGTTCTGATGATCATCTTAAAGAGTGAGCGGGACCTGGAAGCGATGCGACCAGCGTGCGCGGTGGCGGGCGCAGTGCTGAACGATGTCGCCGCTTTCATTCAGCCCGGAGTGACAACCAAGGACGTGGATGAGTTTGCTGCGTCGCGGATCAAGCATTTTGGCGCCAAGAGCGCGTTCTTGGGCTATCGAAAATATCCTTGCCACATCTGCATCTCGGTAAATGAGCAGGTCGTGCATGGCCTCGCGGGCTCACGGGCGCTGCGGTTTGGGGACATTGTCAGTTTGGATGTCGGGGTCATTTACAACGGGTTCATAGGGGACACTGCGCGGACGGTCCCCGTGGGCGGGTGCGGCGTGCTGGCGCAGAAGCTGATGGACGTTGCGGAAAAGGCCCTTTACCAGGGCATCGCCCAGACGGTGCCAGGCGGACGGGTAGTTGATATTTCGCGCGCGATACAGAATTATGTGGAAGGCAACGGTTTCAGCGTCGTCCGGGAGTTCGTGGGCCACGGCGTGGGGCGGTCGATGCACGAAGAACCCCAGGTGCCGAACTTCGTGGACGGAAAGTCCTCGCCCGGGTTGCGGCCCGGGATGACCTTGGCGGTTGAGCCCATGGTCAACGCTGGCGGGCCTGGCGTAAAAATCTTGAATGACGGCTGGACAGTCGTGACGCAAGATGGTTCACTATCCGCCCATTTTGAGCATACGGTGTTGATCACCGAGTCTGAACCGGAGATTTTGACATGGCCGGAGAGGGTGCCATCGAAGTTGAAGGTGCCATAGTTGAAGTTCTGCCGAACAAGATGTATCGAGTAGAACTGGCTAACAGACATCGCGTGCTGGCTTATGTGGCCGGCAAAGCGCGGTTGAGTTTTGCTCGACTGGCACCCGGAGATAAAGTCCGGTTGGAAATGTCGCCCTATGATTTGTCGGAAGGGCGCATCATTATGGAAACGCAAACGATTTAGAAATATGAAAGTCCGCGCATCCGTTAAGAAGCTCTGCGAGAATTGCAAAATTATTCGCCGCAAAGGCGTCATTCGTGTGATCTGTACGAACCCTCGCCACAAGCAGCGCCAGGGCTGACCCACCGCCTGCGTAACTCATTTAACGCTCTAACGAATATATGGCTCGTATCATTGGTGTGGAAGTTCCGCCGAACAAGCGCATCGACATCGCGCTGCGCTACATTTACGGCCTTGGTCCCAGCAACTCGAAAGTGATTCTGGCCAAGGCGAATATCGATCCCAGCGTCCGTGCCAAGGATCTAACCGAGCAACAGCTCTCGCAGATCGTGCATGCCATTCAGGACGGCAAATACGTTATCGAAGGCGATCTGCGCCGCGAGATTGGGATGAACCTCAAGCGGTTGCAGGGCATCAAGTGTTATCGCGGCATCCGCCACCTGCGCGGTCTGCCGGTTCGTGGCCAGCGCACCCAGACCAACGCCCGCACTCGCAAAGGCCCGCGCAAGACGGTCGGCGTTGTTCGCAATCCGACCGCCAAGACGGGCATCCACTAATGTGCCTGCAAGTATCTTCCGCCAAACACTAACTTTTTTACTAGCCCATGGCTGACGAAACCAAGAAGAAACCCGCTCCCAAGAAGGAAGGTAAACCCGTAGCTAAACCGGAAACCGCCGCTGCCAAGGCCGCCGACAAACAAATCGCCAAACCCGCTGGTGAGGCGGCACCGGCTAAAGCACCGAAGAAGGCAGCCGCTCCAGTCGCCGAAGGCGCCGCCCCCGCTGCCGAAACGCCCAAACCCGCTGAAGGAGCGGCACCCGTGGCTGCGGTAGCGGCTCCCACCGCCGCCGAGTTGCTCGCCGACGATCTCGCCGGCAAGAAGATCATCAAGGCAAAAGGCGCCAAGAATATTGTGAGTGGCATCGCCAACATTCTGGCGACGTTCAACAACACGCTGGTCAGCATCACAGATATGCAAGGACATGTCATCGGCTGGTCGAGTGCCGGGCGCGTTGGCTTCAAAGGTTCGCGCAAGAGTACGGCCTACGCCGCCCAGCAGGTCGCACAAGACGCTGCGCGGCAGGCGATGTCGCACGGCATGCGCGAGATCGAAGTGCGCGTTAAGGGGCCCGGCTCCGGCCGTGAGTCGGCCATCCGCGCTTTTCAGGCGATCGGGTTGGAAATCACCACCATCAAGGATGTTACTCCCGTGCCGCACAACGGCTGCCGCCCGCGCAAGAAACGCCGTGTCTAACCATCAACTGACAACGATCGACTATCCACTTTAGAAAATGGCTCGTTATACTGGTCCTCGCGTTCGCATCAGCCGCCGCTTCGGTGTTCCGATCTTTGGCCCGTCGAAATATCTCGAGCGCCGCAATTACGGTCCCGGCGTGCATGGCCCGAAGTCGCGCCGCAAGCACACCGATTACGGTTTGGGCCTGATTGAGAAGCAAAAGCTCCGTTATTATTATGGACTGCTCGAGCGCCAGTTTCGTGGCGTTTATGAACGCGCGTTGCGGCGCCGTGGAGTTACCGGCGAGCAGATGCTGCAGATTCTGGAAACTCGGCTGGACAACGTCGCTTATCATCTCGGTTTCGCCAATACGCGCGCGGCCGCCCGGCAATTGGTGGCGCATGGGCACGTGAAGGTCAACGGGCGCAAGGTCAATATTCCTTCATTTGGCCTCAAGGTGAACGACATCATTGAGATCAAGAATTCCAATGCAGCGCGGCAATTGGTGACGAAAAATCTGGAAAGCGCTGCCAGCCGGGCTGTGCCTGGTTGGCTCTCTTTGGACAAAGAGGCCCTCAAAGGGGTCGTCATGCGTATTCCGACCCGTGATGAGATCCAGCCTATTGCCAACGAGCAGGCCGTAGTCGAATTTTATTCCCGCTAAACCAATGAAACCGGATTGTTGGGTTAATGGGTTGATGGAAGAGCGCCCCGCGCTCAACCTATCGCTCCACCACTCCATCAATCCATAGCAATTATACGGGCTCCTCTGGCCGGCGGGAATAATGGTCGGAGGGGTCAGGTTAAAATTGTTGAAAGGAACATATGCCAGTACGTCTAGGACGCTTCGAAATGCCCAAGCGGTTGACGAAAGAAGATTCAACCGCCACCGATATCTACGCCAAGTTTGTTGCCGAGCCGTTTGAAACCGGTTACGGCCATACCATTGGCAACTCTCTCCGGCGCGTGCTGCTTTCCTCCCTGGAAGGCGCCGCCATCTGCTCCATCAAGATCGACGGGGCGATGCACGAATTCACCACCATTGACGGGGTGGTCGAGGATGTCACGGAGATCGTCTTGAATCTCAAAAAGGTTTTGTTCAAGGCGTACTCGCGCGACCCCCAAACCCTTTTGCTCTCCGTTAACAAAGAGGGCGAGGTCACCGCCGCCGACATCCAACTCAACCAGAACGTCGAGTTGGTCAACCCCACCCAACACATCTGCACGCTGGATAGGAAGAAGAAGTTCGAGATGGAGTTGGAAGTCAAGGTTGGCCGCGGCTTTCTGCCGGGCGACGAGAACAAGAAGCCGAATCAACCGATTGCCGTTATTGCCATCGACTCGCTTTTCTCCCCGGTGACCCGTGTCCGCTATGCGGTCGAAAACGCTCGCGTCGGCCAGCGCACTGATTACGACCGCCTGATCCTCGAGGTTTGGACCGACGGCCGCATCTCGCCCGATGATGCTCTGACCCAGGCCTCTGCCATCCTGCAACACCACCTCGACGTGTTTGTCGGCTACGACAAGAATGCCGTCGAGTTCGAGGAAGTCGTGGACAAGCAGGACGAGGAGAAGACCAAGCTCAAGAAGCTGCTCAACATGAGCGTCAACGAAATCGAGTTAAGCGTCCGCGCGGCTAACTGTTTGAACAATGCGAATATCACCACCGTCGGCCAGCTCGCGATGAAGACCGAGCAGGAGATGCTCAAGTATCGCAACTTCGGCAAGAAGTCGCTCAATGAAATCAAAGACAAACTGGCCGCCTTGGGTTTGACGCTGGGCATGACCTTCGAGGCGGACCTGCTGGAGACGCCCAAAGAAGAGGGTGCGACCGCGCCGGCTCCCTGATAACGGAGAGCGTGGCTCCTTGGGAGCCGTGCTTTGCCCTTGATGACCAATTACCAATTACCGATTACCAGTTACTACTTATGCGACACCTTAAGCGAACTGCCAAGCTGGGCCGCACGGGTGAACATCGGAATGCGATGCTCGCCAACCTGGTTTGCAGCCTGATCAAGCACAAACGCGTCGTCACCACTCTGGCCAAGGCCAAAGCCGCCCGGTCCGTGGCGGAGAAGATGGTCACGCTCGGCAAGCGTGGCACCATTCACGACCGCCGCCTAGCCGCCGCGCGCCTCCATCAGGAAGACGCGGTGCAAATCCTGTTCGACGAAATCGCGCCCGCGCAAAAAGAGCGTCGGGGTGGTTATACCCGTATCGTGCGGCTGAACCAGCGTCAGGGTGACGCCGCCCAAAGGGCTATTCTCGAATGGGTGGACCTTGGCATAGTCGCCGAAGCTCCGGCTGAAGAGAAGCCGGCCAAGGAAACCAAACCGGCCGAAGCCAAAGACGCCAAAGCGGAAGCAAAAGCCGAAGCCGCCAAGTAACCGAACCCCGAATCAAATTCACTCACCGCCCGTCCTTTTCCGAGGACGGGCCTTTTTTCGCCCCGTCAATCCTCCGGCAACGGTTGCCCCTTGGTCTCCGGCGCCCAAATCAGGGCAGCGATGCCCAGGAGGTAGATCGAGGACATGATCACGGCCACCGTGCGGAAGGGCATCAGCGTGCTCAGCCAGCCCAGCAGGAACGGGAAGGGAGCTGCCAGGTAGCGAACGGTATTATAGCAGAAGCCGACGCCGGTGCCGCGCAGGCGCGTGGGAAAGATTTCCGGGAAGTAGATTGAGTAACCCGCAAAACAGGACAGCGTGGCAAAGCCCATCAGCGGCAGCATCCAGAGCACATCGGTCGCCGTCTTCAGGGAACAAAAGACGTAGGACACCGAGCAGAGGCAGAGGACAAACGCCCCGAGGAAGGCAATGCGCCGGTTGAAATACGAGGCCGCGAAGGTGAACGCGAACATCCCCAGCAGCGAGCCTACGTCCTGAAGTAGTGTGCCCCAGTTGCGGGTCTGGTCGATGGTCTTCTGCAGCTCGCTGATGGCGCCCGGGAAGAGTTGATCCACCAGTTGCCGGTTGAGCGAGATGATATTCTGCCGTTCGCCGTTCTTCTGCACCAGTTGAATCAAGTTCTTCGTGCGTTGCTTGAGGTCCACGGATTGGAAGACTTCTTCGTTATGAAGATTGTCCTGCTGGATAAGGCGGTTGAGGTCTTGCACCAGCGCCCGGACGGTGGCGGGCGGCGCTGGCTTGTCGGGCGCGAAGGCGTCCAACTGTTGGACGAGGTCGGGCGACAGCCTGGCCTTGAGATGGGCGATGGCCGGGTTGGCCGGGGACTTCAAGGCGGCGCAAAGTTGCGCCGGCTTGAGGATTTCCTCGACTTGCAGGGGCCGATTCTTGAAGGCAGTGGTGATCAACTCCGGCGAGAAGAAGGCGATCCCCCACAAACCGGCCATGCCGGCGACGCCCAGGCAGATGCCGACCAGCGTGCTGCGGCGCCAGCGGGGATGGCGGAACAAATCCGCAATCGAGCCGACGGCTTTACCGGCACCGCCGGTAACGGCCTCTGCTTTGGCTCTTATCCACGCCTGGGGTTCCTTCAAGATGAGCAGCATTGGCACGGCGAGGATGGCGGGAAAAACGCTCACGAAGGAGAGCACCTGCCAGCCGCTATAATGGCCCCAAAAACTCTCCATGCCGGGGGTGATACTGAGGCTAAGCCCGGAAGCCAGCATGTTGCCGCACGCCGACAACGCCTGCATCGAGCCGAGCGCCGTGGTGCGAAAACGCCGCGGCACGCTTTCCGCCACCAGGGTTGTCGCCGCGCCGAACATTCCGCCCACCCCCAGGCCGAACAGGAAACGAAAGCTCAGGAATTCGACGCCCGTGCGCGCAAAACCGGACAGGCCGGAGAAAATAGTGTAGGCGAGCAGGGTGCTGACCATGGTCTTCACGCGGCCATAGTGGTCGCTCATCATGCCGAAGAGGATGCCGCCGGTGGCCCAGCCGACCATCATGACCAGTGTGGCGATGCCGCCCCAGTATTTCACGTCGTCGTCCGAAGCGGTGGCCCCCAGCAATTCCCTCAGCGCCGGCTCGCGCGAGAGGACAAAAATCCGCTGTCCCATGCAGTCAAACAGCCACCCGCACGAGGCGAAGAAGACGACGAGCCAGTGATAGAGGGTGATGGATTCAGCCGCAGCGTCCGGTGGCGACGCGGGGACAACCGCTTGCTGGGCCGCGCCCCCGGTATCCGACGATGCTTGCATGACGGCTCATACTCCGAAATGGTGTTGGCGCATGTCAAGTTGCGGTTGCCAATGCGCGAGGCTAGATTCATTTCCGTATGAGTTCGACCCGCACCTCGCCCCTCACGCAGCGCTGCCAGTGGGCCACCACCCCTCTGAACATCCAATACCATGACCGCGAATGGGGCGTGCCACAGCATGACGACCGGGTCCTCTTCGAGTTCCTCGTTCTCGAAGGCGCCCAGGCGGGGCTGAGCTGGTCCACCATCCTGGAGAAGCGCGACCACTACCGCCAGGCGTTCGACCACTTCGACGCCCGGAAAGTCGCGCGCTACGATGCCCGCAAAGTCAAGAAGCTGCTCGCCGACGCCGGCATCGTGCGCAACCGGCTCAAGATTGCCGCCGCCATCCGGAACGCGCAGGCCTTCCTCGCCGTCCAGAGGGAATTCGGCAGCTTCGACGCCTACATCTGGCGCTTCGTGGCCGGGCACCCCGTTCGGAATGCCTGGCAGACGCTAAAGCAGATTCCCGCGCGCACGCCGCAATCCGACTCCATGAGCAAGGATTTGCTCGGGCGCGGATTCAAATTCGTCGGGCCGACGATCTGTTACGCCCTTATGCAAGCGGTGGGGATGGTCAACGACCACCTGGTCAATTGCTTCCGGTATTCGGAGATTGAGTGAGCGGCGGAGGCGGTAAGCCGGGCGATTTGGTTGGGCACACGTTGGTTCACAGGGTTATTCCTGATTTCCAGTTCTCTGGTCGTGCGTTGATCCATAGAATCTTCCTCTGATAATCGACCCGCGTTAGGATTCCAAGGACGGACGCTGACCAAGACAACAGCCTGAGGGTGGGGCGTGTTGCCGCGTTGAGCTTGGGTTCGCCCGCCACGCTGCCGGGACTGGTGGTACCGTCACGATACGCCCCCCCGCCCGGCAAACCGAACATTTGGATTTACTCCGCGCACCCGTTTACTTACGGTCTGGGCTGCCCTGATAAGCTTTATGACAACACGCACCACCTCCCGGCTGAGACTCCTTTCCATTAACCTCGATTCGCCAGAGAGCTGCCGACGATTCCCCCTCTCCCCTTCCGAAGGGGAGAGGGCCGGGGTGAGGGGTCCGTCTCCGCCTTGGGGTTCACAGGCGCAACGCACGTCAAAGGTCCGGGGGGTTCTCTCCCTGCTGCTGCTCGCCGCCCTGACCAGTCCGGCGGCGGAGACAAACACCCTCCGGGAGATCATCGTGGTCTTCAAGACCCACTTCGACATCGGCTACACCGACTTGGCCACCAACATCGTCCAGCGCTACCGCACCACGATGATTGACCAGGCGCTCGAGGTCGTGGACCAGAACCGCGACCTGCCGCCCCAACAGCAGTTCACCTGGACCCTCTCCGGCTGGCCGATGCACAAGATTCTCCAGGACTGGCCCGGGCAATCGCCACAACGCAAAGAGCGCGTGGAACAGGCGCTCCGGGACGGACGGTTCGTAGTCCACGGCCTGCCTTTTTCCACCCACACCGAGCTGCTCGAAGCCGAAGACCTCGTGCGCGGCCTTGGGTACTCTTCGCGACTGACCCGCCGCCTCGGGCTGGAACTGCCGCGCGATGGCAAGATGACCGATGTGCCGGAACACACCTGGATGATGGCCACGTTGCTGAAGCACGCCGGCATTGACTTCATGATGATCGGCTGCAACGGGTCCAGCGGACCCTTGAAAGTCCCCTTGCTTTACTGGTGGCAGGGCCCCGACGGTTCCCGCGTCCTCACCATGTATTCTCCCTACTACGGGACCCAGCTTGCCCCGCCCGCCGACTGGCCCTATCGCACCTGGCTGGCCTGCATCCACACCGGCGATAACCACGGCCCCCCGCGCCCCGACGAAGTCAGGAAGCTGCTCGACCAGGCCGCCCAACAGTTCCCGGGCGTCAAGGTCCGCATCGGCAGGCTCTCCGACTTCGGTGACGCCATCCTCGCCGAGAAGCCCAACCTGCCCGTGGTGCGCAGCGACACCCCGGACACCTGGATTCACGGCCCCATGTCCGATCCCGCCGGCGCGAAGCTCGCCCGCAACACCCGCCCGCTCATCGCCGCTACCGAGACTCTCAACACCCAACTACGCGGCTGGGGCCTGCCTCTGCCCAACGAAGCGCCGGCCATCGCCGCAGCCTACGAGCAGAGCCTTCTCTACGGTGAACACACTTGGGGCGGCTCCGTCGGCTGGATTCATAACATGCTCAGCTTCGGCGAGGCCTTCCAGAAAGACCGCGCCACGGGCCGATTTGACCGCATCGAAAGCTCTTGGGATGAGCACACTGCTTACATCAAGAAGGCCCATGAGATTATCACCCCGGCGCTGGCGAGGAACTTGCAGGCCCTGGCCCAAAGCGTGAACACCGAGGGCCGGCGCGTCGTCGTTTACAACCCGCTCCCCTGGACACGCAGCGGCATAGTCACCCTCGACTCCAGCGACTCCGCCTTCACCGCGCTCAAGCCCGTTGACGGCGGCGAAGTTTCACCCGTCCAGACCACGGCTGGGCAGTTCAACTTCTTCGCCCGCGACATCCCGCCGATGGGCTATCGGACTTACACCGCCGCCAAAGCGCCCGCCACGCAACACGCAACACGCAACACGCCCCCTGCCGCCTCGCTGGAAAGCCCCTTCTTCTCTGCCACCCTCGACGCTTCCCGCGGCATCGTCCTTTCCCTGGTGGACAAACGCTCCGGTCGCGAACTGGCTGACACCAGCGCCCCGGTTGGCTTGGGCCAATACCTGTACGAACGGTTCGATGGCAACCAGGTCACCCAATACTGCCGCGCCTACCTTAAACAGGGCCACATGCACGCCGACTTCTTTAAGCCCGGCCTGCCGCCAGCCAGCCAATATCAGGCCGCTTCCCCCGGGAACTTCAAGCTGCGCTTTGAGGAAGCCGCCGCCTCGGTCGCTGCCATCATGGAAGCCACCGCCACCGCCAGTCTGCCCGCCGTCACCACCCGCCTCATACTCTACCGCGACCAGCCCTGTGCCGACCTGGAAATCACGCTCCACGACAAGCCCTTCGACCCGTGGCCGGAAGCCGGCTGGCTCTGCCTCCCGCTCAACGTCCATGCCCCGCAATTCCGTCTGGGCCGCCTCTGTTCCATCATTGACCCCGCCCACGACATCGTCACCGGTGCCAACCGGCACATCTTCGGCATCAACACTGGCGTGAGCCTCACTGATGCCGGCGGTCGCGGCGTCGGCTTCTGCCCGATCGACTATCCCCTGGTCAGCCTCGATACGCCCGGTTGCTGGCGGTATTCGCTGGACTTTGTGCCTAAGAAGCCCGTGGCCTACGTGAACCTGTTCAATAACCAATGGGATACCAACTTCCGCCTCTGGAACCAGGGCACCTGGACCTCCCGGGTGCGATTGTGGGCCATCCAGCATTACGCCGCCGAACCTTCCCTCATCACCCCCTCCCTCGAAGTCCGCTATCCCCTTCTCGCGGCGGTCTCCGACGGACCGCCCGGCTCATTGCCGCCGACCCGGCGCGGCCTCGAGCTCTCACGCAAAAGCATTCTCGTCACCGCCTGCGGTTCCAATCCCGACGGCCCTGGCACCGTCTTGCGCCTCTGGGAACAGGCCGGCCAATCCGGCACGGTCAGAGTCCGGCTGCCCGAGGGGATGAACGTCAAACAGGTGCAGCCGGTGGACCTCCGTGGCCGCCCCGCCGGCCAGCCCATCGTTGTCAGGAATGGCAGCTTCAAGGTCCAGGTTGGGGCCTTTGCGCCGGTGAGCCTTGTTCTCTAATCCGACAATCTGTGCCCCGCGTGGCTGCATTCGGGCCGGCTGGAGACGGGGTTGATGCTGTAGGTGCCGCCGGCAGGGCAGACGGGGAATTGTTTCTTGTTGAGATAGGGTTTCAGGTCCTCGGGCGTGGGTGTGTCGGCGTCCGTCTTCTTGTTGTCCAAGGCCCACTGCTGTTTGGCACTGTCAATCTGGCGAAGGTTGAAGATGCAGGCGTTCTTTTGCGAGGTCTGACGCGCCTTGACGAAGTTGGGAATCGCAATCGCCGACAGCATGCCTATCGGAACGACCGCGGAAACGGCCAGCAGCTTCGCCGGATGTTGATTGCCGTTGGCGACGGCCAGCCACCCTTCGTCGGTGTTCGCCGCCACCGTGTAGGAGACGGTCCCTTTGCCCGAGCCGAGGAAAGATTGCAGCCATGCCGTTTGGGACCCCTGCGCGTTCGCCGTCATCTGCGCGGCCTGCTGCTGGATTCTCATCACGGTCTGGCCGAAGCGCTGGCTCACGAAACTGAAACTGTTGCCTTGGACCGGCACATCTTTGGACAAGCGCTGGAATTCCTGCGTTGATTTCAGCCCGGCGTGCTGGCCGGCTTTGACCGCGAGCACTTCCTGGATGACGGCGTCAGTGGTGGCGATGAACAGGTATCCGTCGGCGGCAGCGACGGTGGGGCGCAGTTGAATGGGCAACGGCAGCGTCAAAGGCCAGGTGCGCATTTTCAGCCCCGGTTTGTCGGCCTTGACGATCTGTTGCCCGCCGTTCTGTTGGAGCGCTTGCTCAATGCGGTTGAAAATGGTGTCGTCTTTGACTTTCGCCACCAGCAGCAACGCCGGCTCGGGGATTTGGAGCGGGTCACCGCCCGACGGCAGGGGAATGGGGATCATCTTCGTGTCATCGAGGGTGACCGCAAAGCCGAACTCGCCCCCGAGCGAGGCGAGGACCTGATCCCACTTGAGGCCGGTGGCCTTCTCGAAGTTATCGGGCAGCTTGTTGAGCAATTCTTCGGCCTGCGGGAAGCCGGACTCGGCCACCTGCTTCTCGATGACCGACCAGAGCAGCGGGACATCGAGATCGGTGAATGTCGCCAGGGCCGTGCTGGCGGGCAGCAGGCTCAGGCCCTCGAGCGCATGGGGCTTTTGGCCGAACATGGTCCACAGAAAGCCCGATCCCTTGCCCGGGTAATGATGCAGAAGCATTTTCGAGTGGTAGAAGTTGGTCTCCCGCGCAATCGCGCTCATGCCGAACCCGCTGATGTCTTCGATGCCGCTCTTTTGGATCAGGTTCGTCACGATGTCGAACGCCTTGCCGAGGTTCTCGCGGTTCTCAGACTTGAGGTCGGGAATGGCGGCCAGCACTCCCCGCCAGGCGGAAACCTTGCCGGACAGGCCTTCCAGGCATTGCTCGGTGCTGAGGTACACGTAAAGGCTGCCGCCCGGGTCGAGCTTCGAGGTGACCTGCGCGAAGCTGGTTCGTTCGGCGGACACAGCCACAGCCGGCGCGGCCTTCTCGGGTTTGCCCGGCGGCGCTTCCTCCTTCTTGCAACCCGTGACGGCGAGGAGGGTGAACAGGGCGAGCGCGAGCGCAGAACTGAGCGAGTAGAGTCTTTTCATAGTCGAATTTGGTTGAGTTTGGTCTGTCGAATCCAATTTTCGCTTATAGCATCGGCTCTGGGGCCAAATGTAAAGAGCAAAGTTTGCTCCGCCGATCACGCCAGCTTCCACGGCGCGCGGTATGGGCGCGTCAGCAGTTTGCTCGCGTCGGCATCGCCCACAATGACTTCCTTGGTCGCGTCCCATTTGATCTTCCGCCCGACCAGCATCGAGATGAGGCCGAGGTGCCCGGGAATCGCCGAATGGTGCGCCGTCTCCACCGGCGTAATCGTCGGCTGGCGGGACTTCACACAGTCGAGGAAGTCGCGCTGGTGGCCCGGCGATCTGTAAAGCTTCACCTTGTACTTGTCGGCGGGGATTTGCGCAAACCAGTCAATATTCGAGGCATCATACCCGCCCCGGTCCACCCACACCCAGCCCTCGGTGCCGATCCATTTCGTGCCGCTGCGAATGTCCCCATGTCCGCCCGCGATGATCATGGTGATGTCCTCGGGGTACTTCAGGGTGATGCGGTACTTGGTGCAGGTGTTCCACACGGCATCGGCGGGCGGAAACTCGCCCTGCCCTTCGATCTCCGACGGGCCGGCGTTGTCGAATCCCAGCCCCCAGTGGGCGATGTCGCCGTGATGGCCAATCCAGTCCAGCAACTGGCCGCCGCCGGTGTTGTAATTCCAACGCCAGTTCATGTGCACCCGGGCCTGGATGTAAGGCTCCTTTTGCGAAGGACCAAGCCACATCTCGTAATCCAGCTCAGGCGCGGGAGGCGTAACTGCTATCTTCCATTCCGGGCTGCCGGGCACGACCTTGGCCAGATACTCGGAATTCTTTGGCGAATTCGGCAACTTCGCCAGCAGGGCAGGGGCGGTCCCGGCGAAGTCATGGTGGTAGCCCGGCAAACCCACCTCAACGCGCGTGACTTTCCCGATCAGCCCGTTGCGCACAATCTCCGCCGCCTTGCGGAACGACCCCTCCGACCGCTGCCACGACCCGGTCTGCCAGATGCGCTTGTTCTTCTGGACGGCTTTGACGATGGCCTGCTGTTCGGCAATCGTGCGGGCGAGCGGTTTCTCGGCGTAAATGTCCTTCTTGTTCCTGGCCGCCTCGACGGCGGTCAGCTCATGCCAATGATCCGGCACCGCCAGCATCACGGCATCAATGTCCTTGCGCGCCATTATCTCCCGGTAATCGTGGCAGGACTTGCAGTCCCGGTTCTCGTAATGGCCGTTGATCTTGTCCAGCGCCTGCTGGAGGTGGTGCTGGTCCAAATCGCAGGCGGCGACCACCTGGCAATCCTTCATCCCCAGAAACGCCTCCGTGTTCCCGGGGCCTTGCATGCCCCAGCCGACCACCCCCAACGTGATGCGCTCCGAGGGCGCGGGCTTGTCTTCCCGGCCCAAAGCGCTGGCGGGGATGATGGTTGGAGCGGCCAACGCCAACCCGGCGGTGGCGAGAAAATGGCGTCGGCTGATTCCTGAATCGAGAGCAGATTTGTTCATGGCCCTGTATGACGCCACAACCCGCCCCGCAAGGCGAGAAGAAAATGAGGGGTGCTGCGGAAATCCGAAGCCCGAATGCCGAAATCCGAAACCGACCGCTTCTGACGGGCCATTGCAATCCCGAGACGGTCTTGATTTCGGATTTCGGACTTCGGGTTTCCTTCGGATTTCGGATTTCGGTTTTCGGATTTATCCCTCACTCACGGCACGATCATCGCCCCCGGGTCGTTCCAGGCGCCCTTGTCGCCTTTACTTTCTGCATTCTGCATTCTGCATTCTTCCTTCGCTCAACTTACTCCTTGACAAATCTCTCGGAATCTGTACAGTATGCGCGGACAATTCGGGAGCGCCCCCGCCGCTCGATGGCTGGACGCTACCGGTGCCCGGCCCGGGGACCGAACGCCAGGGGGAGCGTCCCCGCGACCGTCGGGTGCTTGGCTTGGGGACATTGAGGCAGAAAGGATTGGGGGAAACCTCAAACATCCCTGGAACATGCCTCAAACGTGCCTGAAGCATGCCTGAGACATGCCTCAAACATGCCTGAAACAAGCTTGAAACATGCGTCAAACATGCCTGAAACAAGCTTGAAACATGCGTCAAACATGCCTGAAACAAGCTTGAAACGTGCCTCAAAGATGCCTGAAACGACGGTATGGCTACAGAGGGGCTCCGGGATTGCTCCGGTGCCGCCCTGGAGCCACCACCGCGTTCCTCCGCCCCCTCCGCCTGCCCGCCGACGACCCAACCCGTATATTTCACACCCGCGGGCCGGAGCGCCGGTTTCCAAACCGGCTTACGGCCCCCGCACTCGCCATCCGCAAATCTGACTCGCGAAAAGCCGGATTCTGTGCGCCACCGTCAACCGACGCGCAGGGTAGGGGATGGGGCCTGCCTCGACGAACTGCAGAAGTTCGCCGAGCAACAACCCAAGCCCTTGACCGAGGTCGAAGCCCTTAAGCGCGTTGAATCGGCGGTTGCCCATGACGATCTCGAAGCCAAGGCAGGCGTTCGCTCGCGCTGAGCCAAAGGCTCCCGACCGCAATCAGGGATGGACACCCAGCATCCAGTGCAGCGCGATAGTTCAGATGTCCAGACAACTTCTAGTCCTTTCGAGAACCCACTAAGCGGGAAAACTTCAGAGAAAGAATGTCTCCGTAATAGACCGCAATGGTCAAGACGAGTATAAGGGCCATCAACACTGCGATTTTTGTCTTATCAAAAATCCAGGAGCAGACAACGGACACTTCGTTCGCGCGCAGCAGCTTATGCCCACGAAAGACGATTTCGATGCTCTGTCCCGGTTCCAGCCGCTCGATTGTTATATGATGATTGTGGCCCTTCTGTGTGGCGTCCGCAAGTTGTGGTAAATCGCTCCAGCCGACCAGTTCGACCGGGGCAGACCAAATGGAACTGGCAACGCTCACTCTGACATTCTCGATGGGTTCTGAGGAGAGGTTTCCGATCGAGGCGATGGAGTAAGGTAGAGTCGCTTCGCTTATGGGGTCCATCTGGAACATATCTCCCACCTGGGGAGCGTCTTTGTGAGGAACAACTGCCTGCAATCTGTCGAGTGGATTCTCATTGACATGATCCGGCGGCGTGCCGCCTTTTGCGACAGCCAGGCGGACGTAGTCCATGATGATCCCCATGTCTACTCCGTATCGCTTCTCATCATCGGTGCGCCGTACCGAAAAGTTTGGATGGGTTGCGCTATACGTAGCAGGAGCGTTCGTCAAACCTAAGTGGTAAAAAAGGGTTTGCGGGTCGGATGGGTGAGCCCAGCTTGGAAAGTTGGTTGGTCCGGGGCCAGTTACGTCTTGAAATGGTACCATCGCAGACGAGACGAGCCTTCCGCCAGCCAAGTCCTTGCCATACGGCTTACGGAACACTGCAAATCCGTTTGATACCGCGCGCCACTCCTGCGGCAATGGTGAGCCTTGCGCGTAGCTGTTGAAGGCTCTGATGAGCTGCGGCATGTCGAAGATGTACACAGGGTCTAACATTTTTAGGGTTGGCTCAACGCGGAGCTTAAAAAATCCAACCGAAGCAAGAAGCCCTATCAGGGCCAACAGCCCCACGTAAAGAGTGACGATCTCCGAGACGTCGTGGAAGAAGCTTCTGTATCGATTTTGGTTCATGCAAGTAATTCACGTAAACTATGGCGTGGTGCGCTTCGTCTCCACTACAAATCCTCGACATTTTTGGAACAGGCAGTCAAGGGCCAAACTACTATTTACACCGGAAAAACCCCGTGGAAACCGGACTATAACCGGCAACCGTGGAATTCATTCCGGGTTTCATTTTCACTCGCTTGAAGCTTAGGGAGGGAATCCAAACGCGTCAATGCAGGATTACAACTTTTGTCCGCACTTTTACCCGCGGTTCGGCCGGTGTTTCGTGTGTTTCGTGTATTTCGTGGTTCTGCAATGCCCTTCCGTCTTGCCGCGAGGCGGGGTGCGGCATTCGCCGGCTTGGGCACCGGCACTACTTGGGGGCGATCGCCACCCAGCGGAGCAGCGCCTGTTCCACCAATTGCAGTTGCTCCGCGGTGAGTTTGCCGAGACGCCGCAAAAAATAATGGGGAGGAACGGCCTGCATCCCCTGAACCAGGAACGCGCCTCGGGAAAGCCAGGGGACGGGAATGGAAACCTCGAACTGTGAACCGCGCACGGCGGTCGTGTGCGGAATGACCCCGATCAACGCACGGTCCGTGTCCTCGTAGGGCGCGCTGATGACCAATGCCGGGCGAACCTTCTGTGTGACGCCAAAGTCCACCTGCCACACCTCGCCCCGCTCAGGCACCAGCGGCCTCCTCCTGGTCCAGTGCGCGGAAGGAAGCCGCGGCCAACGCCGCAAAGTCCTCGTCGGTCAGATCCTCGGACATCGGCACGCGCTCACAGAGGCGCTGGCGCAATTCCCTCTGCTCAGCGCGGGAGAGCCGCTCCACCTCGCTGAGAATCTGGGCAACCGCTTGAGTCATGCGATTAACATACCGGTGCCGTGCCACCAGCGCAAGCCCGTGACAAGCGGGCAGGCGCGCCCTTCCGCCTTGCCCCGAAGATGCGCGCGCCTATAATAGAAAGCGCTCACCCCCATCCAGGGGTGCGGATTGAAACGATGCTCGATATTAAACTGATTCGCGAACGCCCGGATTTCGTGCGCCTGCGGCTGGCGACACGCGGGGCAGGGGATGAGACCCGCATTGACGAGGTGCTCAAGTGCGACGAGCAACGACGCAAGCTCTTGGCCGAGGTCGAGGCCCTCAAGGCCCAGCGCAACCGCGTTTCCAAGGAAATCGGTACTTTGCTGGGCCAGAAAAGGGTCGTGGACGCCGGAGTGAAGAAACTGGAGACACGTGAGATGGGCGACCGCATCGCGGAACTCGACAAACAAGCGGCGGAGGCGGAGTCGGCCCGGAACCAATTGATGCTGCGGCTGCCCAATTTGCCGCACGAGTCGGTGCCGGTCGGGAAAAGCGCGGCGGATAATCCGGTCGTCCGCGTGTCGGGCGAGAAACCAGTGTTCGCGTTCAAGCCCAAGTCGCACGTCGAGCTGTGCGAGAAGCTCGGGTTGGTGGATTTCACACGGGCGGCCAAACTCGCCGGCAGCGGGTTCCTGCTCTACACGAATTGGGGCGCGAAGCTCGAGCGGGCGTTGATTCAGTTCATGCTCGATTTGCACACGACCGAGCACGGCTACACCGAGGTGTCGCCGCCGTTCATGGTCGGGCCGCAATGCCTCGAAGGCGTCGGCCAGTTCCCCAAGTTCGCCGACCAGTATTACGCCGTGCAGGAAGGGCTGGATTCGACCACGCTGGGCAAATTGTATCTCATCCCGACCGCCGAAACGCCCGTCGCCAACATCCATCGTGAGGAACTGCTGGCCGAGCGCCAACTGCCGATTTCCTACTGCGCTTACACGCCCTGTTTCCGCGGCGAGGCCGGCGCGGCGGGCGTCGGCACCCGCGGCATGATCCGCGTCCATCAGTTCGACAAGGTCGAGCTAATCAAGATCGTGAAGCCCGAGAACGGCTACGCGGAGCAGGAGAAGATGGTCGCGCACGCCGAGCGCGTGCTCCAATCGCTGGGCCTGCACTATCGGGTGGTCCTGCTCTGCACCGGCGACATGGGCTTCGCCAGCGCGAAGACCTACGACCTGGAAGTCTGGGCGCCAGGGCAGGGGAGCTACCTCGAAGTTTCGAGCGTCTCGAACTGCGAAGACTTCCAGTCGCGCCGGATGAACCTGCGCTTCAAGTCGGAGACAGGCGAGAACCGATTCCCGCACATATTGAACGGGAGCGGCACGGCGCTTGCTCGCCTCTTTGTGGCGCTGGTCGAAACGTATCAGCAGGCGGACGGAAGCCTGGTGGTTCCACCCGCCCTCCGGCCCTACCTCAAGACCGAGCGGATTCAGGTGTGAGGGGCATAACGGCAGGCCGGCAACCAGCGCGATTATTATTGGCATGAGAATTCTGCTCGCCAGCAGCGAAGTCTATCCCTACTCCAAGACCGGCGGCCTGGCCGACATGGTCGGCGCGCTGGCCAAGACCCTGGCCCGCGCCGGACACCGGGTGGGAGTGGTCACGCCGCTGTATGCGGGGATTCGGGAGCGATTTCCCGGACTCAGGCAGCTCGCTTTGCCCTTGGAATTCCCGCTCGGCCGGCGCCGCGTTTGCGGCGAGACCTGGAGCCTGGAGCCGATCCCGGGGCTGACCGTGTATTTCGTGGACCAGCCGGCGTTCTATCACCGCGCCGACCTGTATCAAGAAGAGGGCGTTGATTACCCGGACAATGCGGAGCGCTTCATCTTCCTTTCCAAGGCCGCCGCGCACTTCGCGCTGCGTCTGGACTGGCAACCGGAGCTGCTGCACCTCCACGATTGGCAAACCAGTCCCGCCGCGCTGCTCATTCGGCATCAGCGCAAGCAGGCAGGGCAGGGGACCGCACCCGGAATTTGCCTGACAATCCATAACTTGGCTTACCAGGGGCTTTTCCCCGCCGCCCAATACGCGCTCACCAACCTGCCCTGGGACTATTTCACTCCAAGTGGCGTGGAATTCTACGGCCAAATGGGCTGTTTGAAGGCCGGGATCGTTTATGCCAATGTCATCACGACCGTCAGCCCGCGGTATGCCCGCGAGATCACGACCGAAGAACTGGGCTGCGGCCTGGACGGCCTGCTGCGCCGGCGCAACAGCTCGCTGGTCGGCATCCTCAACGGCGTTGATTACGAGGAATGGAACACTACCAACGATCCTTATCTTAACCATCCATATTCCCCGGCGGACTTGAGCGGCAAGGCTGCCAACAAACTTGACCTGCAAAGGGAATTTGGCTTGCCGGCAGACGCCAGCCGCCCGCTGTTTGGCGGCATCGGGCGGCTGGCCGAGCAGAAAGGCGTCGAAATCATGCTCGGCGCACTCGAGGAAATGCTGAGGACGAACATGCAGTTTGTCGCGGTAGGCAGCGGCGCGCCGGCGTTCCAGCGGGCCTACCAGGCCCTCGCGCGGCGATACCCATCCCAGGTCGCCGTGCGGATTGGCTTCGACGAGGGGTTGTCGCACCGCATCGAAGCCGGCTGCGATTTCTTCCTCATGCCGTCCCGCTTTGAGCCGTGCGGCCTCAACCAAATGTATGGACTGCGCTACGGAACCATTCCCATCGTTCGCACCACCGGCGGGCTGGACGATACGGTGATCGATGTTAGAGAAGATGCCGGAAAGGCCAACGGCATTAAATTCATCGACTACTCCGCCACGGCGCTAGCCAAAGGCATCCGCAAGGCCCTGGTGTTGTTCGACCAGCCGGAACTACTAAAGCATTTCCGCCTGAACGCCATGGCCGCCGACTTCTCCTGGGACCGGACAGTAGTGCAGTACCTCCAGACGTACCAGCGGGCACGCCTGGAGAACGCCAAATGACCGCCTCGGCTGGGGCGATCCCGAGATGCAGCCTGTCTGGAGCGGTGAATCATCCCCCTGGGAATCCGGCCAAAACCGCGCATACAACAGCCCAATCAGCCAGGACTTAACTAAACATAACAAACATTGTGCGATTTGTAGGCTGCTCCAGTGATGTGGGTTGGCGGAGATAGCATAGCTCGGCCTGGGGTGTCCAATCGTGTTCAGAATTGGCACCCTGCACCCATCACGAGAGCTAGCGATTGCCCCAGCCGAAGCGGTCGGTTATCGGCCAATAAACGAAGAATGACTTGCCGATGACGTTGGACGCCGGGAAATCTCCCCAAGCCCGCGAGTCCGCGCTGTTCATCGTGTTATCCCCCATCACCATGTAATGATCCGGCGCGACGACAACACCTTCGGGCTTTCCCTGGAAGTATGGCGCAAGATACGGGTAGTTTACGTGCCCTGAATAGTGGCTGTCGCGGGGAAGCTCCTTGGGATTGAAGGAATAGACATTCTCAAAATGCGGTGTCGAGGCGTCGAGACGGTTTCCGTTGATGATCAAGTGCCGGTCATCACCGAGTTGAACCCGGTCCCCACCGCGGGCCACCATGCGTTTAATGTAGAATTGGTCCTGCGGCAGGTTGTCAATGCCTTTGGTTTCGAACACGATAATTTCACCGCGCTTCGGCGGGCGAAAGTTGTATGTCATCCGGTCAACGAAGAGATGATCTCCGGCGCTAACCCGGAGTTTCACAATGTCCTCGCCCTTGCGGAAGGACTGGTCGAAGCGCAGCCCAGCCCGCGCCTCCAGCGATCCGGCGGGCGGTGCGCCATAGTCGGGCGGAAACCAGATGATGAATGTCTTCCCGCCGGCTACAAGCTTCTGCCAAATGTTGAAGATTAGAATGCGGAATGGGCGCTCGACCAATTCCAGCGGGCCGTCGTTTTCTGCTGCCAGATGGATGTAGGAAATCCCCTCGAACCACTGGCGGGCCCGGGTCAAGCCGGTGGGGATCTTGAAATTCGGTTCGTTGATCAGATTCTCTGAGGTGACGCCATAAAGGGTCGGCTGCATCGACCCTGTTGGGATCTTGAACGGCTGGAGAAAGAAGGTGCGGATACCCATGGCCACGGCGAGCGCCACCAGCAAGACTTCCACGTTCTCGCGCCACGCGGCGCTGGGATAGGGTTTGAGCCATTTGTTAGCGGCTTTCTCCAGGTTCTCCATCTGCTTTTCCAGGGCCGGCTTGTCCGCATGCTCGGCCACGGCCTGTTGGCAATTTGCCATAGCCAACTGGACAGCCGCGATAGCCTGCGGTGAGAGAATGTCGCGCTGGTGGTTGAGGATTTTTAGGACGTGTTTGCGCATGGCGGTGGCCTGACGAACCGTCTTGGAAAGAAACCATTGCAGAATCATGAAGCGCGTGGCGGGTTAATTAAGTTAAACGAGTTAAAAGTGTTAGATGAGCTAGATCGGTTAGGCGGGTTGCATGAGTAACATAAGGAAGCTGAACTCATGCTTTGAGCACTTCGATAAAGGCTTCCTGGGGGATGTTCACGGAGCCAAAGGACTTCATGCGCTTCTTGCCTTCCTTCTGCTTCTCCAGAAGCTTGCGCTTGCGGGTGATGTCGCCGCCATAACACTTGGCGGTGACATCTTTGCGCAACGCGCCGACGGTCTCGCGAGCGATGACTTTGCCGCCGATGGCGGCTTGGATGGCAACCGCGTATTGCTGGCGAGGGATGACTTCTTTGAGCTTCGCGGCGAGGGCGCGTCCCCTGCCCTCCGCTTTGTCGCGATGCACAATGCAGGAAAACGCGTCCACGGCCTCGCCGTTCACGAGCATGTCGAGCTTGACCATGTCCGATTCCCGATAGCCGGCGCGTTCGTAATCCATCGAGCCATAGCCCCGGGTGATGCTCTTGATGCGGTCATGGAAATCAATGAGGATTTCATTCAGCGGCAACAGGCCGGTCAGCATGACGCGGCGCGAATCCAGCGTCTCAGTGTGGTCCACCGCGCCGCGTTTTTCGGTAATCAGCGCCATCATGTCGCCGATATACTCATTTGGGCAAATGACAAAGGTTTTAACCATCGGCTCGGCGATCGCGTCGATGAAGGTTGGCTCGGGCAGATAGGCGGGGTTATCGATCTCCTTCACCGTGCCGTCGGTGAGGGTTACGCGATAGATGACGCTGGGGTAGGTGGCGATAATGTCCATGCCGTATTCGCGTCGCAAGCGCTCCTGGACAATCTCCAAATGCAGCAGACCGAGGAATCCGCAGCGGAAGCCAAAGCCCAGTGCCACCGAGGTTTCGGGCTGGTACGCGAAGGCTGAGTCGTTCAATTGCAGCTTCGCGAGGTTGGCTTTGAGGTGCTCGTAGTCTCCGGTGTTAATCGGGTAGATCCCACTAAACACCATCGGATGAATCTCCTTAAAGCCTGGCAGCGCGGGCGACGGATGCCGCGCGTCGGTGATTGTGTCACCCATCTTCACTTCCTGGGGGCTCTTGATGTTGGCCGTCAGGTAGCCGGTCTCGCCGACCTCGAGCCGCTCGCGCACATAGGGCTTGGGATTGAAGCTGCCAACTTCTTTGACTTCCACATTTTTGCCGGAATGGAGCAGTTTGACTTGCATCCCCGGCTTCAACTCCCCGTTAAAGACGCGCACGTGGGTCACCACGCCTTTGTAAGTATCGAAATAGGAATCGAACCCAAGCGCCTGCACCGAAGGCGCGCCGGTCGGCTTTGGCGCTGGAATCCGTTCCACGATCGCTTCAAGAATCTCGTCTATGCCGATGCCCTCCTTGGCGCTGGCCAAAATGGCCGAATCGCCCGGAATGGCGAGAATGTCCTCCAACTGCTGTTTGGCCTGCGCGACGTCGGCGTGCGGCAAGTCGATTTTATTGATGATGGGGATGATAGTGAGGTTCTGCTTCATTGCCAGGTGCACATTGGCGACGGTTTGGGCTTCGACGCCCTGGGCGGCATCCACGACCAGCAGCGCGCCTTCGCAGGCACTTAGGCTGCGCGACACCTCATAGGAAAAGTCCACATGGCCGGGCGTATCGATGAGGTTCAGTTCGTAGGTCTGGCCACTCTTGGCCTGGTAAAGCATCGTCACCGGGTGCGCCTTGATCGTGATACCGCGCTCTTTCTCCAGGTCCATCGAATCGAGCAGTTGGTCCTCCATCTCGCGCGTCGTGATGGTGCCGGTCCGGTGCAGCAGCCGGTCAGAAAGCGTCGTCTTCCCATGATCGATATGGGCGATGATGCTGAAATTTCTAATGTGCGCTGCGTCCATCTTCTAAAAGCTACAGACCACGCCCGGCCAGTTCCAGCCGGGAAGGACAAACTGCACCTTTCGCGGTCAAATGCCTGTCTTTGCTCGCCGGAATGGCGAGCATTAAGTCGCAGAAAGATAACGACATTCCTCTCGAAGGAAAGGAAAATCGCCGTCCCCTGCCCTGCCCTTGCTTCAAGACGCCGGTAAAGACGTTGTCCATCCTGGGCAGACGCAGCAGAGCGCTCTTCCGCGCGGAATGGGATTCGGCGAGGCGGGCTTCGACCTGGCCGACGCAGGAATCAGGTTTTGCTCCCGCGCCCAAGGCCGAATCAAGAAGGCTTCCGGCGGGCAAGGCCGCAAAGATTTTTGTCGCAAAAGCGCCTCCGGCTTCACTATAGCATGACGATATGAACTCATTAGCGCAAGATGAGGGCGCGGAACTGACCGACGGGCAATACGTCGTGAGCAGCCGCAACGGCTGTCCAGACCACTTCCGGCTGCTGGTGCAACGCTATCAGCGGCCGCTCTTTGCGTATTTGTCCAGCCGGCTGGGGAACCATCTGGAGGCGGAGGAAGCCGCGCAGGAATCGTTCGTGCGGGCCTTTTTGTCGCTCAAGAAGCTGCGCAAGCCCGAGTCGTTCTATGCCTGGCTGATGGGCATTGCCGGAAGGGTGCTCAAGGAGCAGTTCCGGGCCACGGAGCGCCGCCAAAAGGACCGCGCGGTCGCGGAAACCTTGCTGGCGGAGAATCCCGGCGACGCGCCGGAGTATCCGTTGGAGGAAGCCATCACCGTCCTGCCCGAATCCTATCGTCAGGTGATACTCATGCGGTATTACGAGGGGCTCTCCTGTCAGGATGTGGCCACACGCCTCGGGATGCCGCTGGGAACCGTCACCAAAACGCTCTCACGGGCCTATGCCCTGCTGCGCCAGGAGCTCAAGGCTCGTGAAGGCAAAGAACCAACAGTCGAACAAACGTAACATTATGAACTGCGCTGAATGCCGGGACAACCTGGTCGCCTGCCTGGAAGGGCTGCTCGAAGCCGAGCAATCCCGCGAATGCCAGGCACACCTCGAAAGCTGTGCCGCCTGCCGGGCGGAATACGGGGCCATCAGCCGCTTGCAAGAGCGGCTGGCGGCCCGTGGCCGCGTGGCAGCGGGGGTGTCGCTGGTTGAACCGGTGATGCGCATCGTTCACCAAAAACAAATCAAACCGGAAAGGATCACAATTATGAGTTTATTCTTCAAGAGCCGCTGGGGCTTCGGGTTAGGCGCTGCCGCAACTGCGGCGGCTGTTATTCTAATTATCGCGCTGGCGGCGCCAAAGGCGCAGGCCAAGGCCGCCGACGTGCTGGCCAAGGGCGCTCGGGCCATCGCCAACCTCACCAGCGTCCACTTGAAAGGCCAACTGCGCACGCTGCCCAGGGACAACTTCAGCAACATTGACGCCGACAGTGACTTTTCCCCCATCGAATTGTGGAAGCAGTTCCAGCCCGAATTGAAGTGGCGGGTCGAAAAGACGGGCCGCGTGGCGGTGATGGACGGCCAGCAGACCATCCTTTACCTCAAGCCGCCGATCAACGAGGCCGTCAAGGTGGCCCAGCGCACCACCAGCGCCTTCGACACGGACTGGCTGCACCGGATTGCCAACCTCAGCAATACCATCAGCAACGAACTGCGCCACGCCCAGGCCCAGGGCTGGAAGCTGGCCCTCACCGAGGAAACGGGCACGGATGGCCGCCTCAAATCCGTTGTCAGCGTTATGGCCAAATGCGGCCTGCCTGACGATGACTACTGCAAGAACAAGTTCTTGCACGACGCGGATACCCGCCGCGTCTATCGCTTCGATGCGCAAAGCGAACGGCTGGAAGCCGTGCAGATCTATCTGGCGGGCGGCACCAACGAAGTGCAAATCTTCGACCTCAGCCAAATTGACTACGACCAGCCGATTGATCCCAGCGTCTGGCAGCTTAATCTGCCGGCGGATGTGAGCTGGTATCACGAGCCGCAGAAACTACCTGACAACGAGAAGTACGCTTCGATGACACCGGATGAAGCCGCCCGCGCGTTCTTCGAGGCCTGCGCCAAAGAGGATTGGAACGAGGTGGAGAAGTTCTACTCACCGGTCACGCAGCAATTGAAAGATTACCTCGGCGGCATAGAGATTGTCAGCCTGGGCAAGGCCTTCAGCTCCAAGTCCTACGGAGGCCAGTTCGTGCCTTACGAGATCAAGTTCAAGGGCGGCGAAGTGAAGAAGCACAACCTGGCGGTGCGGAAGGACAATCCGGCGCATCGCTGGCAGGTGGATGGGGGGATTTGAGTAGAGGCAAATCAGAAGAAACTCGGCAGCGGCGGGCAGTCCTCTGCCCGCCCTGCCTTTTACGGCCTGTTCGGGAGGGCGAGCGTCCCCGCAAGCCCAAACGTTTCCGGGAATCAGGGCTCGCGAGGACGCTCGCCCTCCCCGTTGAAAAGGGTGTGAGTGGGCCGGCTTAGACCTTCGCCGGCTCGGGGTGAATCCACGGCGCGCGGTAAGGCCGTTGCAACAGACGGGTGGCCTCTTCATCGCCCACAATCCGGCCCGCGGCGGCATCCCAGGCCAGGCTGCGGCCCAACTTCATGGACATGTTCGCCAGGATGCAGGCGGTGGTTGAAATGTAGCCTTGCTCGATATCCGCGACCGGCTTGCCCCGGCTGGCGATGGCGGACAGGAAATCCTTCATGTGGCCGCGAATCGCAGGCGCCACTTGCTTCTCAAGTCGCTCCTCGGTCCGGTCTTCCGGGTATTGGTCAAACTCCATCGTGACCTCGCGGTGGATGGGCTGCCCGCCGCCCATCGGCGTGAAGTCGTAACTGTTGATGCTGGCCTTCAGGTTGCCCTTGTCCCCCCAGAACGTGATGCCCCACGGATAGCGCGGGTCGGGCGACTGGCCCCAACGGCGGTGCTGCCAGACGACTTGCAGGTCGCCGAAATCAAAGATGGCGGTCTGGGTGTCGGAGATGTTTCCCTTGCGGCCCTTGCTCATGATGATGCCCCCGGCGGAACTGACGCTCCTGGGTGAACCTAGATCGAGCATCCAGCGGGCGGCGTCCAGCATGTGGATGCAAAGGTCACCGAGGGTGCCGTTGCTGTATTCCATGAACGAGCGCCAACCCATTGGATGTTTCATCGGGTTGTAAGGCCGCATCGGGGCCGGGCCGGTCCACATCTCCCAATCGAGATAATCGGGCGGCGCGCTGTCCTCCGGGTCCGGCCCGGAGCCCATGCCGTAATAGCTATAGACCTCCACCAAGCCAACTTTGCCCAGCTTGCCTTCGCGGAGGATGGTGTCGCGGGCTTCAATGAAATGGGGGGTGCTGCGGCGCTGGGTGCCCACCTGCACGACGCGCCTGTGCTCCCGCGCCGCCGCGAGCATGGCCTGGCCCTCGATCACATCCACGCTGATCGGCTTCTGGACATAAACGTCCGCGCCCGCTTCGACCGCGGCGATCATCGGCAGGGCATGCCAATGGTCGGGCGTGGCGATGAGCACCACCTCGAGGTCTTTCTCCCGGAGCATGTCCCGATAGTCATGGTAGGTGCGCGGCTTCTTCTTCGAGGCCTGGCGCGTGGCAACGATCTCCGCCGCCCCGGCCAGCATCTGCTTGTCCACGTCGCAGAGCGAGACGACTTCGACCGGCGCAACCTGGATCAACCGGAGCAAATCACACTTGCCGTACCAGCCGCAGCCGATCAGGCCGACGCGCTTTTTCTGGTCTGCGAATTCGGCGGCATAGTTGCCGAAGGCCGACAACGCCAACCCTGCCGCACCGATTTGGATGAATTTCCGGCGGTTCATGGCTCCCTTTTAAGCCGGGGCGTGCCGGAAGACAAGTCAGGATCACCGGAATCCTTCCTTTCAACCTGGAAGCCGCAGTTGAAGTCTGAGGAGATGCTTGTCTTGGAGTCTCGACCTTTGAAATGTTCGCGAGAAGGCGACTTGGGGTATCATACCAGTTCAATCCAAAGACACACCTCTCTTTCACTGGCCCAGCGGGGCCGCCGTGTGGGCCTTCCACCACACCAGATCAGCATTGGTGTGGCCACCCGTAAACGCGGGGTAGTTCCCCGAAGGATAGCCAAAGCCGAATCTAACGGGTATCAGCAGAGCGCCAGTGACCCATTGATGCAGCTCGACGTGGCCGTCAGCAAAAGAAACGCCCATGCCACCATTATGGTAGGACCCTGGCACGTCCGGCCAGCCACTGTCGTTGTAATCGTCCACCTGCAAGTAACCGTCGTCCAAACTGCACATGTTCTCTTCACAGAACACAAGAGCCATCGCCGGCGGAAGTGCGCCGACCAGCTCAGTGACTTTTACGTAGGCGTTGTAGCCGGGGTTGTAAGACTGCGCGAGCGATTCGCAGTAGAAGTTGCCCATCTGGCCGTTCATCGAATAGCTGCGGATACGCGGCCCGTTGCTCGACGGAATCGTGTCGCCGGGACATTTGTAAAGCCCAATCTGGTTCCCGACGTATGAAGCCAGCAGGGCGGCGAGATAAGGCGCAGGATTGGTATTCGCATTCGAGTTCTTCCAATCCTCGGACTGGCTGCCGCACCAAGTATCGGCGTTCACCATTCCTAAAGGGGCGTTTGGGAGCATCACGTCATTGAAATCAGACGCATACATCCGCCAGCCGGCCTGCATTTGACTGAGGTTGCTCAGACACTGTATGGCGCGAACATTGGGCCGGGTATGGGCCAGACCAGGCGTCAGCATGGCGGCCCCAAGTGCGATCAGGGCGAGCACCACCACCAGTTCGATCAGCGTAAACCCGTGACTGCGTAGGGCGGCCATCCGTGGCGGCGGGTGCGCGGGGCATCCCTGCGCCACGTTCCCCACCCTGTTTTTCACCACCGGCTTTGAAAGCCGGTCTTCAAGAGCCAAGCACTGGAATGCGTTCATAAGCGATCTCCTTTTAATAAGCTACAATGCGATAAAACCTGGGGCCACTGCCGGCCGAGATGTCGTTCACGTAACCCTGGTTGCCAATGATGGTGACCTCCTGGTTCAGGTCCTGCCACACCGCGTCATTCAGGGAATTCTTGAATTGCACTTGGTAGGTTCTCCCGGGCACCACCGGCCAGCTCACCCAGGGAGCCGACCCCGCGCCGGTCCCGCCGATAATCGTCGCAGAGAACAGAGGTATTTGGCCGGAGGAAGAAAGGCTGTAGGCAAACACATCGCTGCTGTGATTGAAATCCTGGGCCACCAGGTCCGAAGCCCAGCTCTGGAACACCAGGGTTTGTCCGTCGCCGCTGAACACGGGCGCCAAGGACCGGTTGTCGCCTGCTGAACCTCCGAACCGGTCCGCGCTCAAGAGCGTTGTAGTGTTATTCTGTGTGTCGTAAAGGAACACATCGGGCAGGCCGTTCGTGTCGCCGGGAACGATGTTGCTGGCCATGCTGCGATAAGCCACGAAACGCCCATCAACGCTGATATCCGGCCAATCGGAAGCGCCATTGGCCGCGGCAGACGAGTTGTCGCTCCGGCTGACCAGAAGATTGGTCCGGTTTTGAAGATCGTAAAGGCAGACCTGATTTGTGCCGCTCACCGGTGTCACGTAGGCCAGATAACGTCCGTCCCCGCTGAAGCGCAGTCCCGGGTGCGAAGTGGAGGCCAGAGGGCCAATCGTCCAGTTGGTCTTTGCCGCCCGATCCACGGCATACAACGTGACGCCTGTGGTATAGGCGATGCGATTCCCGTTGGAACTCACAACCAGGTTCACAATCCCGCTGACCGCATTGGTATAAACCAGCCCGGCTAACTGCGAATCCCAAACGTACAGTTTCGCGGCACTCCCTGAAACGACTCCAGAAAACGCAACGAACCGGCCATCGGGAGTCATCGAGCTTACCGGACTGCCCGAAGTCGTATGGGTCAGCGCATAATTGGTGCCTGTCTGTAAATCACGCAGGAACAGGTTTTCATAGCCTGCGGTGAACGACCCGGACGCAAGGTTCGCCGCCAAACTTCGGAACAGAACATATCTTCCGTTGGAACTGAGTGCGGGGGAATAGGACGCGCCATTTCCCGAACCGGTGCCTGCGGTGTTCACGCTCACGAGGACGGTCGTTCCAGCCTGCAAATCGCGCACAAAAACGTCCTGAGCATTGTTGGTATCACCCGGCACAAGGTTGTCGGCGCTGCTGGTAAACGCCACATAGCGGCCATCCCCGCTGATGGCCGGGTCCGTCGAGAGGCTATTCCCGACCGCCCCGTTGGTGGCCACGCTCACCAGGGTATTGGTGCCGAGCAGCAGGTCGCGGACAAAAACGTCCCGGTAGCCGTTCGTGTCCCCGGGCACGAGGTTGTCGGCTTCGCTGGCGAATGCGATATAACGGCCATTCGTGCTGACGGACAAGGTGGAGAGCAAGCTCGGGCCGTTCGGAGTGAGCGTTGGCAGTGTCGGGTCTCTGGCGGAAATCAGTTCATTAGTCCCGGCAACCAATTCACGCACAAACACATCATAGTCGTGGTTGCGATCATTGGGCACCAGGCTGGCATCGGGGCACTCGAACGCCACGTATTGCCCATTAGAGGTCATCTGTGGAATGGTTACCGGGCTGATCATCGAACCGACCCCGTTGGTGTCCGCGTCCACCAGCGTCGTGGTGCCAGCCAGCGTGTCCCGCACGTACACGTGATAAGCCCCCGCCAGTGAATTGGTGACCAGATTCGTGGCGCTGCTCAGGAAAACGACGAACCGTCCGCTGGGGTCCAGGCCAGGCCAGTCACACGTCGCATTGGCCGGCACGTTGTTACTGAGGTCTCCGCTCGCCAGCGTCGTCGCGCCGGTTTGCGCATCCCAGACCTCAACGCAGGTGTTCGTCCCCGAAGTGTCGTTCACATTGGCGATGAAAGCGATGAACTGGCCGTCCGGGGTCATATCGAGGCTCCGCACATCTTCGGGCGCCCCCGTGCGGACATTCGCATTGGTGTTCACCACGTCGGTCAGGCCGGTTTGCAGGCTGTACCGGAGAACAACCCCTGCCGACCACACCGAACCTGAACCGGGGAGCGGGCTGGTTTGATAGGCAACGAATTGCCCATCGTCGCTGAGGACCTGACCGTAGCAGATGGCATTCGTTGTTCCCATGATGGACTGCAAGGCCGTACGCGCGTAGCTGCTCACCCAAGTGGTGGTTCCGCCAACCAGATCACGGACGTATATGTCGCCCCCAGTCGTGACTCCCGGCACGAGATTGGTGGCCAGGCTGTAGAAAGCAACGTAGCGACCGTTGGGAGTAATCTCCGGCGATTCCGAGCCGCCTTCCCCCAGGCTGCCGCTGCTGAAGGTTGCGCCCACGCTGACGAGCGTGGTCGTGCCCGTCTGCAAGTCGCGCACAAACACGTCAGGAATGCCGTTTGTGTCATTGGGCACCAGATTACTGGCTTCGCTCACGAACGCCACGTAACGCCCGTCCGGGGTCATGACCGAACTGCGGGACGCGCCATTGGCACTTCCGCCGTTGGTGCTGACGCTGACCAGCAGGGTCGTGCCGGCGACCAGGTCGCGGACAAACACGTCGGCGACGTTATTCGTGTCGCCGGGGACCAGGTCGCTGGCGCTGCTTTCAAACACGGCATAGCGGCCATTGGTCGAGAGGGTTGAAGGCGTTGAATCCCCGTTGCCGCCCCCTGTCCCGCTGAGGTTGACGCTGACCAGCGTCGTCGTGCCGTTCGTGCGGTCGCGCAGGAAGACATTGAGTTTCGGGGGAAACAGGGCCGGGATCGGGTTCGTCGTGCTGGTCAGCACCAGGTTGTTCGCGGTGCTGGCAAAGAGGACATAGCGTCCGTCGGGGCTGATGACCGGCGCCCACGAGTCGCCGCTGCCGCCCGACGGCGGTGCCTGCGAGGGATCAAGAACCGATACCAATTGGAGCGGCTGGCCGATCGCCGGCACGCTGATCCCGGCGATGAGGGTGAGCAGTGCTGCCCGCCGCCAACTCCTCAAACATGTTCCCGCCAGCCTCTCCACTCTCTGGACTGGATTTGCTTTCATACGTTTATCTGTATGTCCGCCACTGATTCATTACTGTACAGGCTAAGGCCTCCTCACACAACGAAAACCGAAAGTGCCGCTGGCGACGGAGCCGCAGCAAAGCCAACCCGCCCAAACCGGCCAAGGCCAGCGTGGAAGGTTCGGGCACGGTTTCAACGTCGAGGTATTCCGGCTCATTCAACCCTGAGACCAGCGAGGCGTTGACCGTCGCCCCAGCGGTGGTGTATTCGCCAATCGTGCCGCTGCCGTAGTTCGCGACATAGATTTGCCCGCTAACAGCTTGAGGCATGGCCCAAAGCGCGGCGCAAATCGGCAGGCCAGCCACTACAAGTGAAGATAGCTTTGTTCTCATTTGCTACGATTGTACACCATATCCCCCGAATCCTGTCTGTCGGGAGAACCCGGAAAGTGATGTAAGAAAAGCTCTGAAAAGCATGTAAGATTTAAGCTTACAAAAAGGGGCACCCCCGCACACAATCCCGTTTCACAATCGACCGGGCATTTGATAGTATTGGCTTTCGAGGAAGCCGGGAAACGTCTGTTGGAATTCCCGGCTTCTTCGAACGCTTATGCCAAAGCTCACACATTTCATCGGCGGCCTCTCCAAGGACAGAGCCGTGGGGGTCGGACTGTTCGGTCCCAAGGCGGCCCGCCTCCTCCATTGCGGCCAGGCTATCGGCCTGGCGCCCGGCACGATCCTAACGGCGGTTGGTGTTGTTCTGATTGTCGTGCTTGGCTGGATCAACCTCCAGGCCGTCCGCGGATTGAATTTCGAGTTCTTCTACTTGCTGGCCTGCGCTTTAGTGGGTTGGGTTGCGGGAGCGCGCGGCGCGCTCGTGTGCGCGCTGGCATCGGGAGTTTGCCTGTATCTGGCCGAGACCGCGGGCGCGGGCGCGGCCCGGCTGGGCTGGATTTTTGCCGCGAACTCACTGGTGCGCTTGCTGGCGTTTGCCGCGATGGGCTGGCTGGCGGCGGAAGTCGGGCGCTTAACCCGCGAGCTGGAGCGCACAGTCGAGCAACGCACCGCGCGGCTGGAGAGTGAAGTCGAGGAGCACAAGCAGACCGTCGAGCTGTTGCGCGAAACGGTGCAACTCTTCAAGCAGGTCACGGGAAACATCACCGATGTCTTCTGGGTAACCGCCCCTTCCAAAGGCCAGGTGGAGTACGTCAGCCCCGCCTTCGAGACGCTGTGGGGCGAGTCCTGCAAAACCCTTTACGGGTCGCCAGCCACGTGGCTGGAGGGAGTTCATCCCGAAGACCGCGAGCGCGTGACGCGCGCCACCTTTGCGAAGCAAATCACGGGTGAGTACGACGAGGAGTACCGCGTCGTGCGGCCGGACGGGTCGCTGCGCTGGGTGCATGACCGGGCGTTCCCGGTGAAGAACGAGGCCGGAGCGGTGTATCGCCTCGTGGGCATTGCGGCGGACATTACGGAGCGCAAGCGGAACGAACACCTGCTGCAAGCCCAGCGGAATGTCGCCGTGGCACTCAGTTCCACCAGCGATCTGAAGTTCGCGCTGGATCGGCTGCTGGAGATCGCCGTGCAACTGGAGGGCATCGATTGTGGCGGAGTCTATCTGCTGAACCCGGAGACCGGCGACCTCCACCTGGAGGCGCATCGAGGATTATCCGACGCGTTCGCCGCCCGCATCTCACACTATAAGGCGGACGCGACCGAGGCCCGTCTGGTGAAGGGTGGCCAGACCCTTTACGCGCGCCACGAGCAGATACCGCGCAGTCTGGAAGTGCTGTGGGGCGGCGAAGGCTTGCGGGCGCTGGCGGTCGTGCCCGTGCAGCATCAGGGCGCGGTGCTCGGGCTGTTGAACCTCGCCTCGTACCGGGAGGATGAGATTCCGCCCAAGACGCGCGTGGGGATCGAGTTGATTGCCTCCCAGGTGGCGGGGGCCATCGCGCGCATCCGGGCCGAGGAATCGTCCCGCCGCAGCGAAGCGCACTTGCGCACGATCATCAACAGCGCGCCCATCGCCCTGCTGGCCGCCGACGCTCGCGGCACGATCACCTTCGAGGATGGACAGGCCCTCAGCGCCATGGGCGTCAAGCCGGGCGAACACCTGCGACGGTCGGCAGCGGAGGTCTATAAGGACTTCCCCCTGATGCTGGAGAATGTTCGCCGGGCGCTGGCCGGTGAGGCATTCAGCTCGGTATTGGAGTTTGCCTCGACCGTCTTCGAGTGCCGCTTCTCGCCGGTCCGGGACAAGGACAGGCATCCTGCCGGCTTCATCGCCGTCGCGACCGACGTCACCGAGCGCTTTCGTCTGCAGCGGGAGATTCTGGAGATCAGCGATCGCGAACAGGCGCGCATTGGGCAGGATGTCCACGACGGGCTATGCCAGCAACTCATTGGCGTGACGCTCAAAGCCAATTCGCTGGAACAATCACTCAACGCGCAACAGCGTCCGGAGGCGGCGGTCGCGCGCAAAATCTGCGGGCTCCTGGACGAAGCCATCACTGAATCTCGCCGCGTCTGCCGTGGACTTTATCCGATCCGGCTCCGCACCGAAGGGCTGGTGCCCGCGCTCGAGGAACTGGCCGGCACCACCAGCGAACGGCATCCGGTGCAATGCCGGTGTGAAGCGGACCGTCAGGGGCCGCATTGCAATGTGACGACCGCCACGCATCTTTACCGGATCGCGCAGGAAGCGTTGAACAATGCCCTGAAACACAGCGGTGCGCGCAACCTCTCCATCCAACTGACGGAGTCCGAAGGCGCAATCGTCTTGCAGATCAAAGACGATGGCAAAGGCCTCGACCCGGCGCCACGGCGCAGCTCGGGCATGGGACTTCACATTATGGATTACCGCGCGCGCCTCATCGGCGGCAGCCTCCAAATCCAGAGCGACAAGAACGGGACCATCGTTTCGTGTCGCGTTCCGCAGAATATCCGTTGAACGTATTTATGACCCATTCTCCCGAACCTCGCAACACCAAGCCTACCCGCATTATTCTCGTGGATGATCACCCGATCGTCCGCGACGGGCTGGCCGAGGCCATCAACCTTGAACCAGACTTGACGGTGTGTGCGGCAGCCGAAGACCGGCAAGGGGCCTTAGAGGCGGTCGAGACTACCAAACCCGATCTGGCGGTCATTGACCTGATGCTGAAAAGCTCCAGCGGCCTGGAGCTGATCAAGGACATCCACGCGCGCTGGCCCAAGCTGCTCATTCTGGTGGTCTCCATGCACGACGAGACCCTCTACGCCGAGCGTGTCCTCCGCGCCGGCGCGCAAGGCTACATTACCAAACAGCAGGCCACCCGCGACATCCTGCTGGCTATCCGCCGGGTGTTGGGCGGCGGCATTTATCTCAGCGAGAAGACGGCCTCCACGGTGCTCGCGCGCCTGACTTCAAAACCCCAGGCCGTGAGCGACTCGATCGCCGAGCTTCTGGGGGACCGTGAGCTGCAGGTGTTCGAGATGACCGGCCGCGGCTTGAGCACGCGCGAGATCGCCGAGCAACTGCGCATTGACATGAAGACGGTTGATACCTACCGCACGCGCATCAAGGAAAAGCTAAACCTTCAGAGCACGAGCGAACTCCTGCAATTGGCCATCCGCTGGAATCACGACCATTAGTATGAAGATCCTCGACCTCGCGCCTGAGATTTTTGCCAGCCCCCCTTGCCCCACAGGCTCAGCCCTTCGTCCGCCTCCCGCACGCCCCCCACTCCCAAGCGGACCACGGCGGTCTCCGAGCCAGTGGCCGGCGGCAGAGCGCTCCGCCTCCGCTACCCCTGGACCAGAACGGCCTTGTTGTCTTTGAGATATTTCTCCACGGCCTTGATGTTGGAGAGCGACATTGGGGTGCGCTTGGCCTCGCGTTTGATGAGCTTATAGTGCACCAGGTGTTTGCCCACGAGGTCAACGTGGAGATGCGAATCCTCCATTTGCCAGACTTGGCCGGTTTGCAGGGGCTTGAGAGGGATTCGACTTTTCTGCTTGATCAGCATTCGAGGGCAAGGGTGTCAGAGCAGAGCAAGGAGGGCAAGGCAAATCGAACTGCAAATCGAACTGTACGGCGGCTACACAGTCCCATGCTTGAATCCGCTCTGATTGAGGGGCTGTAAATCTGATTGAATATTGGCGCGGCTGACTCCAATCTCCCGCCATGCAATCTGTTTTCACAGGACCGGTCTTTGTGGTGCGGGACAATATCGACACCGACCAGATTATCCCGGCGCAATACTTGACTCTCGTGCCGACGATTCCCGAGGAGTACGAGAAGCTGGGCGCTTACGCCTTCGCCGGCCTGCCGGAATCGGCCTACGCCACGCGCTACGTGAAGGAAGGCCAACTCGACAGCGAGTATCCGATCGTGGTCGCTGGGCGCAACTTCGGCTGCGGCAGCTCGCGCGAGCACGCGCCGATTGCGTTAGGCTCGGCGGGCTGCGAAGTGGTGCTGGCGGAGAGCTTCGCGCGCATCTTCTTTCGCAACTCCGTGGCGACGGGCGAGCTTTATCCCTGTGAATCGGCGGACCGGCTGTGCGAGGTGTTGAAGACGGGCGAGGTGGCGACGGTGGACCTGGACGCGGGCACGGTGACCGCCAAGAGCACGGGCAAAGTCTATAAGTTAAAGCCCCTGGGTGATGTGCGGCCGGTGGTGGATGCGGGCGGGCTGTTCAATTACGCGCGCAAGACGGGGATGATACCGAGCTGAGGGCATGTCCTTCGCCGATTTACGAAGAGAATACAATCTGACCGGCTTGCGGCGGAGCGACCTGGAAGCCGACCCGATTGCCCAGTTCAAGAAGTGGTTCGACCAGGCGACGGGGGCGCGGGCCAGCGGGCGGGTGCGGAAGTTCTGCATTAAGCTCTACAAAGCGCTGCTGCTGGCATCCGGGGCTGAACCGATGGATTTGACGGCGATGACGCTGGCGACCGCGGACAAGCAGGGCCGGCCTTCGGCACGCGCGGTCTTGCTCAAGGGCGTGGACCAGCGGGGGTTCATCTTTTACACGAATTACGACAGCCGCAAGGGACAGGAACTGGCGGGAAACCCGCAAGCGGCGCTGGTTTTTTATTGGTCGGAACAGGAACGGCAGGTTTGCGTCGCCGGGGAAGTCAGCCAGTTGCCGCCGGCAGAGTCGGAAGCGTATTTCAAGTCGCGGCCGCGCGGGAGCCAGCTCGCGGCTTGGGCCTCGCAGCAAAGCGCGGTCATTCGCGACCGGGCGGCGCTGGAAGAGAGGTGGAAACAAATGGAAGCCCAATACGCGGGGCAGGAAGTGCCGCGGCCGGCTTTCTGGGGCGGGTACGTGCTGTCACCAGCCCGCATTGAATTCTGGCAGGGACGGCCCAACCGGCTCCACGATCGTTTCCGCTACACCCGGCAGGCGGACAAGACCTGGCGGATTGAACGCCTGTCGCCTTAAGTTTTTTCTTGATTTCCTGTCGCCGGGGAGCAGAATTGAAGTGGTTGGGAGAGCAATTGTCGGCGGGAAAGGCCGACGGCAAAGAGAGCTTTCCCCACCGCAACCATGACGCGAGCAGACGAAAACGGTGCGCGGTTGGAAACGAAAGCAGCGTGGTCAGTCGTGGTGGTGTACGAGGATCCCGCAGCGCGTGAACGGGGTGTCGGTTTCTGTGACCAACTGGTCGGGCGGTTCTGGGCGCAGTTTGAATTCGACGTGAGCTGGTGGTCGTTTGCGTTGCTCGCGGAGACTGCCGCAGCTAAAGAAGCGGCGGACAGGGCCGCGCGAGCGGACCTGATAGTTTTCTGCGCGACTCCGGAAGGCGACTTTCCTGCGTCGGTGAAAGCGTGGATGGAGACCTGGCTCGGCCAGCGGGGCGACCGGGAGGGCCTGCTGGTCGGCCTGATGGAAAGCGGGGGGAGCCCAGGGGTCGGGGAAGGAGAGAAGCATCATTGTCTCCGCAACGCTGCCCATCAGGGGGCGATGGATTACCTGACGCAAGTACCGCAAAACATTGCCCGCTCGATCCCCGATTCGCTCGATTCATACACGGAACGGGCGGATCAGGTTACCAGCCTGCTGGACGACATCCTGCACCAGCAACCCCCACCGCCGCATCTATTGCCCTGAGGTTTGGTTCCCTTACTTGGCTTCTTCCTGCCCCGCCGCGGCGTCTTCCTGCTGTTCGCTGATCACCGGAGCAATGGCCTGCAGCTTATCGCCTTCGCCAAGGTTAATCAGCTTTACGCCCTGTGTGTTGCGCCCTGCTTCCCGGATGTCTTTCACGAAGATGCGCACCATTTGCCCGCCGGTCGTCATAAGCATGATCTCGTCGGCGTCGCGCACGGTCAGCGCGCCAACGACCGCCCCGGTCTTTTCATTGGCCTTCATGGTGATGATGCCTTTGCCGCCGCGTGACTGGAGGCGATAGACCGGCTCCACTGTCCCGTCCTCCAGCACCATATCGAAAGGCGTCCGCTTGCCGATGCCGTTTTCGCCGGCGACGAGCAACGTCGCGTCCCGCTCCACGACCGCGAGCGCGACCACCGCGTCCCCCTTTTCCAGGTTGATGCCCCGCACGCCCGCAGCGGGCCGGCCCATGGGCCGCACATCCTCCTCGGAGAAGCGGATGCTCATGCCGTCGCGCGTGATCAAGACCACTTGGTCCTGTCCTGAAGTCAACTTGACCTCAATCAGCGTGTCGCCCGGCTCAATGCCAATCGCGATGATCCCGCCCTGGCGGACGTTGGCAAAATCTTCGAGCGGGGTCTTCTTCACGGTGCCCTGCTGGGTTGCGAAGAAGAGGTAACCCGGCTGCTGCCAGGTCATGTCTTCCTTGTTCGGCCCGGTTTTGGCTTCGATGCGAATCAGGGCGGCGATGGCCTCAGCCTGCTTCAGTTCCAGCAGGTTGGCGATGCTGCGGCCTTTGGCGGCGCGGCCCATATCGGGAATTTCATGCACGCGCTCGACATACACGCGCCCCGTGCTCGTAAAGAACATCAGGTAATCGTGGGTGCCGGCGCTGAAGAGGTGCTCGATAAAATCCTTGTCTTCTTCCGTGGCGCCCTCGCGGGTGGCCATGCCAATCACCCCTTTGCCGCCCCGGCGCTGGGCACGATAGGAACTGATGTTCGTCCGCTTGATCAACCCGGTGTGCGTGAGGGTGATGATAACCCCCTCGTTCGCAATGAGGTCTTCAATGGCGATTTCGCCTTCGTCGGGCACGAGGTCCGTCATGCGCGGCGTGGCGTACTTCTCTTTGATCGCGAGCAGCTCAGCCTTGATAATCGCCAATACCCGCGCCTCCTTCGCCAGAATATCGAGCAGGTCTTTGATGCGCACTATCAGGTCGCGGTATTCAGCCCTAACCTTATCGATTTCCAGGCCGGTCAACTGGTAGAGGCGCAATTCCAGGATCGCGTTGGCCTGCGCCTCGCTGAACGAATAGCGCCCGCTGGTCAGCCGCGCCTCGCTGCGAATCAGAACGCCGATCTTTTCCACTTGGGCGCGTGTGAAGTCGAAAGCCAGCAGCTTGATTTTGGCCTCTTCGCGAGTGGCGGAGTGGCGAATAATGCGGATGAACTCGTCCAGGTTGGAGAGGGCGATCAGGTAGCCTTCCAGCAGTTCCGCCCGTTCTTCCGCCTTGCGGAGTTCAAACTTCGTCCGGCGAATCACCACTTCCCGGCGGTGCTCGATGTAGCAGTTGATCAGCTCCTTGAGCCCCAGCGTCTTGGGCCGGCCATGGTCGATGGCCAGCGCATTCACCGCGAAACTCGTTTCGAGCGCCGTGTGCTGATACAGGTTGTTGATGACCACCTTCGGCACCGCATCCCGCTTGATTTCAATGACGACGCGCGTGTTCTCATCCGACTCGTCGCGCACGGCGGTGATGTCCGTGATGATCTTCTCGTTCACCAGCTCGGCAATCCGCTCGACCAGCACGGCGCGGTTCACGTTAAACGGGATTTCGGTGACAATAATCTGCTCGCGGCCGCCCTTAAGCTCCTCGAGGCCGACCTTCCCGCGCACTTTCACGCTGCCGCGCCCGCTCTTGAAGTACTCCTTCACTCCCTCCAGCCCGCAGACCATGCAGCCGGTCGGAAAGTCCGGACCTTTGACAAGCTGCATCAGCTCTTTGAGCGTGATCTCCGGATGGTCGATCTGCGCGCAGACGCCGTCGATGATCTCGCCCAGATTGTGCGGCGGCATGTTGGTGGCCATGCCGACGGCTATGCCGGTGCCGCCGTTGACCAGCAGGTTCGGGAACGCGGCGGGAAAGACAGTCGGCTCGGTGCGGGTCTCGTCGTAATTGGGGACGAAGTCCACCGTTTCCTTTTCCATGTCTTCCATCAGCACCGCCCCGAGCGGAGCCAGCCGCGCTTCGGTGTACCGCATGGACGCCGGGGGATCGCCTTCGACGGAGCCGAAGTTCCCCTGCCCGTCCACCAACCGCTCGCGCATGGCCCACGGCTGCGCCATGTGCACCAGCGTCGGATAAATCGCCTGGTCCCCGTGCGGATGGTAGTTGCCCATCGTCTCGCCGACGATCTTGGCGCACTTGAGGTGCTTGCGGTTCGGCATCACGCCCAGGTCGTTCATGGCGTAGAGGATGCGCCGTTGCGACGGCTTCAAACCGTCGCGCACGTCGGGCAGCGCGCGGGAGATAATCACCGACATTGAGTAATCGAGAAACGAGTTCTTGATCTCCTCGGCGACGTTGATCTTCGTGATCTTCTCGTTGGCGGCGAACAAAGGCGTGCCGCTCACTGGCGCCTCGTTCTTGTTGTTCGGTTCGGTCGGTTCGGGCATAAAACTTGGTTGCTTCTCCGGTCGCTCGTTCAGCGAAAGAGGTTGCGCGGCCTGGGCTTACAGTTGGGCAACTTGGCTTTCAGATATCCAGATTGCGCACGTTCAGCGCGTTATCCTCGATGAACTGGCGGCGCGGTTCGACCTCCTCGCCCATCAGTTTGGCGAACATCTCTTCCGCTTCAATCGCATCCGTCAGGTCGATGCGCAGCAGCTTGCGCCGCACGGGGTTCATCGTGGTTTCAAAAAGTTCCTTGGGGTTCATCTCGCCCAAGCCCTTGAACCGCTTGATGGACAAGCCTCGCCGGCCCACTTCTTTGATGCTGGAAAGAATCTCGGGGATGGAGAATAGCGGTTTCACCTGCTCTTTGTCGCCCTCGCCTTCGATGACCTCGAACAGCGGCTTGTCTTGCGCCGAGTAGTGCTCGACGCTCAAACCCTTCCTGGCCAACTTCGCCAGCAGTTCGGCGATGGCCTTGCTCTCGTGCAGCTCAACGTGGCGGGCGCGGCGCGTGTGGCCGTTCTTAGCCTTTTCCAGCAGGCTGGTGTCGGATTCCTCCTCGCCGAACAGGCGCAAATCAGGGTTCTTGGAACCGAACTCTTCCAAATCCTCTTCGGTATGGAAGTAATGCACGGTCTCGTCGTTCCCGTCGCGGACCTTCACAAGGTGCCGCGGCAGCTCGTGCGTCTTGGGGTGACGCTGCTCGACGTAAGCGGCGAAGTCGCCACCGTGGCGGCGCAACGCGTTGACGTACTTGTCGAGCGATTCAAGCAATTCCAGGATTTCGGCAAGCTGCTTCTCCGTCAGCTCATTGCCGTCAGACAGATTGCGCAGGCGCACCTCTTCGGTGCCCAGTTCGATGAGGATCTGGTTCAGCCGGGCATCGTCATCGACATACTCGACCCGCTTCTTGCGGGCGATTTGATACAGCGGCGGTTGGGCGATATAGACGAAGCCGCGCCGCACCAGTTCCGGCATCTGCCGATAGAAAAACGTCAGCAACAGCGTGCGGATGTGCGAGCCGTCCACGTCCGCATCGGTCATGATGATGATCTTGTGGTAGCGCAACGCTTCCAGGTTGAAAGCCCCCTCCCCTTCCCCATCGCCAATGCCCGTGCCCACGGCGGTGATCATGGTGCGGATTTCGTTGTTCTGCAGCACCTTGTCCAGCCGCGCCTTCTCCACGTTGATGAGCTTGCCGCGAATGGGCAGAATCGCCTGGAACTTCCGGTCGCGCCCTTGCTTGGCCGACCCGCCGGCCGAATCACCTTCCACGATATACAGCTCCGTGTTGGCCGGGTCCCGGTCGGAGCAATCGGCCAGTTTTCCCGGGAGGCCGCCGCCGGTCAGCGCGCCCTTGCGAACTGTCTCGCGGGCCTTGCGCGCCGCCTCGCGCGCGCGGGCCGCCAGCAAACCCTTTTCAATCACCTTCTTGGCCACTGACGGATTCGCATCAAAGTGCGTCATCAAGCCGTCATAGATGATGGACGACACGATGCCGTCGATTTCCGTGTTGACGAGCTTGACCTTTGTCTGCGACTCGAACCGCGGGTTGGGCAGTTTAACGCTCAATACGCAGACCAGCCCTTCGCGGACGTCATCGCCCGAGATGGCCGGGTCCTTTTCCTTCAGCAAATTGTTTTGCTTGGCGTATTGGTTGATGGCACGGGTCAGGGCCGAACGGAAGCCCGTCAGGTGCGTGCCGCCGTCCGGGTTCGCAATCGAGTTGGCGAAGCAGAGGATCTGGTCGTTGTAGCTGTCGGTGTATTGCATCACGCAATCCACGAACACCTCCTCCTTCTGCCGGCTGATCATGATCGGCTTGGGATGGAGCACCTGTTTGGTCCGCCCAAGCTGTTTGACGAACTGCTCGATGCCGTCCTTGTACAGGAAGGTCTCGGTCTTCTCGTCCCGCTCGTCGGTGAGGACGATTTCGACGCCCGGGTTCAGGAACGCCAGCTCGCGCAGGCGGTTGGCCAGGATGTCGAACTTGAACTCGGTGGTGATGGTGAAGATGGTTGGGTCGGGTTTAAAGGTGATCAGCGTGCCGGTGCCTTTGGACTTGCCGATGACGGTCAGCTTCTGCGTGGTGATGCCCCGCGCAAATTCCATGGAATACACCTTCCCGTCCCGCGTCACTTCCACCTTGAACCAATCCGACAGCGCATTGACGCACTTGGCCCCGACGCCGTGCAAGCCGCCGGAGTACTTGTAGGCGCCCTGCCCGAACTTGCCTCCCGCGTGCAGGTTGGTCAGCACCAGCTCCACCGCCGGCATGTTCCACTTCGGATGCATATCCACCGGGATGCCGCGCCCATTGTCACGGATGGAGATCGAGCCATCGACATGGACCGTGACCTCTATCTTGTCGCAGTAGCCAGCCAGGTGCTCGTCGATGGAGTTGTCCAGCACCTCGAAAACACTGTGGTGCAGACCGCGTTCGTCCGGGTCGCCGATAAACATTCCCGGGCGTTTGCGCACCGCTTCCAGCCCCTCGAGCTTGTCAATCTTCGACGCATCATACTTCTCGGGTGCGCTGGGGGGCGCCGGCCTTTTCTCTGTCGCTTCAACCGCGTTTTGCTCAGGCATAAAATCGTTTGGACCAGGCACTTTGGCGGTCCGCTTAAGGTGCGACAATTGTAGGAAAACTGGCCGTCCAACACAACGGCTATTTCGCCCTGTTTTGCCCGAAAAACACCATTAGTTGTGGCGCCGCCGGCCACGACAGCCAATATATTGGGCTGTTGGAGAATGCCTTTCTCAGCAGATCAGCTTACGATCCCGAAGCCCGAAAAGCAACTTAAGACTTGATGTCGCGGGCCTGGAATGCCGCGGTCCCGATGAGGAAGGCGGTGAGGTTAGCAGCCAGCAAGACGCACAGCGATTGGCCCATCTGCGCCCAGGGTATCGGCTGGGCATAAACGTTGTGCCAGGAGCGAAAGTGGTAGGTCAGCAAGTACTCGTGGTAGCGCTCGAAGAACGGGATGCCTTCCATCACCAGGTTCACGAACAGCAACGACAACGCCAGAATCGTCGCTGCCGCAGGCTTCATGTTGAAGCACGAGAACATGAACGCGATCCCCAGCACCACGCTCGCATTCAGCGTCATAAACAGGTGGGACCAAAGATAGAGCCGGAAACCCTCGTCCGGGCTTAACAGGCTGAACACCGTCCCCGGCACGAAGACAAACATGCTCTTCCACGGAAACCACAGCCGGGCAAAGCCAAGCGCTGTCCCGCCCAATACGGCCACCAGCATGGCCGCAAAAATCACCCCGGCCACCCACTTCACGAACAGCAGCCGGAACCGGGAGATGGGCCGCGACAGGATCATCCGCAGCGTCCCGTCCTCCACCTCCTTGGCCACCAGGTCGCCTCCCACCAGCGCCACATACAAGGGCATCAGCAGCACGATTTGTGGGATCAGCATGATCACCGCCACTGTGAGCGCCGACACATACTCCTTTGCCAGATAGCCATTGCCGGCCAGCATGCGCTCCAGGTCGGCCTGCCAGCGGGTGAAGCGGAAGGTGAGCAGCATCGCATTCTGCGCCAGGAGAAACGCGCCGAAGCCGATATACGTGCGCTTCTTGCCGAAGAGCTTCCAGAGTTCGTTGCGCAGATGACGGTAGAACATGGTCACTTGACTTCCACCTCCTTCTGCCCATTCATCAGTGACAGGTAGAAGTCCTCCAGCGTGTCTTCCACCGGGGCAATCTCATAGACCGGCATTCCGCGCTCCACGAGCAGGCGCACGACCTGGTCTGTCCCGATGCCCGGTCCCAGCGCGATCAGATGGCCATCCCGCTCCTCCGTGATGAGTTGCGCCTGCCGAAGCTGCTTTACCGCCAGCCCGAAATCGCCCGCCTTGAGCCTTATCCACCCGCGTTGCTTCGTCGCGGCCAGCGTGCCTTCAAACACCATGCAGCCCCGGTTCAGCACTGCGATGCGCGTGCAGAGCTGTTCCACCTCATTTAGGAAATGCGAGGAAAGCAGAATCGTCAGCCGCAGCTCGCGATGCAGCCGCAGAATCGTCTGCCGCATCTCGTGAATGCCCTCGGGGTCGAGCCCGTCGCTCGGCTCGTCGAGGATGAGCAGCTCCGGCTGGGGCAACAGCGCCTGGGCCAGCGCCAGCCGCGCCCTCATGCCGTGCGAGTAGGTCCGCACCTTGGAATGTTCCCGCCCGCTCAGGCCGACCCATTCGATGACCTCTTGAATCCGCTGGCGGGAGGTTGGAGCGGTGTAGGAACTCAGGATTTCCAGGTTCCGCCAGCCGCTAAGATAATCATAGAAGGCCGGAGTTTCAAAAATCGCCCCGACCTTTTGCAGCGCCAGCCGGCGGTGGGCCGTCACATCGTGGCCGCAGATTCGCACGTCGCCGCTCGTCGGCCAGACTTGGCCCAGCATTATGCCGATGGCGGTGCTCTTGCCCGCGCCGTTGTGCCCCAGCAAACCGTAGATTTCCCCCGCCGGCACCTGCAAGGTCAGGTCGTCCACGGCCAGTTGCTGGCCGAACTTCTTGCAGAGGTTCTTGAGCTGGATCACTGGCTCGATTGGATCGTCCCCGCAATGACGAGGAGGTTCTTGATGTGGCCATCGGCGTACAGGAAGTTCTGCGCCTTGTTCGCCCCGCGGGCGATGTGGAACTTCTCCTTATCGTACATCAGCGGCATTGCCTGCGGAGGGAAATTCATGCCGAGCGCGCTCAAATGGTCGGCATCCTCACCGTTGAGCAGGTTGTTCCACGAGAAGCTGGAGCCGGTTTGTGCGAAATAAGTTGGCGCCTTTTGCGGAAAGGGCAGTGGCGTGTCCGACGTCCATTTGTCAGACGGGCACGCCAGCACGTTCAGATTGCCGAGTTGGTTGGAAAGCACCTGGTCCGGGCCGGGGTACAGGTTGGCGACGCCCGGAAGGATGTCCGACATCCAGGGCAGTTTGTTGTTGTTGTCTCCAACATAGACCTGCAGCGCGATGCCGATTTGACGCAGGTTGCTCAGGCACACCGTCGCCCGCCCCTGCTCCTTCGCCCCGCTCAACGCCGGCAGCACCAGCGCGGCCAGGATGGCGATGATCGAAATCACCACCAGCAGTTCAATCAGCGTGAAGGCGCTCGTGGCCCCCGGCGCGCGGACAGTCCTGTCCGCAGCCACGACAGAACCTCCCTCGGCCTCCGAATCTTCGGCACCCTCCTTCCCACCCGGGCTTGCTGCGGACAGGAATGTCCGCGCGCCGTCACCAGCGCGGATGATCTGACGTGCTGGCCTCATTGCCCGCGGAACGGCCGGCCGCTTTCCATCACACGTTGCAGCTCCTCCAGGACCGGCGCCAGCTCCGCTTTGGTCTGCGCCGAGCTCTGGCTGTAGAAGGTCTTCAGCCCGATAGTCCTCACCTTCGCCTCCAATTCGTCACTCAGGACCGGCGGGGAGTTTGTCCCGCCCTGATTCCCGCCGCCCGCGCCGCCGGCCATTTGGTCGCGCCCCTCCCTGAGCCGCCGCAGCGCGTCATCAATTGATTTGCGCCGCTTCTCCTCCGGCAACTGCTCGAACGCCGTCAGCATCTGCTTAAAACCGGTCGGCATCGTCGCGTCAATGAACGCGGCTTTCTCCTCCTCTGTCATCCGGTCAAACCAGCTCCACGCCTCGCGGTCCAGCCGCGCCTTCCGCCGTTCCTCCAGGGATAACGCGTTGAGCTTGTCCGCCAGTTCCTGAATCGCCTTCGCCCGCGCGGCACCCGATAACTTGCTGATATCCACCGACTCGGCATACGCCTTCACCTTCTCAGCGGTCATCTTGGCGTTCCGGGCAATTCGGTATCCCGCCAAAGCCACCAGCCAAATCCCGCACACGGCAAGCGCGGAAAAGACCACTGGGCGCCAACGTTGACTCAACATACGCCGAGTTTAGCGCCGCACCCGCGTTTCGCCACGAGAAACTGCTCCCCTCCCCTGCCCCCTCGCTCCACCGAGAATAATGACGAAGTGCTCACTGCGGCACAGCCCACTGGGCGATTGGAGCCCAAGTCTCAGGGTGAAAGCCGCAGCATGAAGTGGACCTGAAACACATCTTCGATTGCGCCGCATGATGCTCATCATCCGTTTAGACCGCCCAGCCCAGGAATCGTCACGCAGCCGGTGTTTCCTCAGACAACTGTCTTCCACGGCCATACCATCCTCGCTTCGCGTCTGCCCCTGCGCTCCTTGCTTTTGCCCCACCCTCTCACTACTCTGCCGGGGATGACAAATCCAACCCAGTCCCCAGGCTCCGGCGCACCTGCCCCGCACAAACCCAGCCTCGACCACCTGCGCGACCAGATCGACCGCCTCGACAAACAACTGGTGGAGCTGCTCGCCCAACGCGGCCGCGTCGTCCAACAAGTCACCGAGGTCAAACAACAGCACGACCTCCCGACCTTCCACCCCGCGCGCGAGGAGAACCTCATCTCCGCCCGCCGCGCCCAGGCCACCCAGGCAGGGCTGGACCCTGACTACATCGAGGACCTGTTCCGCACCGTCCTCCGGCATTCGCGCGTCGGGCAACTGAGCACGCTCGGCCGCCGCGGTGTCCGGCCCGGGGCGAAGGTGCTCATCGTGGGCGGCCTCGGCAATATGGGCCGCTTTCTCTCGAACTGGTTCCGGCAATCGGACTACGACGTCCGCATCTTGGATCGCGACGATTGGCCCCGGGTCCGGTCCCTCACCCCGGGAGTTGAATTGTGTTTGCTGGCGGTGCCCATTGACATTACCCCGTCCGTGGCGGCCCAAATCGCTCCGCATCTGCCGCCCGCTTGCGTGCTGGCTGACATCACGAGCCTCAAGCTCAAACCGCTCGAAGCGATGCTCCAGAGCCACGCCGGACCGGTCGTCGGCTTGCACCCGCTTTTCGGCCCGGCGACCACCACCATGGACAAGCAAATCGTCGTCGTCAGCCCCGGGCGCCAGAGCGAGCAATGTCAATGGCTGCTCGACCAACTCACCGTCTGGGGCAACGTCCTGGTCGAAACCTCGGCGGCGGAGCACGACGAGATCATGGGGATTGTGCAGGCCCTGCGCCACTTCGCCACCTTTACCTTTGGCCAATTCCTGCATTCCCGCGGCGTCCCCATTGCCCGCACGCTCGAGCTTTCCAGCCCGATCTACCGCCTCGAACTGGCTATGGTGGGTCGTCTCTTTGCCCAGGACCCCGCGCTCTACGCCGAGATCGTGTTCGCCACGCCCGAGCGCATCGCCCTCTTGAAGGACTACCTCCAGTCCCTCCAGCAAAACCTCGGCCTGGTCGAACGCGGCGACAAGGCGGAGTTCGTCGCCCGCTTTCGCAAGGTCGCCGAGTGGTTTGGCCCCTTCAGCGAACAGGCCATGCGCGAAAGCACCTTCCTCGTCGAGAAGCTTGTTCACCGCTTCTGAGCCAGGCCCGATAATTCTATTGCCGCGCCCACGCCATCCCCCGAAACTTGACCGGTGGCATCGGCACCCAAACCAGTCCTCTCGGTCCAGGTGCGCGAGTTGGTCGAGTTCGCTTTGCGGCAGGGCGACCTCGGCGGCGAGCGCGACTTCGTCGGACCGCACCGCGCCCTGGCGGGAACGCGTGGCCATCAACGGCTCCAGCGTTCCCGCCCCGCAGGGTATCAGAAGGAGGTCCGCCTCTGCCATGAGGTCGAGACCGCCGAGTTCATCCTGCGAATCCAGGGGCGGATTGACGGTCTGCTGACGACCGCGCAAGAGGTGCTGTTGGAAGAGATCAAGACTGTCCAGGGCGGATGGGACCATACCGCCGACCCGCTTCATTGGGCCCAAGCCAGGATCTACGCCTTTATTTACGCTCACGAACACGCCTTGGAACACATCGCCATCCAGTTGAGCTATCTGGACCTCGACACCGGTGAGCTGACTGAGTTTCGCAACCGCTTGAACCTGACGGAGCTGTCGGTTTTCTTCGAGCAGACAACCGCAATTTATCTCGACTGGCTCCGCGCCCATCACCATTGGCGCCGGCAGCGGGACAAGTCCATCCGCTCGCTGACCTTCCCCTTTGCGCGCTACCGCCCCGGCCAGCGGCAACTGGCTGTCGCTGCCTATCGCGTGCTCGCCCGCGGCGGGCGGCTCTTTCTCGAAGCCCCCACCGGCATCGGCAAGACCATCTCCGTGCTCTTCCCGGCAGTCAAAGCCCTGGGGGAAGGCAAGCTCGAGCGCATCTTCTACCTCACTGCGCGCACCGTGGGACGCGCGGTGGCCGAGAAGGCATTCGCCGACCTGCGCCAGGCCGGCCTCCGCTTGCGCACACTGACACTCACCGCCAAAGAGAAAATCTGTGTCCAGGAAGGCCAACCCTGCGACCCGCTCACCTGCCCCTTCGCTCGCGGCTACTACGACCGCTGCAAACCAGCCATGCGCGCCGTCCTGGCCCGCGAGGAAATCACCCGCCCGGTCCTTGAAGCCGTCAGCCGCGAACACCGGGTCTGTCCCTTCGAGCTTTCCCTCGATCTCTCCACCTGGGTTGATGTCATTGTGTGCGACTACAACTACCTGTTTGACCCCAAGGTGTATCTGCGCCGCCACTTCGCCGAAGAGTCGGGCGATTACGCCTTCCTCGTGGACGAAGCCCACAACCTGGTGGACCGCGCCCGCGACATGTTCTCCGCCGACCTCGACACCGGGGAAATACAGGACGTCCGCCGCGCCCTCAAGCAAGCTGTGCCCCGTTGCGCCAAAGCCCTCACCCGCCTAGCTTCCGCCCTGCGCCGACTCGCCGGCCCGGCCCCCCTGCCCTCCGAACCAGTCGCCCCCTCCGATCCATCCAGCGAACTCAATCTCTTCCCCGCTGGCGAAGGTAGGGCGCGTCTGTCCTCAGCGCGCCATGGGCTGCCCCAAACCACCGAACGGCGCGCTGAGGACAGCGTCGCCCTACCTGCGAGCGTAGCCTACCCCACCGCTTCCTCTATAAGCCCACCCCACACCAGCCGGTCCTTCCCCGCGGACCTATTGCCTCCGCTCGATGACGCCCTCGCGCAAGCCGAAACCTGGCTCGCCCGAAATCAGCCCGCGGACTTCCGCGACAGCCTCCTCGAACTCTATTTCCGCCTGCACTCCTTCCGGCGCACCGCCGAACTCTACGACGAACGCTTCGTCACCATCACCGAGCCGGGCCGCTCCGTCCGAGTCCGACTATTTTGCCTCGACCCTTCCTTCCTCCTCCGGCAGGCGCTGGCACGGGGCAAGGCGGCGGTCTTCTTCTCCGCCACGCTTACGCCGATCGACTACTACCGCGCACTCCTGGGCGGCAGTCCCGAGGACCCTTTATTGCAATTGCCGTCGCCCTTCCCGCCCGAGCACCTCGCCGTGCTCGTGCAGGACCGCATCCGCACCCAGCTCAAGGCCCGCGCCGACACCCTGCCCGACGTGGTGCAAGCCATCGCCTCACTGGTGGAAGGACGCCCCGGCAACTATCTCGTCTATCTCCCCTCATACCAGTATTTGGCGGCCGTGCAGGAACAGTTCCATGCCCTCCACCCTGCGGTTCCAATCCTCGTCCAGCGTCCCGGCCTGAGCGAACCCGAACGCGAAGCCTTTCTGGCCGCGTTCGCCGTGGGGCATGGCGAGACACTGGTCGGATTTGCGGTGATGGGAGGGGTGTTCGGCGAAGGCATCGACCTGGTGGGCGAGCGGTTAATCGGCGCGATCGTGGTCGGCGTTGGGCTGCCCCAGCTCTGTGTCGAACGCGACCTGATCCGCGACTACTTCCAGCAACAGACCGGCGCAGGTTTCGACTACGCCTATACCTTTCCCGGCATGAACCGCGTCCTGCAGGCCACCGGTCGCGTCATCCGCTCCGAGACCGACCGTGGGGTCATTCTCCTCATCGACGCTCGGTTCGCCGAGGCGCGCTATCGCCGCCTGTTCCCCGCCTGTTGGCAGGCCGCGCGCGCCAGGAACACGGCTGAAATTCGAGACGCCCTTGCCAAATTCTGGCAACCTTCGGCTGGGCGTTAAGAGCCAGTTCGCCTCTTGACCGAACGCCTGTACTGCGCAACCATCTGACTGCTATGGAAATCAAACTCACCGCGATCCAGATCGAGAAGCCTGAACCCGTGAACTTCATCCTCGGCCAGACCCATTTCATCAAGTCGGTCGAGGACATCCATGAGGCGCTGGTCGGCGCCGTGCCCGGCATCAAGTTCGGACTGGCCTTTTGCGAGGCGTCCGGCAAATGCCTCGTGCGTTGGACCGGCACAGACCCGGCCATGATTGAGCTGGCCAAAAAGAATGCCCTGACCATCGGCGCCGGGCACAGCTTCATCCTCTTCCTCGGCGAAGGGTTTTATCCGGTCAACGTGCTCAACGCCGTCAAAATGGTGCCCGAGGTCTGCCGGGTCTTCTGCGCCACGGCCAACCCAACTCAAGTGCTCATGGCCGAGACCGCACAAGGCCGTGGCATCGTCGGCGTCGTGGACGGTCTCCCGCCCCGGGGCCTCGAAGCCGAAGCCGACATCGAATGGCGCAGGAAATTCCTCCGCCAGATTGGTTACAAGTTGTAACATCCGGATTACAACGGGTGGCTGCAAACTGCTAAACGAGTTAGCTGTACTGCTAAGCAAGTTAGCATGTAGCGGGAGGCTGCGCCGGGGCGAGAACATGGGAAGCTGCGGGAAACGGGCCAAATGTGGTCTTGAGGGGGCTTGGCACGAGATTGGCTAAGAGACAGAGGCTTCGCCAGGCGCGCTGGGAGCGCGTGGAGGGAAGCCTGCAGCAGGAACTGGTGGCCAGAGTTTGGGTCGAACAAAGGTTTAGCCAGCCTGCAGCGGTAGAGAGTAGAGAGTTTAGCGGCGACCCACCGCTCCCTGTGGTCAGGCTCACGCCCGCGAACTGGCCACAGGGAAATTTTTCCGCTGGAGAAGACCCTGGTGGATGCTGCACCCGTTAGCGCGACCGCGCTTTTGAAAGCACGGGCACGTTGGCTTTACCCCAGCGCCCAGTTTGGGAGGATATCCGCGGTGGAGGAGGTGGCCTGCGCTCGGCGCGCAAGCTTGCGCTCGGCCAGAATGCCGATCATCGCGGCGTTGTCGGTGCAAAGGTGTTTCTCGGCCAGCAACAGGGCGAGCCCCTCGCGCTGGCAGGCGGCGGTGAGTTTCTGGCGGAGGGCGCGATTGCAAGTGACACCGCCTGAAGCGGTGACACAATGAACGCGGAGACGCTGGGCGGCACGGATGGTTTTGGCCACGAGCACGTCCACAATGGCGGCTTGCACGCTGGCGCACAAATCGCACAAGCGTGGCGGCTCATCCAGCAGGCTGGGATGGTCGCGCAGGAAATAGCGCACGGAGGTTTTCAACCCGCTGAAGCTGAAGTCATCGCTGGGGTCGTCCATCATGGGCCGGGGGAAATCAAAGGCTTTGGGGTCTCCTCGCTCCGCCAGCCGGTCAATCTCCGGTCCGGCCGGATAGGGCAAGCCGATCAGTTTGCCGACTTTATCGAAGCACTCGCCGGCGGCGTCATCAACGGTCGAGCCGAGCAGTTGGTGGTCCATTTCCGCCCGGACCTGGACGAGAAGGGTGTGACCGCCGCTGACGACGAGGGAAAGATTGGGTTGGAACCGGGAGAAATCAGCGACCGGCGGCTGGCCTTTGATCCAAGGCGAATAGAGGTGAGCTTCGTGGTGATGGATGCCGAGAAAGGGCCGCCCCAGCACAAAGGCCACCGCCTGCGCGGCTTTGAAGCCGATCATCAGCGCGCTGGGCAAGCCGGGGCCACGGGTGGCAGCCACGGCGTCCAGTTGGCCGGCGGCAACGGACGCTTCGCGCAAGGCGAGCCGGGCGACCGGAATCAGATTCCGGAGATGCTCGCGCGCCGCCAATTCCGGCACGACGCCCCCGTATTCGGCGTGCAACCCGATCTGCGACGAGACGACATTCGCCAACACGCGGCCCTGGTGAACGACCGCCACACTGGTGTCGTCACACGAGGTTTCGACGGCAAGGAGAGGCATGGCGAAGAGGGGCGAAGGGGTTAACCCGGATCTTTCCCAGCGCGGCAAAGCCGTAACCGAAGCAGTTAAATGAGTTAAAAGGTTAAATGGGTTAATAGGCCAAGCGGATCACTTGGCGGCCATCTTTTCGCCCTTGGCGACCCTCTTCTCCGGCGCCGGGGCGCGTTGGGTGAAGAGGGTGATGCCTTTGAGCAGGTCCAGGGCGCGCTCGAGTTGCGGGTCACGGGCGTTCAGCACTCGCTCGCGCTCCGTGTCCTCGAGGCTTTGAATGCCCCCCGGCGTGTGCTTGAGTTGAATATCGCGCTCCTGCTCCTCGGTCAACGGCACGACGATGTCGGGGGTGATGCCTTCCTCGTGAATGACTTTGTGGCTCGGGGTGTAATACTTGGCGGTGGTGAGGCGCAAGGCTGAGCCGTCAGCCAGCGGCAGGATGCTCTGGACGGAGCCTTTGCCAAAGGTCTTCTCGCCAAGAATGATGGCGCGCTTGGAATCCTGCAAGCAGCCGGCGACGATTTCCGAGGCGCTGGCGCTGCCCAGGTTGACGAGCACGACCATCGGCAGGTTATGCAGCTCGTCCCCCCGTCCCATGGCTTTGCGCACGGAGTTCTGGCTGGGGTTGCGGCCTTCGGTGGTGACTACCAGGTCGCCGCGCGGCAGGAACTTCTCGCAGACATCCACGGCTTGCTCGAGCAGGCCGCCCGGGTTCCAGCGCAAATCCAGGACCAGCCCTTGCATGCCTTGGGCCTTCAACTTCCTGAGGCCAGCTTCCAGGTCCGCGCTGGTTTTCTCGCCAAACTGCACCAGGCGGATGTAGCCGATCTTGTTGTCGCCGAGCGGGAACTCCTTCTTGCCGTCAATGTCTTTGACCATATCAATGTTGATGACGGCGCGGGTGAGCTTGTAATCCTTCATCTGGTTTGAGGACGGGCGCAGGACGGTAATCTTCACGTCGGTGCCCGGCTCGCCGCGCAGGTCCTTGACCGCGTCCTGCAGGCTCATTTTCTCGGTGCTCTTGCCGTCAATCTTAATGATGCGGTCGCCGGACAGAATGCCGGCTTTGAAGCCGGGGCTGTCTTCCATGGGGGCGATCACCGTAATGAAATTGTCCTTCATGGAGATCACGATGCCGAGGCCGCCGAACGCGCCCTGGGTGTCGTTCTGCAGCTCTTTGTATTTCTCGGGCTCGAGGAACTCGCTGTGCGGGTCGAGGGCATTGAGCATGCCCTTGAGGCCGGCATAGACCAGCTCCTGGTATTTGAGGTTCTGGCCATCCACGTAATCCTTGCGCACCTTCTCCATCACGTAGGAAAAGAGTTCGAGGCTGGGATAGGCCGAATCCTTCTCCGCCGCCTGAGCGGAGGTTAGATAGACGCGGGCGCCGATCAGCAAGTTAACGGCCAGCGCAGTGATCAGCATCGCGTAAAGCAGACGTCGTTTCATAATGCTCGAAAAATCGTTCTGCCAGACCATAGTGGGTGCCAGGCCAGTTGGCAAGGCCGCGCCCTTTGGCATCAGGCGCAGGGGCGTATCTTGAAACTGCCTCCAAGGAGTGAGAACGCCCAGTGGTGACGGACCGCGAGCCGTCCCCGGCTCGCAGCAGCCACGAAACGACGATCAAAACTCCAGCACCCTCCAACGCGCTGCGAGCCGGGGACGGCTCGCGGTCCGGGGGCAGTGATGCCGCCACCGGAGATCAGGTGTGAGACGCCAGGCCGCGGAGGAGGGCCTCGACGCAGGGCAGGTCCTCCGGGCGGGTGACCTTCGGGTTGAGCGTGGCGCTCACCACCAGCCGGACCGGCTGGCCGATGAGTTCGCACGCCGCGGTGTCGTCGGTCACGAGCAGGCCCTTTTGCCGAACGACCGACAAAGCTCGCCGGATGATTTCCACGCGGAACGTCTGCGGGGTTTGGACCGCCCAGAGCCGCGAGCGGTCCAGGGTGCGCTCGATCAGTTTGCCGTCGCTCGATTCCTTGATGGTATCGGTGACGGGCTGCGCGGCGACGGCGGCGCCGATTTCCCGCGCGGCGGCCACGGTTGCCGCGATCAGCGCCGGGCTGGTGCAGGGCCGTGCCGCATCCTGAATGGCTACCAGCTCGGTGCCTGGCGACAGCGATTCCAGTCCGTTCCAGACCGAGTCCTGCCGCTCCTTGCCGCCAGCGACCAACTGAAAGCGCTTCTTGAACTTGTATGCTTCCGCCAACGCGGCAAAGGCGGCTTGCGTGCCATCGCGTACGACCATGCGGATTTCGTCAATGCACTCGGCCTGGTCGAACCGCCGCCACGTGTGCGCCACGATGGGGCAGCCATTGAGTTCGAGGAAGAGCTTAGCCACTTGCGGTCCCATGCGGGTGCCCTGGCCGGCGGCGACAATGATGGCGGAGATCATAAATCGGCAGAAGATTGCCGGTTCGCCGACGCCGTTTCAACCTGGATTCCGCAGTTGAATCTCACGCAAAGGCAAAGGCAATTCAACCTAAACGGAGCACTTTAACCACAAAGAACGCAGAGAACCCAAAGAGAGACGGACGGATAGGCAAATTGGCGCGATCATCTGGCGGGTGAGGCCCCCTACGTTCCCTTCTTTGCGGTCTTTGTGCTCTTTGTGGTTGGCCAGCCAAAAGCGCGGTCGCCAGCTGCAGTGGGCATCAGATGTTGAAGGAAATCTAATTGATATGCCCGGCAGGCTGTTATGCCCATGAGCCAGCATCCCTGGGCCTCTGGCTTCTCAATATTGACAAAATGGGACAGTAGTGTCCAGAAATTGGACAAAAACAAGGTCTGGGAGCAGGTCCAACAAGTGATGCACCTGGGGCCCTCACTGTACTCATACCGCCCCCCCTATGGGTATCCATGCCTGCTTGCTCCTTACTGGGGTGGTCGTGTCCAAAAACTGGACAGATTCGTATTTCTACTAAAAGCGGGTTTGTTGGCGGGCATTCGAGGCGGATAAGTTTTGATCTGCTAATGGCAACTGCGCCTTGAAGGCGGACGATTCCGGCGATACACGAATCCCTGGAACAAGCTCTTACCCCAAGCGATGGAGGGAGGGGCGATGTGGCTGCCAATGGCGCAGTCGCAAGCGTTTTGCGTGCAGCTTGCTGCCGCTTGGGTCGGGGCCGGGCGTTCGACAGCGGCAGCAAGCTGCCCGCATTCCAAACGCTGGCGCGCAATTCGTCCGCCCCATCCGCAGGCGAGCCCGGCACCCCGCGACGCCTTTCCCGTTTCAACATCACGCTCTCGCCTCGCCGCAATTTCCTGTTGACGCGCGATAAACCGAAAAATACCATCGCCCCATGACGTATTTCAAGACGTCCAATATGATGCCCATTATCTGTTAGGCATTCGGTATTATGGACGCGCACTCTGCAGAAACGTGGCTGATGGGGCTATGCTATTTGTTGGAAAAGCCGCTGTCTTGGGGGGTGCCCCAATTGATTATCGCGGTGTGTGTGATTTTGGCTGCTCGGCGGTACAGGTTGGCAGGTATGTGGATTCTGTCGGCAGCAGCTATTCTCGCATTCGTTTCCAGAGTGGGGTTTACTCTAGCCATCCAGTGTGGAGACGGTAGGCCGTCCGCAGGTTTGGCGCTGCTTTTGGTTTCTTACCCGACCATTGTGATTTCCATAATTACCGTTGTGGGCTGGGCCATGTTAGCGTTCTGCCGCAGCAAGAAGAGTAGTCCTGATGCCTAACGAGCGCACTCCAGGCAACGGCGCGGTCACGCTCTTATTTCTTGCCGAACGTCTCAGGCGCGCCGTGCCTGAGTGCGAGCGTTAGGCAGCATCACCTATGACGAGTTCGCCTCATGCCAAATATGCAGGGATATTCCTTCTTGTCGGCTTATTGATGACCTATGGTCTCATGTTTCTGATGACTGCCAAGGGACCATTTGCAGGATGGGGTGACGGTGCTGGTCATTTTGATAGTCCACCGGCAGAGGGGCTCGTGTTACCATATTCAGCATACTTTGCGTGCGGACTCGTCGCGGCGTGTTCAGCGAAGCGCTGGATTCGGATCATTGCTGCCGTCGTTGCTCATTTAGCTCCATTTATTACCTTTGCGTTTGCTGGTCTCCACGATGTCCCGGCTTTTGTAGCCATTGACTTGGTGACGTTCGTAGCATTTGGGTTTGCATGGTTTCAGATGCTGAGAAAGGATGCACATGCTGCCTAACAAATCGTTGCAGGTAACGTGGGATGGCGTCTCCAGTTCCGCGATCGCGGACGACGTCATCACCCCGCGTGCCTGGGCGTTAAGACAGGCTGAGGCGGTCCGTTTCTCGGCTTGTGCTGGCGGGCGGGCGGGCGTAGAACTGGGGCGATAGAAAACAAACCAAACATTGCTTATGGCCTTCAATCCAGCGTTACCCCAAACCAACACCCCCTTGTCGTCCGCCGAAATGCGCGCCCCCAAGGAATTTCCCGACGCTAGCGTTGACCTCCGCCCATGACCGTTCCCCAGCCATTCCAATATCAAGGCAGCAAGCGGGCGCTGGCTTCGTTGATTCTGCAATATCTTCCCGCGAGCACCATTCGGCTGGTCGAGCCGTTCTGCGGTTCCGCCGCCCTGTCCATCGCCGCGGCGGCGCGCGGGCGGGCGAAGGAATTCTGGCTGAACGATGTTAACGCGCCGCTGGCAAAGTTGTTATCTTTGATCGTCAACAGCCCGAAAGAGCTTGGGAAGTTTTACAAAGAACTCTGGCGCGCCGACCACGAGGATGCGCTGGAGCATTATTATCAGGTGCGCGAGTCGTTCAATCGCACGCAGGATGCGCAGTTGCTTTTGTATCTGCTGGCCCGCTGCGTGAAGGGCGCGGTGCGCTACAACGGGGAAGGGTTGTTCAATCAAAGTCCCGATAAGCGCCGTCTGGGAACGCAGCCGGAAACAATGCAGGCAAACCTCAACGCCATTTCAGCATTGTTGCGCGGGAAAACCATCATCACCTCGTTGAGCTACGAAAATGTGCTGGCGAATGTGCGCGAGGATGATGTGGTCTATATGGACCCGCCGTATCAAGGGGTTTGCGGGGAACGCGACTCGCGGTATTTCTCCGGGATCGCGTTCGACGACTTCGTGGCGCAACTCGCGGTGCTGAATTTGAAAAATGTCCGATACCTTGTGAGTTACGACGGGCGTCTGGGAAATCGCAGCTACGGCAGACCGTTGCCGGCGAAGCTGCATTTGACGCTGGTGGAAATCGAGGCTGGGCGTTCTTCGCAGGCCACCTTGCTGGGTCGGGACGAAATGACAGTGGAATCTTTATATCTTTCGCCGGCGCTGGCGGAGGAGTTGGAAGTTCTGCCAACGGTGCACCGCCACCGGCGGGACGAGCAGATGCAATTGATGGAAAAACCCGTTCCTTATGGCAAAGCCAAAACACCCAAAAGAGTTTCTTGAACTGTGCGCCTCCGTCACCGGCAAGCGCCCGAAGACGGTGATTGATCACATTCTCAAGCACGGCCACGTCACAACGGAAGAGTTGAAGACCAAATACGGCTACGATCATCCACCACGGGCGGCACGGGATGTCAGGGAGCTCGGCATTCAGCTCGAAACTTTTCGCGTCGCCGCCGCCAATGGTCGCAAGATCGCCGCCTACCGGTTTGCCGACCCGACCAAGAAACAATTCCGGCGGTTTAGCGGCCGCACAGGCCTCTCCAAGAAAATCAAAGAACAACTCATCGAGGAATATGGATGCCAGTGCTTTATCTACCTGGAAAAAATGGATGAGCCAAACTTGCAGATTGACCATCGTGTCCCCTACGAGGTGGCCGGAGAAAGCGACGAACTCAAGATAGACGACTTTATGCTGCTCTGCGGTTCGGCGAATCGCGCGAAATCCTGGTCGTGCGAACACTGCGAGAATTGGAAAAGCATTAGAGACAAAAACATTTGCCTGTCGTGCTATTGGGCTTACCCCGAAAAGTATAATCATGTGGCGATGCGCCAAATCCGGAGAATTGATCTTGTGTGGCAGGGCGAGGAAGTTGCGCAATATGACCGGTTGAAAGCGGACGCCGCAAAATCGGGTTTGGAAATTCCTCAGTTTGTTAAGGATATTCTCGCAAAAGTACTGAAATAACGGCGGGCACTTTCATCACACTCGAAAAGCCTACGAAGCCAATGCGGGACGAAGCCGTCGAGGTGGGCCGGTTCGCGGCTTGTGCTGGCGGGCGGGGGGGCGTAGAACCGGGGTGAACGGGAAACATTAACCAAGCATTAACTACTTATGGCCCTCGACCCAACCTTACCCCAAACCAACGCGCCTATCGTGTCCGCCGAACGCCCCAGTTCAACGGCCTGGTCGCCGCGTTGAATCGCCAGTAGCGCGCGGGCAAGCCCGTCTGCGGGTCGGAGCGCCGGTTTCCAAACCGGATTATGGTGTCCGCTCTCATCTTTTGTGCGTCTTTCTGCTGTGAGCTTGGACTAAGCCGGTTTGGAAACCGGCGCTCCAACGTGGCGAGGGTTATTGGGCTGGCCGCCAGTCGAGGACTTTCAACTGGACGGTGCGGCGACCGTTGTAGTCGTTGACCTGGGGGGCGAAGGCGAGGTCGAAGCGGGGGTCGGGCAGGGGTTCATTGCCGACGTTCCACCAGACGGCTTCGTGGGTGGCCGCGCCGTCGGTGACCCACATTTTGACGTGCTGTTTGTCGGCGCCCATGCGTTGGGGCGGGCGTTGCTGGGCGAGGTTGCGGGTGAAGAATTGGACGGGAGGGTTCCCCTGCCCTGTCGGTCGCAACTGGCCAAGGGTGGCGAGGGATTCGAGGGTGATGGCGTCGATGGGGACCTCGGCGTCGAGGCGCAGGGGGGCTTGCAGTTGTTCGGGTTGGAGGGCGCGGCGGGCGAGTTCGTTGAGGCGGGCGCGGAAGGGGTCCAGCTTGGCGGCGTGCAGGCTGACGCCCGCGGCCATCGCGTGGCCGCCGTGGCGGAGCAAAAGGTCGCCGCACTGGCGCAGCGCGGCGGCGAGGTCGAACCCGGCAATGCTGCGGCCGGACCCGCGGAATTGCCCGGCATCGCCGCCGAGGATGATGGTCGGGCGGTAGAACTGCTGGAGGACACGCGCCGCCACAATGCCCACAACGCCGATGTGCCAGGGCAATTGGCCTTCGACAATGACGAAGTCGGTTTCCGGGTTGAACCGGGCGCGCAGGGCGGCGATGACTTCGTCGGCAATGGCGCGTTCGATCTTCTGGCGCTCGCGGTTGTGGGCGTCGAGCTGTTGGGCGATGGGCAGCGCCTCCGCCAAGTCGGCGGCCAGAAGGAGGCGCAGGGCGTCTTCGGCGGTTTCGAGGCGGCCCGCGGCGTTGAGACGGGGCGCGAGCTGGAAGCCGACTTCGTAGGCGCCGAGGAGGGCTGGGGACTGAGCGACTCTTTTCAAGGCGACCAGGCCGGGGCGTTGGGTGGCGTTGAGGCGCTCCAGGCCAGCGGTGACCAGGATACGGTTTTCGCCCGTGAGAGGCACGATGTCGGCGATGGTGGCGAGGGCGACGAGGTCAAGCAGGGGGCGCAGGTCAAACTCGGCTGCGCCGGGCAGGCTGGTTTCGCGTCCGCGTTTGAGGAGGGCGTGGGCGAGTTTGAAGGCGAGGCCGGCGGAACAGAGTTCGGTGAAGGGCGGAGGCAGGGCTGCATTCAGCTCACCGGACCGCGAGCCGTCCCGGCTCGCAGCGGCCCCCACGGCTTCCGGACCTTCGGGTTCTCCGAGCACCTCGGCTTGTTCCTGCGCGCTGCGAGCCGGGACGGCTCGCGGTCCGAATCTGAGTTGCGGGTTGACCAGGGCGGTGGCGGCAGGGGCGGGGGAGGAAACCTGATGATGGTCCAGGACGATCACATCAATGCCGCGCTGTCGCAGCGAGGCGATGGAGGCGACGGCGGTGGAGCCACAGTCCACGGCGAGGAGGAGGGTGGCGGGGAATCTCGCCAGGCAATTCTCCACGCCGTCCTGACTGAGACCGTAGCCTTCATCCATGCGATTGGGCAGGTAGTAATGGACGTTCCAGCCGAGGGGGCGGAGCACTTCCAGCAGCAGGGCGGTCGAGGTGACACCGTCCACGTCGTAATCGCCGAAGATGACGAGGGATTCGTTGCGTTGGCGGGCCTGGAGGAGGCGCTCGACGGCGGCAGCCATGTTCGGCAGGAGGAACGGATCGGCCAATTGCTTGAGTTGGGGCTGGAGGAAGCCGGTGATGCAGGCCGGCTCGCTCAGGCCGCGGTTCAGCAGGCATTGGGCGAGCAGCGGCGGGATGCGCAGGGAAGTCGCCAACTGCGCGGCGAGGAGGGGCTGGGGCGGCGCGAGTAACCAGCGGAATTTCATTTCCTGGCGGCGCGCGGACATTCTTGTCCGCAGCCACATGTTTCGCCAACACGGGTTACAAGTCCGGTCCTTATTCCTCTTCGGGGCAGGCTGCGGACAAGAATGTCCGCGCGCCGCGCTAAACGGACACCCCTTCCGAAGGGGACAGGGGGAACCCTCAGTAGCGGGGTGGAAGGTTCATGGAACCCGAATCCGGGGCGGCGCAAGGAAATCATCTGGGTGGTGGAGTTTTGGCAGTGTGCCCTTTTTCGCGCCAGGCGGCGGTGAGGGACAGGACGATGGAAGTCAGCAGGATGCCCGCGACGACGAGCAACGAAACAGAGGTGGGAATCTCGACCTGAATCCCGCGCGGCGGACGGTCGTGCGGGTCAAGCAACATTTCGACGCCCATAAACACCAAAACGATGGGCAGGGCGTATTTCAAGGAGCGGAAATAGCCGATGGCGCCTGCCAGGAGGAAGTAAAGGGAACGCAGGCCGAGAATGGCAAAGACGTTCGAGGTGAACACGATGAAGGGCTTGCGCGTGACCGCGAAGACCGCCGGGATGGAATCCACGGCGAAGAGCAGGTCGGTGGTTTCGACCATCAGGAGAACCAGCGCCAGGGGAGTGAGCGCTTTCCGGCCTTCCCAGCGAGTCACGAATCTCTGCCCGTGGAGATCCGGCGTGACGGGATAGAGTTTTCGCGCCCACTGGACCACGCGATTGTTCTCCGGATGCACTTCGGTGTGGACGAAGAGCATCCTGAAGCCGCTGTAGAGGAGGAAGGCGCCGAAGAGGTAGAGGACCCAATCCAGCAGGGCGATGAGGGCGAGGCTCAGGCCGATCATCAGGCCACGCATGATCAGCGCACCCAGAATGCCCCAGTAGAGGACGCGATGCTGGTGTTCCCGGGGGATGCGGAAGTAGGCGAAGACGAGGGCGATGACAAAGAGGTTGTCCATCGAGAGTGACAGCTCGATCAGATAGCCGGTGACGAATTGGAGGGTCTCCTGCTTTCCGCGCAAGGGTTTGAGGGCGGAGGCGAAGAGCATCGCCAGGGAGAACCAGACGACGCTCCAGACGAGCGCTTCCTTGAACGTGACGGTGTGGGCGTGGCGATGGAAGAGGCCGAGGTCGAGCGCCAGAAAGATCAGGACGCAGGCGATGAAACCAACCCAGTGCCAGCCGGTGATTTCAACCACGGCGAACATGTCACCGGGAAAGCAGCTACCCTCGCGCGGGAACCGGCACCTTGAGGTCCACGGCGGCCTGCGGCCCGGCCCCAATGTGCGGGCGCTGACCTTTATGCCACCAGAGGACCAGGGCGCTGGCGATGTAGATGCTGGAGTAGGTGCCGGTGATGATGCCGATAAGGAAGGTAAAAGCGAAGTCGTTGATCGCGCCGCCGCCGAAGATGAACAGCGAGGTGGTGGCCAGAAAGACGGTGCCGGAGGTGATGATGGTGCGGCTCAGGGTTTGATTGAGCGCCTGGTTCATCACTTCGCGGAAGGTGCCGCGGAGGCCCAGCTTCAGGTTCTCGCGGATACGGTCAAAGATGACGATGGTGTCGTTGGTGGAGAAGCCGATAATGGTCAGGATAGCCGCCACGGTGGTGGCGTTGAACTCGCGGCCCGAGAGGCAGTACCAGCCGATAGTCATGAGCACGTCATGGATTACGGCCAACACCGCGCCCACGGCAAACGAGAACTCGTAGCGAACAGCGACGTAGATCAAGATGCCGAACAAGGAAAGCAAGCCCGCGACCACGGCGGACTTCTGGATTTCCTGGCCGACGGTGGCGCCGATGTGGTCTTGGCTCAGCAGGCGGAATTTAGCGGCAGGAACCTCGGACAGCACGGCCTTGACTTTGTCACCCGTCCCGGTGGTGGAGTCCACGCGGAGCGTCTCACGTCCGCTGCTCAGGTCCTTTTGATATTGAATCAGGGGGTCTTTGATGCCGGCCTCGGTGAGGGCGGAGCGCACGACGGCTTCATCGGACTTCTGCGCGAAGGCAAAGATGGCGGTATCACCGCCGAGGAAATCCACGCCGAAGGCGGTTTTGCCGCGATGCCAACCCCAGCCCACGCCGATGGCGATGAGGATCCACGACATCACGAAGGCCGGTTTGGCGAGCCTCATGAAATCGAGCTTGGTCGCCCGGATAAGGTGAAACATCGGCAGCGCCTTGAGCCAGCCGCGGTCCAGCAGCCAGTCGAAGATCATGCGCGTGACGACCAGCGCGGTGAACAAGCTGGCGAGGACACCGATGGTGAGCGCGACACCGAAGCCCTTGATGGAACCGGTGCCCATATACATGAGAATGACCGAGGAGATGAGCGTCGTGACGTGGGAGTCGAAAATGGTGCCGAAGGCGCGGGCGTAACCGGCGGCGATCGCGCCGCGCAGGGATTTACCCTTGGCCGTCTCCTCGCGAATACGTTCGTAGATGAGGACGTTGGCGTCCACGGCCATGCCGACGGTCAGGACGACGCCGGCGATACCGGGCAGGGTCAGGGTGGTGCCGACCGAGCACATGACGCCCAGCAGGATGATGATGTTGGCGATGAGGGCCACGTTGGCCACCATGCCGGAGATGAGGTAATAAACGAGCATGAAGGCCGAGACGGCCAGCGTTCCGTAGATGGCGGCTTTGATGCCGCTGCGGATGGAATCCTTGCCGAGGGTCGGGTTGACTTCCCGCGACTGGACAATGTGCAGCGGCGCGCGGAGCGGATTCTCCAGGACGTTGGCCAACTCGAAGGCCTCCCGGTTGTCGAACTGGCCGGTGATCTGGCCACTGCCCGTTTCAATGGGCGTTTGGATTACCGGCGCAGAATAGAGTTCGCCGTCCAGAACGATGGCCAGGCGTTGGTGGACATTATCGCGGGTGATGTCGGCAAAGCGCTCGGCTCCCTTGGAATCCAGCGTGAAGTGGATTTCCGGCTCGCCCAGGTTGCCGCGCACGACCATCGCGCTCTTGATGCCGCTGCCGGTCATTTCAGCCCGCTTCCGGACCTCAACCTCTTCCACACGTTCACGGCCATTGCGCATCGTTTCCTTGCGTCGGAGGACTTCGTAGCCCGGTTGGACGATGCCGTCTTTGATGTCCTGATCGCTGGTCGGGCTGACCAGGCGGAATTCGAGGAAGGCGGCCTTTTGAATGGCCACTTTGGCGCTTTCCTGGACGGCAGCAGACAAACCGGGCAGTTGGACGAGAATGCGATTGTTGCCCTCCGGCTGGATGAGCGGCTCGGCGACGCCGAATTTGTCAACGCGCTTGCGCAGGACTTCGACCGCATGAGAGAGGGCGGTGCTGGCATCGGAGGCCTGGGCCAGCCGGTTGGTGTCCATTTCCACGAGGAATGAAGTGCCGCCTTGCAGGTCGAGGCCCAGCCGGATGCGGCCGGCGGCTTCGCGCTGCAAGCGGTTGAGGATGAAAGCCGTCGGGTGCAGCTCTTCCTTCGCTCCGAAGGAGGGGAAATAGCGCGTGATGTCATTGGTGCCGATGGCCTCGACCAGATTGTCGTAGGGTTTCTCCGGCATGGCCTTTTGGAGGGCCTGGGCTTTCTGGAAAATGGCGGTAAAGGCCGGGTCCCGGCCTACGGCCTTCTCACGAAAGAACAGCAGGAGGTCGCGCCCCTCGGGCGGATAGAGCTCATAGAGGGACCAGAGGATGACAAGGAGAACAAGAATGAATCTCCAGAAGTTGTTGCGGTTCATGAGAGTAAATCAGGATTCGCTGGGTTCGCCGCTGCGCTCGGTGATTTCGGCAATGGCGGATTTGGTGATTTCAAGTTTGGCGTCCGCGGAGCGGACGGTGAGGGTTTTCTCTTTGACGGTCACGACGACGGCGACAATGCCGCTGCTGGTCACGATCTTATCGCCCGCGCGCACCGCCTTCAGGAGAGCAGCGTGTTCCTTGGTTTTCTTCTGCTGAGGACGGATGAGGGCGAAGTAAAAAACCGCGACGAGCAGGGCCAGCGGCACCATGTTCACCCACGCCGGCGGCGCTTGCTGCCCCGGCTGCGCCGGGGGCGCCAACGCCAAGAACGCGTACGGACTAATTAAGGTCATATACTTGAATGAGCGGCTAAATCTAGGGATGCCAGGGCGTTTGGCAAGCTTAACAATGAGGAACTTTCCGGCCGAGGGGATTCCCCCGACCCCAGGCCGACTGGGCGCGTTCGGGCACTGCCCCCGGACCGCGAGCCGTCCCCGGCTCGCAGCGGCTACATATGCGAAACGGCGATCAAACCTCCTGCCCGTTCCCCGCACGGTCGAACGCGCTGCGAGCCGGGGACGGCTCGCGGTCCGTTACCGCAGAGTGTTGGCACTCCTCGGGGGCAGTGCTCGGTTACGCCCCGCCCGAGGAATCCAAACGGCAAAGGGCCTTAACTCCCGGAGAAAATCACCGTCATTTGGCTCAGGCGCCGATTTCCCAACAACTTCAAGGCCTTGAGAATATCGCCGTCCTCGTTGACCCATAATTCCGGATAAGAAGGGATTCCAAAGACGCCCTGGGCGACGGGGTTCTGGCGGACTTCGCAACGAATGCCCGCCTCGAACAGTTTCTTCCTGACCACTTGAACCTGTTCGCGGTCAGATGCGGAGAACAACATTTTCATAAGCTGTGCCTGCCACAAACTTCGCCCGCCCGGCGCGCCGAGGCAATTCAGGAGAATACGGATAATCGCCTCGGGGATTCACCGGGAACAAAGCCTTGCGGCTCGGCAGCCTGATTGCGGTGACGCCTCCAGCGCGGAAACGATGAGCGCTGAAAGCAGAGTTCTGTCTGCCCCGGACCGGCCCGTCAGGCAATCCGCGGCACCGGCAAATCGGTCATCAGCAGCAACCCTGCCGGGGCCTTGAGCAACCGCGGCGCGGTGTTCACCAGGGCGGCGACAGTGGCCTGGTCGCCCGCCACGCCGCCGTTGATGAGGACGTCCAGCGGCGGTTCGCCCTCGATCTGGACTGCGTCGTGCGGATTCTTGGCGTCGAGATACATCTTCAGGTCCAGCGTGATACAAACCCTGCCGTTCACGGTGGCCTCAGCGCGCTGGTGGAGTCCACAGGTCTGGCCTTTCTTCACTTCCAGGTACTGCGTGCTGATATGGTGGTCCGCCACGACTGCGTCGCCGGTCTCGACGATGTTGTTTGTTTTCCAGCCCAGACAGTGAGCGATGAGCGCGAGGGACTCTTTCAAGCCAGCGTGGCCGGCTTTGCCTTGCTTAAACAGGCGTCGGAATTCTTCAGGCGGCAGACCGCTGCCGATCTTCTTCTGCAGCGGGGCGCGGCGGGTGGAGGCGTTTACCACGCGTTGGACATGAACGGCCCGGACTTCCCGGCTGACGCCCGTCAGACAAACGGGCAGGAGGTCCATAACGAACCCGGGATTCACACCGGTGCCAACGACGCGCGCGCCGCTTTTCCGGCAAACCTCATCGAGTTTCGCGGCCAGCCTGGGTTCGCGGAGCCGGGGAAAGAGCAGTTCCTCGCACGAAGAAACCACGCTGATGCCCTGGCGGGCCATAGGCTCAATCTGCGCGAACGCGTCTTTGAACCTGGACACGGCGGTGTGAAAGATGACATCCGGCCGGGCGCAATGGACTAACTCCTCCAGCGAACCCCAGACCTGGCGGCCACACAGGCTTTTCATCCGCGTGAGCGCGCCCAAATCCTGGCCAATCTTCGCCGGGTCGATATCGACGCCGCCAACGATTTCCGCCCAGGGCTTCCCGGCGGCGAGTTTCAAGGTTTCCAGCCCGATGGGGCCCAGGCCGAATTGCGCAATTTTAATCTTCATGTTCAAAGCAGCGTCACAGTCGGCGTGCGGCTGTCCCCAACCGCAGCATGTCCCACCTCTCCGGTGGTCGGAACGCCGCTGATGAATAACGAATGGGTTGACCTCTGACAATACAAACCAGGAAACCTCGAATACAAAGCGCAGCAGTCGCGTCAAAGTACTAACGGTATTATGAGCAGGGATTAGGGCTCTGTGCCCGGAGCGGCTTCGGAGGGCTTGACTGCCCGGCCTTTCCAGGCGAACTTGGTTTAGAACTGAATAACTATCGTTTTATGAAAACGCGGACTTCTCGAATGTGCCTGTTTGCAAGCCTCGGCGCAGCTTCCCTCGTGGCCTTAAGCGCCACGGCACAAACTCCAGCGCCAACCACAACGACAACCTTAACCCCGGCCCAAACGGCTTCCGCACCGGTCACACTGCCGTACGGCGTTGAGGACATCCTCAAGCTCAGTCGCGCACAAGTCAGCGAAGATGTGATGCTGACTTTTGTACACAACTCGGGGACGATCTATAACCTCGCACCCAAAGACATCCTGTATCTGCGCGACCAAGGGGTCTCTGACCGCGTGATTACCGCCATGCTGGACCAGCGCAGGAACGTGCCAGCGGAAATGGCCGCTCAAACCGCTCCGCCCAGCGCGCCCGCTGCGCCGCCGGTGCCCGTCTATCCGGACGCCAACGCCGCTGCCGCCGCGCAGGCAGCAGCACAGCAGGCCGCAGCCCAAAATGCCGCGGCGTATGCTCAATCGGCGCCGGTTTACGTTCAGCCTGAAGCCACTTACGCTCCGGCCTCCACCGTCTATTATTCGTCCCCAAGCTACTACCCTTACTACTACGGGGGCTATCCTTACTACTACGGCTATCCTTACTATTACGGCCCTTCGGTCGTGTTCGGTTTCGGCTTTGGCGGTGGCAGGTACTACGGCGGGTATCGCGGCGGGTATGGCGGCGGGTTTCGCGGTGGTGGGCATTTCGGCGGACACCGCTAATTGCGTCCTGCGCTCGCGTCGAAGTTCCAGCCTCGGCTTCCGGTAGAACTTGATCTTCATCCTCAGCAGCCCGTGGTGTATACGGGACCGCGAGAGGGGCGCACTTTGACACTGCCCCCGGGATACCCGTGACAGAACTCCCTCTCCTCCATGAAATGGAGGAGAGGGCTGGGGAGAGGAGGGGCCTTTGGGTCGAAGCAGGGGCGAGATTCCACTAGATCGGACCACTCTCGGGGGCAGTGCTCGGATGCGCCCCCGCGAGAGGTGTGCTGTTGAATAATCTGGCGCGCAGCCCGGCGGTGGCTACACTTGGAAAAACCTGATCACAAGCATGGAAATAACACGAGAGCGAAAGGCTTGGCTGAGAGGCGGAAGCGCGCAGTGTGAGCCGCCGCCCAAACGACAGGAGTTTCCGCGCCGGCTGGTGTTGCTGGGCGCGCCGGGCGTCGGCAAAGGCACCCAGGCGGAGTTGCTCTGCGCGAACCTCGGTGCCTGCCATCTTTCCACGGGCGACATCTTCCGGGCGGCCAAGGCGCTGGATGCCAGCGAACGCACCCCGGCGTTGACGGCGGCGCTGGAGTATATGCGCCGCGGCGACCTGGTGCCGGATGAGACGGTGCTGGCGCTGGTGGCCGAACGAGTGGGCTGCCTCCGTTGCGAGGGCGGCTTTCTGCTGGACGGCTTTCCCCGCACGGTCGCCCAGGCCGAGGCGCTCGAAAAGCTATTGGCCGGCGAGAAGCTCAAGCTCGACGCGGTGTTAAGCTATGACCTGCCGCTGGAGCAAGTGGTGTCTCGTTTGAGCGGGCGGCGCACGTGCCCAAATTGCAAGGCGGTGTTCCATATCGAAGCCCGGCCACCCAGGGTCGCGGGTGTTTGCGATCACTGCGGCGGCAATTTGTACCAACGGGAAGACGACCGGCCGGAATCAATTCGTGTGCGCATGGAAGCCTATGAACGGAGCACCGCGCCGCTGGCTGATTTCTATCGGCGACGGAAGCTGCTGCTTTCAATCCCGGCCGAAGGCTCACCGGAAGAGATCTTCAAACGCACACTCCATGCGCTTACAGGGCAGACTGGAGAATAGACTATGCACGGCGGCCCCTCACCCCGGCCCTCTCCCCATCAGATGGGGAGAGGGAGAGCTGCCATACGTGCTGAGTGTAGCCCACTGCTACGGACTCCTCTGTATGAAGCCAAATGAGAACGCCGACAACTGGTTTTGGGCGGAGTGCTTGACGAGTATGTTGCCCCGGGCCATATATTTGTCATGAATCGAGACTTGATTCGACAGCAATTGGTGGGGCGTGGACCGTTCACCATCCGTACCTCGGACGGCAAGCAATTCACTGTGCCCCATCCCGAGTTTGTATTAGTGGGTCGGCGCAACATTGTCGTCGAGGACCAGAAAGGGCTGCTCGACATTATCGATCCGCTCCACGTGGTTTCGATTCGCCCAGGCACACGCCGCAAAGCTCACAAGGTCGGCGACTGAGCGGCAGCAGGGTAATCTATGCAACGCTTGCTCGTAATGACCGTGATCGGCCCGGACCGGCCCGGCCTGGTGGGCTCCGTCGCCGCCCTGGTGGCGGAGCACGGCGGAAATTGGCTGGAGAGCCGCATGTCGCGTTTGGGCGGCCAGTTTGCCGGAATCCTGCGCGTCGAGGTCCCCGGCGAGAATGAGGCGCCGCTGGTGGCGGCGTTGAAGAAGCTGGATTCGCGCGGGCTGACCGTTGTGGTGCATCCCGACCAGCCCAAGCCGATTCCGGCCTCAGCCCGCCAGAGCGTGCTGGAGATTGTCGGGCAGGACCGGCCCGGAATCGTCCGCGAGATTACCCATGCGCTGGCCGGCTTCGGTGTAAATGTCGAGGAGCTTGAGACCGAATGCGCGAGCGCGGCCATGTCGGGTGAAACCCTGTTCAAGGCGCGCGCCCGGCTCAGCATTCCCGAATCGTGCGACACGACTCAAGTGCGGCAGCAGCTTGAGCGAATTGCCGCCGACCTGATCGTGGAAATCTCCCTGGCCGAGTTGCCCGAGGCGCAGCGGAGTTGAAGCGATTGCGTTGGGCCTTGAAGGCGACGATCACGGCCAACAGCTTGCGTCGTTGCTCGGCGCTCGCGAGCACCTCCTCAATGCGAGCGTCATCCCCCTGCCCCGCGCCCCGGACATGCCAGCGCAACGCCGTGCGAACAAACATGGTGCTTGCCAGTTGGGGGCCGTGAACGCTACATTGTTCGTCATGAAAGAGGATTCTTTTGACGACGAGTTGTTTGGCTATTTTAAGGATCGCTACGGCGCAGAGGCTGAGCGTAGCAAGAGCCTAATTGATAGAATGAATCTGGGAGTCACAATCCTGAGTATTTTGGGTGGGTTCGCAGGCTATTATTTGGCGTCTTTCAAGTTCGACCCTTTTGACTTTAAGCATTTGTTCTTCTACGTTCCTTTCGGGTTAGGAGTTTTAAGCTTGCTAAAAGCACTATGGCATTTCAAGAATTGCCTGGCGACAGGATGGCGTTATAATAGTGTGCCTGACGCAAAAGCATTGGGTGATTACGTTGATGAAATGAAAGCGGCGAATGATAGTTCAGACCCTGATATCCAAGCGCGGATTCGCGCGGAATTCATCAAAAGTATCGGCAGTCGTTACAAAGAATGTGCTGCGGTGAACTACTATATCAACATCGAGCGACAAACGGAAATCTTGCGAGCCTATAAACTGGCGATGCTGTCACTCGCACTGTTTTTAATCACATCTGTGCCGTTTTTTGTGCTCAAGAGCGGTTTTCAAACCGATACAACGCAGGTCACAATTATCAAGCCTGTGGAGATAAAAAAATGAACAAGGAAACAACCACGCCGGGAGCCACAAACGCGCAAGCTCAAGGAGCTCAACCAGTTGTCAAGCAAGCCGTTGCTGCTCAACCAGTAGCCGCTCCTGCTCAACCAAAAAAAGAGTTCGTTCGGGTGCCTGCGCCCAAAAACATGACTCTTATTGAAGCTGCGAATGCAAACGATGAGCGTCCGGTAATTAAGGCAACCACCCCAAACACGAAAAAGGACTGACGGAGATTAAACGTCAAGGATGGGCACGTTTGGCCGCGCGAGGGTCCGTGGTCGCGTCGCGCGCGGCAACGAGGCTTCGACCGCGCGAAGACCCCACTCTGAAGACTTTCTGGTCGGTCCCCTGCCCTGCGCGAAAACGCTGTTGACTTCAAACATTGTCCGCTTAGCCGCTCGCCGAAAGCCGATTCCTTGCCACTTCTTCCTGAGACGTGCCTGCATCTGGCGTTTGTTAGCTGCTTTCCCGCAAATGTGAACTCGTTCCTGTTAGAAACGAGCTGACATTCGCCGGATGTGAACTGGTCAGATTTGGGAATGACGAGGGCGGGCGCCATAAGCCGGGTTGGAAACCGGCGCTCCGGACGGCGGGCGTGAAATATACGGGTTGGGTCGTCGGCGGGCAGGCGGAGGGGGCGGAGGAAGGCGGCGGTGGCCCTAAAGCAGCACCGGAGCAATACCGGAGCCCCTCCGTAGCCATACCATCGTTTCAGGCATGTTTGAGCCTTGTTTCAGGCTTGTTTCACGCATGTTTGAGGCATGTTTGACGCATGTCTCAACCTTGTTTCAGGCATGCTTGAGGCATGTCTCAGGCATGCTTCAGGCACGTTTGAGGCATGTTTCAGGGATGTTTGAGGCTTCCACCACCACATCCTTTCTGCCTCACTGTCCACAAGCCAAGCACCCGACGCTCGCGGGGACGCTCGCCCTCCAATTCGATCCCCGGGCCGGGCACCGGAGCGGTCCAGCCGCGAGTGGCGGGGGGCACTCCGAAGTGTCGGCGCACACTATACAGATTCCGGGAGATTTGTCAAGCAGGAAGTTAAGCGAAGAAGGCAGAAGGGCTTGACACTGCCCCCGAGACACCCGCGACCAGACTCCCTCTCCTCCATGAAATGGAGGAGAGGGCTGGGGAGAGGAGGCACATTTTTTTAGCGTTTTCCCTTCCCTCTTGCCTCCACTCGTTCCTCGCGGGAAGATGTGTAGATACCAATGGTCAGGGAGTGGCGGCGGCGCCGGCATCAGCGGCTTGCTTTCGGGGCAGTTCGGCCGTGATCCATTTCGAGTAAGCACGGGGGCCGAAATACTCGTAGCCTTGGCCCTCCTCGGGCGTTCCCGACACCATGCTGTGAATGAACCCGTTCCGCTCGACCTGGACGGTGTGGAAGATTTTCCCTTCCGGGTTCTCCTTCAGGATGAATTGGACGCGGCCATCGAGGGCCGAGAATCTCTGGAACTCGGCGTTAGTCTGCGTCGTAAACTTGAACTCCTCCGCCAAGTCACGCTGCATCACGTGGCTCCTGCCCCAGGTGCCGCCCGCGGCGCTAACGAAGGGCTTGCCGTCGAGCAAGGCGACTGCGTCGTTGTACGCGAGCACACAGAGGCAGTGATGGTCCGGCGCGGCCAGCCACTTCACGAGTTTGTCCTTATGGCCCAGCGCGCGGTCATAGGCGTACGTGCTGTCGAGAAACGCAATGCGGACCACGTCCTCGGGAATCTGGTCCACGGCATTGAGATAGCCGAAAATGAAGCTGCCGCCGCCGCTGTGGCCGCTGAGCACCGTCTCGACCTCATGCCCGGCGAACAGCTTCTTTACCGTGGCAATGATCTCGGGGATCAGCTTGTCGCCGTGTTGCTTGCGCCAGGCCGGCCAGCTTTTGGGATTGGCTTCAAGGTACACGACGACGACCGCGCGGTCTTTGATGAGGTCCCGCAGGAAGCGGGTCTGGGCGCCGATGTGCTGAATGTCGTAATGCCAGTCATCGCCGGGTTGCAAAGCTTTGCCGACGGTTTGGTCAGTGGTGTTCCCGTTGGGCAAGGCGTAAAAAATGAGCAGGACTTTCCTGCCCGCCGTGAAGGACGATGGCCCCGGGGCGTTAACGCGGACTTTGACCTCGGGGTCGAAAGTGAACGAGGTGATGCGTTCGTTGAATTCCGGGTTCTCGAGCAGGCTGGTCAGGCCGGCGGCGTTGGTTTTGGCTGGCGACGCTGAAGCCGGCAGACTCAGCTTGGCCGGGAGTTGCGGCAAAGCGTTGGTGGGATAGCGAGGGTTGGGGATGGGACCTTCGTAGTTTAATAAGCCGGCCAGGGCGGGGTCGGCTAGAACTTCGGCGACGGTCTTCGTGAGGCCGTTGACGGTCATCTTCTGCTGCACTAGACGGATACACTGGCTGTAGTCAACCCAGGCGGCGGTGTGTTTCAGGTAGAGGGGTTGGATGGGCGCGCCATTGGTCTGGTGCCAGCCATAAATGACGACCTTCCCCGGAGCCGACGCCAGCTTCGCCGAGATCACCACGTCTTTTTTGTGCCCGGCGACCAGCGCGCCGAGCGGGTGCGCTTTGAGTTGCTCCGCCCGCTGGGCGCGGACGGTTGCACAGTGATTGCTGAAGACCGGAACCGTGGTCATGGCGGGACTGGGTGGTATCGGCGACGGCGCGAGCTTCACCTCGGCGGCGGCATAGATAGCGTCCACCATCTTGGGCGTCGGCAGGGAGCAGTGCATCGCGTCGGCGATTCGCTGGGCCGTGTTGGGCGAGATCGGGGTGAGGAAATAGTCGTCGTCGGAGCCAATCGCCAGGTAATCCGGCGTGGCATAAAACGTCGCAACGTTGGTTGTGCTGTCCCATCTGCTGGTGGCCGGCACCGGACAGAGTTTGCGAAGGAAGTTCGGCACATTGCCGGAAGTAATCTGGGCAACGATCTCCTTTTCACGCTCGGCCAAGTCGAGCGGGGTGACTCGCCTGGCGAACTCAGTGCCGGTCAGGGTGCTATCGGAACGGGGAGGCAGGTCGAGGGTTTGAGCGTGGAGAGAAGCGCAGAGCAGCAGGGCTGCCAGTGTGCCCGCCACAAAGTTTCGACACTTTGACAGCCGTAATCGGCCGGAGCGCCGGCATGTTGCCGGCTTACACGGTTCGAATGGTCTAAGCCGGCAACATGCCGGCGCTCCGGTCTGTCGGCATTTCGTGCGCACCATGTTATAATCGCCTCAGGTTTCCTTCCGGGGGAACAGCGGGGCGGGCGTGCCGATGGAGTGGCCGGCCATAAGACCGCCCCAACGCACCCCGGAAAACTTGTCGGGCGCCCCGGACAGGCCAAGCTGCGCGTAGATCTTCGACGCCGTCCCCGGCAGGAAAGGCCAGAGCAGCACGGCGAGAATCCGGCAGATTTCCGCCAGGTTATACAGGACTTCATCCAGGCGCTCGGCCTTGGACGGGTCTTTGGCCAGCTTGAACGGCGCGGTGTGATCCACGTACTGATTGGCCCTCGTTACCAGCGACCAGATCGCCTGGAGCGCTCCCTGGAGTTGGTTCTGGTGAAGCCCTGGGCACTACCCCATTCCGATAGCGTTTGAGCATCGAGAGGGAGCGGTTGACCAGGTTGCCCAGGCCGTTGGCCAATTCCGCCGAGTAGCGCGCCTCAAAACCGGCTTCGGTCCAATTGCCGTCGGGGCCGACGTCCAGTTCCCGGAGCACATAGAAGCGGAACGCATCCACACCCCATTCGTCAATGACCGCGACCGGGTCAACGACGTTGCCGGTGCTTTTGCTCATGCGCTGGCCATCCTTCTGCCACCAGCCGTGGGCGAGGATTTGTTTGGGCAGCGGCGCCCCCATCGCCTTGAGCATGATCGGCCAATAGACGGCGTGGAACTTCAGGATGTCCTTGCCGACGAGATGAATATCAGCAGGCCACAAGGAAAAATGAGAGTTGAGAGTTGATGGTTGAGGACGAAGGGGGCCGGGGACGCCGGGATCGCCCTGAGCGGCGGGGATGGTGATGTAGTTGGACAGCGCGTCGAACCAGACGTAGGTGACGAAATCGGGATCGAACGGCAGCGGAATGCCCCAATTCAACCGCGCGGCAGGCCGGCTGATGCACAAATCCTCCAGCACGTTGTTCTTCAGAAAGCCTAACACCTCGTTGCGCCGATAGGCGGGGGCGACAAACGTCGGGTTCTGCTCGATGTAATCAATCAGCCAGGGCTGGTGGTCCTTGAGCCGGAAGTAGTAGTTCTCCTCGTCCAGTTCAATGACCTCCCCGTAAGCCGGGTCGAATGTGCCGTCCGGGCGGCGATCTTTGTGCGTCAGGAAGGTTTCCTCCCGCGTCGAATAAAAGCCGCGATAGACTTCTTTGTAAAAGTGCCCCTCCGCGTGGAGTTTGGACAGAATGGCCTGCACCACTTGCTGATGCCGCGGTTCGGTGGTGCGGACGAAATCGTCGTTGGTCAACTCCAGCTTTGCGGCAAACGCCTTCCACACCGCGGCCAGCTCGTCGCAATAGGCCTGTGGACTTTTCCCTTCCGCCACCGCCGCTTGCTGCACTTTCTGGCCGTGCTCGTCGAGGCCGGTCAGGAAGAACGTCTCCTGCCCCAGGCTGCGGCGCGCCCGCGCGATCACGTCGGCAATGACCTTCTCGTAAGCGTGGCCGAGATGGGGCTGGCCATTGACGTAGTCGATGGCGGTCGTGATGTAAAAGCGCTTGCTCATGGTAATATCATGGTGCCGGTGGTGGGACTTGAACCCACACGCCTTTTTACTGGCCCAGGATTTTAAGTCCTGTGTGTCTGCCATTCCACCACACCGGCAACTCTGATTTCATTGACGATTCTCAGGTTTCACTTGCGCAGTTGTCCTGCTTTTGCAAAACGAAGCGCAATGAAACCCAACGTGACGTGATGAGAAAACCGGCCCGGCGACGGCCTAATGCTTGGAACAAGGTATTTGACCGAAGGAAGCAGCGTGTCTGTGGGCTTTAGGAGCGTAACGGAACTTATTACGCCCAACTCAGACTTCGCGGCAAACCGATTCGGTTTAAGCTCGACCACGCCACCACCGTGCCACAAGCCGCTGAGGGCATGCAAGCCCTCAAAAAGGAAAGACGGGAGGGCAAGCTCTCAAAGCAGTGAGAACCAACAGTGGCCACGGGCCAGGCGGCCAGGGTTGACGCTGTGTTCTGTTAGAAAGCACTCTCCGACGACAATATCTTCACGAGGAAATATATTCCACGGACGGCGCTTCGCGTCAAGTGCGTGTGGGCCGGCAGACGATCATCTTGAAACACACCGCACCGAGCCGCCTGCGTGCTCACGACCGTCTTGCCAGCCAGCACGCCCGTCGCCGTCACGGCCTCGGGCACGAGGCGGTCCGTCCCGCTAGTGTTGTCGCCGAGTTGGCCGGAGTCGTTGTCGCCCCAGGCGAAGGGGCGGTTGTTGGCCCAGAGGAGCACCAGGCGACTGACGGGCCTCGCCGTCTCCACCCCATAATGATACCCCCTACCGCGGTGATCGAGGTTCGGAGTTCAAAGTTCAGCGTTCGACGTTCGGCGTTCGAGTTCAGTACATAA